>CAZONM010000088.1:0-16605 GCA_964580865.1 uncultured Myxococcales bacterium | reverse complement strand
CACGAGGCGGCGGGCGGGCGCAGCGCCTGCGCCATCGCGCTCTCGGCCAAGCGCGCCTGCGCCGCGGGGCCCTCGCGCGCGGCCAGGCTCTCGACGTGGTGGTAGAGCGCGGCCCCCTCGACGTCGGTGAGCGGCAGAGCGCCCGCGAGCAGGAGCTGCTCGGCCGCCAGGGCGCCGCTGGCCGTGCGATCGCGCGGGTCGCGCGCGCACAGGCCGACCAGCACACTCTCGAGCGCGCGCCGCCGCGGCCCCGCCGCCAGCGCCGTCAGCGACGGCGCGGCGCCGAACGCCGGCAAGTGGCCCTCGATGGCCTCGGCGATGACCAGCCCGGCCATGTAGAGATCGGCGCGCGCGTCGGCGCTGCCGAGCAGGCGGTGCTCGGGCGCCATGTACGCGCGCGTGCCGGCGAGCGCGCCGAGCTCCTTCATGCCCGCGGTGCCGAAGTCGCACAGCATGAGCTGCCCGTCGTGGAACAACAGGTTCGAGGGCTTGATGTCGAGGTGCAGGTGGCCGGCCTGGTGGATGTCGTGCAGCGTGCGCAGCAAGACAGCGCCCAGATCGACGACCTCGCCGTGGCGCAGCTTGGTCTCTTGCTGGAGGCGGCGCTGCAGCGAGCCGCCCTCGCACAGCGCCATCACCAACAGGTCGCGCCCCTCGTCGAGGTCGAGGATGGAGACGATGTGCGGGTGCTCGAAGCTGCCGGCGATGCGCGCCTCGTGCACGATGCGCGCGCGCCGCTCCTCGGCGCTGCCGCGGGCGTGGAAGATCTTGAGCGCCACCTCGCGGCCGATGAGGCGATCGCGCGCGCGAAACACCGTGGCGGCGCCGCCGCGCCCCACCTCGTCGATGACGGAGTAGCGCGCGCCCGCGGCGCGCGCGCCCAAGAAGCGCGCCAAGACGCGCCGCCCGTCGTCGCCGCGCTGGAGGTCCTCGTCGCGGCGCAGGCGGCGCGCGCGCGTCTTCGCTTGGGTGGCGCCGATGTCGAGCGCCAGCACCTGCTCGTAGCGCGTGCGCGCCAGATCGACGTCGCCGTCGGCCTCCGCGATCTCACCGAGCGCCTGCAGCGCGAACACCGCGTGGCGCTCGGGCATGGTGGGCTCGGCCAGCTTCACCAAGAGGGTGGCGGCGCGCGCGCGATCGCCGCGGCGCAACAGGCGCTCCGCCAGCTGCCGGCGCAGCTCCACCGACGGCGAGGCCAAGAGCGCGTCGGTCAACAAGGCGTCGGCGGCCTTGCTGCGCCCGCCGGCGTCGAGCGACGACAGCTCCATCTGCAAGTCGGGCCCCTCGGCGTACGAGCGCCCCGCCGCGTCGAGGGTCAGGCGGGCGCGCGCGCGCTTGAGCACCTCGTCGAGCTGGTCGCGCGCGTCGGGAGCGGGCGCCACGGGGGCGCTCGGCTCTGCCACGCGCGCGACCAGCACCGCGCCCGCCGTCCCCGTCACCGCCACGCGCGGCGCCTCGGGCGCGGGCGACGCGCGCTCTTCGGGCGGCGCTTGGCCCTTGTCGTCGAGGAAGCCCTTCAGCCAGCGATCGAGGATGCCCACGCGCCCCGAGCATACCGCTGGCGACGCGTACGGCCGAGCGCCAAGAGCGCCAGCGCCAGCGCCGCGGTGCTCGCCGCGGGCGTGGCCGCACACCCGACCTGCGACACCGTGACCGGCGTGGCGTCGGCGACGCTGCCGGCGCGGTCGATGGCGACCACCTCGTAGTCCTGCGTGCCGCCCTGGTAGGCCCAGTCGGAGAAGAACAGGCCCGCGTTCGGCCCCTGCACCACCGTCGTCGCCAGGCGCGCGCGCTGCTCGCCGTCGACGCTGCGCAAGAAGGCCGCCGCCAGGTTCTCGCTGGCCGCGATCTCGAATTCGACGTGCGGGTGCTCGAGCAGCGGGCTCACCACCTCGGCGCGCACCACCTCGGCGGGCGCCGCGACGCCCTCGATGAGGGCGCTGCCGGTGGTCCAGCTGACGTCCTCGGTGAAGCCGCCGGCGCCGAAGGTCAGGCGCACCGTGACGTCCGACAGCGCGGGCATGAGCGGCAGGCGCGCGATGGTGATGCCCTCCACCACCTCCAGCGTGGCCGCCGTCAGCACCTCTTCGGCGCCGTCGAACGTCACCACCTCCACCGTCGACGGTTGCTCGATGGTGATGAAGGCGGCGTTGCGCGCCACGCCGGTCTGGCCGGGCGAGGGTACGCGCATGAAGGCCGGGGCCATCAGCGCGTCTTCGGCGGCGCGCGGCGCCTCGGCGCCGCCGAGCTGGGTGGGGACGAGGGCGAGCAGCACGGGGATGATGAACATGATGACTCCCTGAGTATCAGAGGCGCGCGGTGGTCGACGAGGGCCGCGGGTGACGCCGGCGGCCGCGGCGCGCCGCCACCAGCGCCAGCGCCAACAGCCCGCTCGATCCGATGGGCGCCGCCGCGCAGCCGGTCTCGGCCACCGTCACCGCCGTCGCGTCGGCGACGTTGCCGGCGCCATCGATGACGACGACGTCGTAGTCGCGGGCGCCGCCTTGGTAGCTCCAGTCGGCGAACACGATCGGCGCGCCGCCGCCCCAGCTGAGGCTCGCGGCGAGCCGCGCGCGTTGGTCGCCGTCCACGGCGCTCAAAGCGGCGGCAGCGACGGCGGCGGTGGGCGCGAGCTCGATCTCCACGTGAGGGTTCTGCAAGAGCGGCCGCAGCACCTCGGCGCGCGCGATCTCGGCGGGCGCCGCCGGCCCCTCGATGAGGGCGTTGCCGGTGGTCCAGCTCACGTCCTCGGTGAAGCCGCCCTGGAAGTCGAGCCGCAGCGTCACGGTGGCGAGCGCCGGCTGCAACGGCAGGCGCGCGATGGTGATGCCCTCGACCGTCTCGAGCGCCACCGGCGTCTCGACCTCGGTCGCCCCCTCGAAGGTCACCACCGCCACGCCGCTGAGGAGCTCGGTGGTGAGGTAGGCGGCGTTGCGGGCGACGTCGATGGCGCCGGACTGTGGCACGCGCGCCAGCGGCGGCTCGGCGGGGGCGGCAACTTCCATGTCGCCGGCCACGGGGTTCAGCTGGCCGGGGAGCAAGAGCGCGAGCACGGGCAGGATCATCGGCGACCTCCGTGGCCCACAAAGCAACGGGCGTGCCCACAGCGTCGCGGCGCCCACATGCCGCCGTGGGGGCATGGGGCGCCGCGGTTTTTCGTCAGATCCGACCCCCGGCGGGGCGCGTCGATCAGGCGACGGTCACGCGACCGTGATCTCCTTGGTCAGGTACACGTCCTGGATGGCGTTCAACAGCTCGATGCCGTCCTTCCTGGGCTTCTGGAACGCCTTGCGCCCCGAGATGAGCCCGGCGCCGCCCGCGCGCTTGTTGATCACCGCCGTGCGCACCGCCTCGGCGAGGTCGGTGGCGCCCTTCGACTCGCCACCCGAGTTGATGAGCGGCGCGCGCCCCATGTAGTTGGTGGCTACCTGGTAGCGGCACAGGTCGATGGGGTTGTCGGTGGTGAGCTTCTCGTACACGGCCTTGTGCGTCTTGCCGAAGGCGAGCGCGTTGTAGCCGCCGTTGTTCTCGGGGAGCTTCTGCTTGATGATGTCGGCCTCGATGGTGACGCCGAGGTGGTTCGCCTGGCCCGTGAGGTCGGCGGACGCGTGGTAGTCGACGCCGTCCTTCTTGAACGCGTTGTTGCGCAGGTAGCACCACAGCACGGTGACCATGCCGAGCTCGTGCGCGCGCGCGAAGGCGTCGGACACCTCCTGCAGCTGGCGACGCGACGCCGGCTGGCCCCAGTAGATGGTGGCACCCACCGACGTGCAGCCCATCTCGAAGGCGCGCTCGACGGTGGTGAACATGGTCTGGTCGGGCTCTTGCGGCAGGCTCAACAGCTCGTTGTGGTTGATCTTGAGCATCATCGGGATCTTGTGCGCGTACTTGCGCGCGATGGACCCGAGCACGCCGTAGGTCGAGCACACGCCGTTGCAGCCGCCCTCGAGGGCGAGCTCGACGATGTTCTTGGGGTCGAAGTACTCGGGGTTTGGCGCGAACGACGCGCCGCCCGAGTGCTCGATGCCCTGATCGACCGGCAAGAGCGAGAGGTAGCCGGTGCCGCCGAGGCGCCCATGGCTGAACATCGACTGCAGGTTGCGCAGCACGGCGGGTGAGCGATCGCTCGCCGAGACCACGCGGTCCACGAAGTCGGGCCCGGGCAGGTGCAGGCTCTCCTTCGGGATGGTCTTGCAGATGTGGTTGAGCAGGCTCTCGTCTTTGCCGAGCAGCGAGGTGATCTTCGAAAGGCTCATGGGGTGCTCCTCGGCGGCCGTCTGGCACGGCCGACGACGAGGATCAACGCCCGGGTGCCCGTCAGCGCCGCCGGCGCCGCAGCATGCGCACGCGCAGCGGGATCAGCACGCCCATCATCACCGTCATCTGGAACCAACCCGGGTTGGTGGTGCACGAGGCCGCCGCTTGCGTGCAGGTGCCGTTGGCGCACACGCCGCTCGCGCACTGCTCACCGAGCTCGCAGCCCTGGCCGGGCGAGAACAGGCCCACGCAGTCGCCGCTCGGCTCATCGCAGAAGGCGCCCGCCGCGCACACGGGGTCGGCGCTGCGCTGGTCGTCGCCGCAGGGCTGGCCGATGCTCGGCAAGACCGCGCACGTGCCCGCGGCGCAATAGGCGCCCTCGGCGCACGCGCCGCCGACGGAGCACGCGACGCCGACGGCCGGCGGCGCCCCGCACGTGGCGGCGGGCGGCACGCCGAGACAGACGCGATCGGCGGCCTCGCAGTGGCTGTCGGCCGCGCACGGGCTGCCCGCGGCCGCCACCACGCAGGTGCCGGCGACGCACTCGCCCTCGGTGCAGTCGACGCCGCCCACCACGCAGGTGCCGCCGGCGTCGGGGGCCACGGCGCAAAGGTCGGTGGTGCCATCGCAGCCAAGTCCCACGCGGCAGTCGCCGTCCACGGTGCAGGTGGCGCCCACGTCGCCGGCCGGCACGCACGCGCCCGCCGCGCATGCGAAGTGGCTGCGGCAGTCGTCGGTGTCGTCGCAGCCGGCACCCTGTGCGCCGCGGTCGAGGCACTGGTGCGCGCCGCCGACCGTGGCCGGGCGGCACACGGAGCAGCTGCCGTTGCAGGCGTCTTGACCATTCACGCACGCCACGCCGTCGTCGAGGCGGGCCGTGCACCGGCCACCGGCGCAGCCGAGGCCGGTGGCGCACTCGCTGTCGGCGGCGCAGCTATCGCCGTCGTCGCCCAGGCGCACGCACGTGGCGGGGTCCAGCGCGTTGTCGCAGCGCAGGCCCTCGGCGCAGTCGAGCTGCTCGCACGAGGCGCCCTGCGCCGCGGGCGTGGCGCACTGGTAGTTGACGCACACCAGGCCCTCGCCGCAGGAGCGCACCATGCCCGCGCCGCCCGACGCGCACGGATCGCCCAGGCCCGCCGGCGGCACGCAGGCGAGGGGCGCGACCAGGTCGTCGGACTCGCACAGGGCGCCCGCGGGGCAATCCCAGCCCTGCACGCACGGCGCGCCCGCCGGCACGAGCCCGGTGGTGAGCGGCGCGCTGCACGCCACGGGCGTGTCGGCGCCGTTGCGCGTGAGCGGCAGCTCCTCGTTGGCGCAGGCGCGGATGGCCGTGACGTCGAAGTCGACGCGCCCGCCGTCGAGCGCGATCTGCCAGTCGGCGGCGGCGCCCTCTTCACACGACGCAGCGGCCATCGCCAACAGCTCGACGGCCGTGGGCGCGTCGTCGACGGTGCAGGTGGCGTCGAGGCCCAAGAGGGCGCCGAAGGTGAGGCGCAGCGTGCCCGCCAGGGAGTACGAGCACAGCTCGATGGCCTCGGCGCTCAGGTCGAGCTCGCCCTCGCCCTCGCCTTCTTCGCCCTCGCCCTCCTCCCCTTCGCCCTCGCCCTCGGCGGGATCGGGCTCGCAGGCGAAGCACGCCGGCAACAGCACGGCTTGCGCGGTCAGAGCGACGAACATCATGGCACGCATCATGGTGACCTCGGGGACCGGAGGCTTAGCGCACCGATCCCCGCGACGGCGGTGACCAGCGACACCGACATCGCTGTCATGGCGCCCAGCCGATCCCACGCCGCACCGACGACGAGCCCGGCGGGCAGCGCGCACAGCCCCGTGACCAGGTGGTAGATGCCGAAGGCGCGGCCCTTCTCGTCGTCGCGCGCGCACGCGCCCACCAACGCGCGCTCGAGCGGCTCGCGCGCGCCGTGGCCGAGGCCGAGCACCACCGCCGCCGCCCACACGAGCGCGCCGCTCGGCACGCACAAGAGCGCCACGCCGGCGGCCACCACGAGCCACGCCAGCGCCAGATGCCGCGTGGCCGCCACGTTGGCCCGCGCCACGGCCCCGGCCGCGACCACCTTGGCGACGTGCAACACCACCCACAGGATGGGCAAGAGCGCCTCGGCCACGCCGAGCTCGCGCGCGCGCACCAGCACGAACAGGTCGCCGAGCGCGCCCACCGAGAAGAGCGCCACGGCCACCACCAGGCGCGAGAGCGCGGGTGGCAGCGGCCCGTCGGCCAAGCGAGGGCCGGCCGTGAGCGCCGCGGGCGCGGGCGGCTCGCGCACGAACACCAGCGCCAGCACGGCGAGCGCGCCCGGGATCCACGCGAACACGATGGCCTGCGATACTCCCAGCCCGAGCGCCAACAGACCGCTCGCCAGGAGCGGGCCCACGATGGCGCCCGTGTGGTCCATCTGGCGGTGGAAGGCGAAGGCGCGCGGCTGGTCGTCCTTGGCGATGCTGTCGGCGATGAGCGCGTCGCGCGGCGCCGAGCGCACGCCCTTGCCCACGCGGTCGACGGCGCGCACCAGCACGATGTGCCAGGGGCTCGCCGCGAAGGCCACCAGCGGCCGCACCACGGTGGAGAGCGCGTAGCCCGCCAGCGCGAAGGGCTTGCGCGTGCGCCACCGATCCGAGAGCCGCCCGAACACCAGCTTGAGCACCGCCGAGAGCGCGTCGGCCACGCCCTCGATGAGCCCCACCATCCACGCGCCGCCGCCGAGGCCGCCCAAGACCAACGACGGGATGAGCGGCAAGATCATCTCGCTCGAGGCGTCGGTGAGCAGGCTGGTGACGCCGAGCAGCACCACCACGCGCGGCAAACGGGCTTTGGGTGCGGGTGCCGTGGTCATGGGCACTGCTAACAGGCGCGCGGCCGCCCTGCTAGCGTGCGCGCCGTGCTCGTCGCCCTCCTTCCCCTCGTCATGCAGGTGGCCGCGCAGCTGCCGCCGCCGGCGCAGAGCTTCCCCGCCTTCGACGTCGCGTGGGAGCGCGTGCTGGTGGGCGCGCCGCCCGTGGTGGGCGCCGTGACCGAGCTCGAGGGTGCGGCCACCACGCGCGGCCGCTTCAGCATCGCCGGCGGCGTGGTGCGCCTGGCGGAGCCCGCGCCCTGGGGCGAGAGCCTGTGGCTCGCGCGCCGCGCCGTGGGCGACGGCGTGGTGCGCGCGCGCGTGCAGGTGGGCAGCGCCGTCGATTGCGCGCTGGTGGTGCGCGGCGCGCTCGACGACGTGAGTGGCGAGCTGTCCACGGGTGTGGGCGTGAGCGTCGAGAAGGGCAAGCTGCGCCTGGTGCGCTGGGAGCATGCGGTGCCGCGCTTCTTGGGCGCCGAGCAGCCGCTCGAGGGCGCGCTGGTGCCCGGCAGCACGCTCGAGCTGGTGGTGGTGCTGGCGGGCCCCGTGGTGAGCGCCACCGCCTACGACGGCGCCACGCTCGTGCCGCGCGCCCGTGTGACGGCGCACGACCGCGGCGCGCTCGCGGGGCGCGTGGGCTGGCGCGTGGGCAAGGCGCACGATCGCGCGGCCGGCCTGTCGCTCCTGTCTTTGGGCTCGAGCGTCGAGGCGCCGCCCACCGCCTCGCTCGACGCCGGCGCCGGCGCCGAGCGCCTGGTGGTCTTCCCCGCCGAAGAGCGCGCGCGCCTGCCCTGGGACCTGCGCGATCGCGTGGTGGCCGAGGAGGACGAGGGCGGGCGTCGCGTGGCCGTGCTGGTCACCGATCCCCTGGGACAAGAGCGCGCGCTGCGCGCCGGCATCGCGCCCGTGCGCATCAAGACGCAGATGCCGTGGAAGTACCTCGACCCCGCGCTGTACGCGCGCTTGGGCGCGCCGCCCACGCGCACGGCCACCGGCTTCAAGATCGACGAGAGCTACAAAGACGCCGACATGGTCGGCGCGCTGCTCAAGGGCTACGCCGAGCGCTACCCCGACATCACGTACCTGCTCGAGCTCGGGCGCGGCCACGACGGACGCCCCCTGTGGGCGCTCAAGATCTCGGACCACGCGCGCACCGACGAGGACGAGAGCGCCGTGCTGCTCGACGGCGGGCACCACGGCGGCGAGCTCCTGTCCATCGAGTTCGTGCTCGACGCCGTGCAGCAGCTGCTCGAGCGCTACCACAAGGACCCGCGCGTCACCGCCTGGGTCGACGGGCTCGAGATCTGGTGCGTGCCGCTGGTCAACGTCGACGGCAACGCGCGCTACGTGCACCACACGCGCGACTACGACCGCAAGAACGGCCGCGACCTCGAGGGCGACGGCGACATCGACGGCTGGGACGGCGTGGACCTGTACCGCAACTACCCGGTGCGCTGGGGGGGCTTGGGCGAGGTGGGCTCGCGCAGCAACCCATTTCACTATCGCTACCGCGGGCCGGCGCCGGGCAGCGAGCCCGAGGTGCAGGCCATGATGCAGCTCGCCGAGCGCGAGCGCTTCGTGGCGTCCATCGACTTTCACACGAACGCGACCAAGATCCTCGTGCCCTACACCGACCCGTCGATGCCGAACCCGGCCACCAACGAGGCGTGGGCCGTGGCCGAGGAGATCGCAGCCAAGCTGCCCGTGCAGGTGAACGGCCAGCGCTACACGGTGGCGCGGAACCTCTACCCCGTCGACGGCACGGCGCAGGACTGGCTGCGGTATGCGCACGGCACGGTGGCGCTGCTCGTCGAGGGGCCCACCAACAACCCGCTGCCCTACGGCAAGACGCGCACGCCCGCCGTGGTGGGCACGCGCCCCACGTGGCAGCACCTGCTCGAGCGCGTGCGCGGCGGGCCGGGCGTGAGCGGCGTCGTGCACGACGAGCGCGGCGCGCCCGTGGTGGCCGAGGTGATCATCGACGAGGCTGCGCCCGCGGGCGGCGAGCGCTGGACCACGCGGCCGCGCGACGGGCGCTTCGCGCGGCTCTTGGCAGCACCCGGGCGCTTCACGCTGCGCGTGCGCGCCGAGGGCTACACCGAGGTGGTTCGTGCCCTCGACGTGCCCGTGGCGGGCACCGTGCGCGTCGACGTCGAGCTGGTGCGCGCGATGCGCTAGGCTGGTCGCATGACCAAGCTCGGCGGCGTCAACAACACTCCGGGCCGCGGTGGCGGCGCCGTGGGCGGGCGCGGCGGCAAGGGCGCCGAGGAGCGCGTCAACATCCGCGACCTGCCCGAGGACGTGCAGCGCGCGCACGAGCTGTTGACGGCGCTGTCGTCGTTCGACGGCAACGGCTTCGCTGCCCTCATCGCAGCCGCCGGCGTCAAGGAGCCCGTGGGCGCCTTGGGGCTCAAGCGCATCGCCGCGCTCTACGAGTCGCTCGGCATGCCGCTCACCTCGCGCGGCATCGCGCGCTTCAAGGCCGACCGCAGCCTGCCCACCGGGGGCGGTCTGTCGTCGGCGGTAGCCACGCGCGCCTACGTGCGCGCGCTCGACGGTAACGAGATCTTGATCCGCCTCGACAAGGGAGACGAGGTCGCGCTGCGCCCGAGCGAGCGCGCCGTGCTGCAGTTCTTGCGCCGCATGCAGGCCGAGCGCGGCGCCGACACGCTGCGCCCGGTGAAGGAGCTCCTGGGCCTCAACAACCCGCCGCAGCCCGCCGCGGCCGAGGGACTCGAGAACGAGTACGTGGGCCTCGCGGGGCTGCGCGCCATCGAGCGGGTCACCACCATGCGCAACCTCCCGCTCACGCCCGAGGGCTGGCGCGAGCTCACCCGCCAGCTCGCGAGCGAGAAGAAGGCGCGGTGACTACGGCGGCGGCGGCAGGCGCGCCAGGCGCGCCTTGAGGCGCTTGACGTTGTCGGGCGGGGGCTTGTGCGCCAGCGCGGCCTCGAGCGCGGCGCGCGCGTCGACGACGCGGCCGGCGGCCTCGTAGGCGTCGACCAGCGAGAGGAGCGTGGTGCTGTCACGCGGCAGGAGCTCGTGCGCCTGGGCCAAGAGCGGCGGGCGCTCGGCCGGGGGCAGCGCCTCGGCGTCGTGGCGCAGGCGGCGCACGCGCGCCCAGCGCTCGTCGGGCGCGGGGTCGGCCGCGGGCGCGAGCTCGCCGCTGTGGCCGTAGCGCGCCAGGTAGCGGCGCGCGCGCTCGCCGTTGGCGTCGTCGGGCATGGCGTGCAGCCACAAGCGGATGTGGTGGGCGGCGCCGGCGGGATCGCCCAGGCCGCGGAAGGCCTGCGCCAGGAGCGGTTGCAGCTCGAGGCGCGCCGCCGCCAGCGCCACCGCCTCGGCCAGGTGCTCCTTGGCGCGCCCGTAGGCGCCGGCGTCGAGCGACGCGCGGCCCAGGCGCTCGAGCTGCGCCACGCGCGCGTACAGCGTGGGCTTCTTCCTCTTCTTCGCCTTCGGGTCGCTGGCCGCGCGCTGCTCGGCCGCGTACGCCTCCTCGAGCTTGTCGGCGCGCGCGCGCAGGCGCGCAGCGTCGTCGGCCAGGGCTCGGCACGCGGTGGCGCTGGCGGCCAGGGCCTCGCGGCCGGCGTCGGAGAAGGGCGCGGGGTCGAGCAGATCGTCGAGCAGCTCGGTGCGGCACGGGTGCGACGGCGCCTCGGTGAGCGTGCGCTCGATGGCGGCGAGCTCGGCGTGCAACGGCGCTCCCGGGCCAGCGTCGTGCGACGGCGCCACCACCTCGCGCTCCGCGAGCCACACGGCGAGCGCGATGCCGCCGCCCACCAGGCCCACGCCGAGGCCGCCGAGCCCTGCGATCGTGAGCCACGGCGAGGCGCGCGGCCGGAAGAACTGCCCCGTGTGCTCGGGCTGCGCGGTCGGGTTGGTGGTGTAGGGGCGCGGGGCGTCGTCGGAGGCCTCCTTGGTGGAGTCGTCGGCCTGCGCCATGACGCGCGTGTGCGCGGCGCCCTCGACCACGGGCGCGCCCGCGGCCAAGGCGCGCGCCACCAGCGGCGCGAGGTCCACCGCGCCCGCGGGCTCGAGGGCGTCGAGGCAGCCTTGCAGCGCGCGCTCGAAGGCCGCCATGTCGGGGTAGCGCTCCTCGGCGTGCCAGCGCAGCGCGCGCAGCACCACGCGGTCGACGGTGCGCGGCACGGCGGGCTTCACGGCGGAGGGCGGCACCGGGTCGGACTTGGTGACCTGGTCGAGGATCAACAGCTCGTTGCGCCCCGTGAACAGGCGCCGCCCGGTGAGCATCTCCCACAGGAGCACGGCGGCGGCGAACTGGTCCGCGCGGTGATCGACGGCGCTGCCGCGGGCCTGCTCGGGCGCCATGTAGCTGAGCTTGCCCTTGAGCGTGCCCGCGCGCGTCGTCGTCAGGCGCTGCGCGGCCTTGGCGACGCCGAAGTCGACCAGCTTGAGGCGCCCCTGCTTGTCGATGAGCACGTTCTGCGGGCTCACGTCACGGTGCACGATCAAGAGCGGCGCGCCGTCGGGCCGGCCGTCGCGCCGGCGGGTGTGCGCGTGGTGCAGGGCGCGCGCGAGGTAGATGGCCACCTGCAGCGCCTCGGCGACCGTGAAGCCGCCGGCGCCCGTGCTCTCCTCGAGCTGCTCCACGCCGGCGCGGATGCGCGCCAGGCTCGGGCCGTCGACGAACTCCATGACCTGCGCCAGCTCGTCGTCGGAGTCGATGAGCTCGAGCACCTTGACCACGTTGGCGTGGTCGAGGTCGAGCACCAGCGCGGCCTCGTCGCGAAACATCTCGATGAAGTCGACGTCGTTGCGCAAGGACGGGTCGAGGCGCTTGAGGCACACGTCCTCGCCGCGCTCGGGGTCGAGGGCCTTCCACACCTCGGCCATGCCGCCGCGCGCCACGCGCTCCTCGAGGATGTAGCGGCCCACCCGATCTGCCATGGAAGGCCGATGCTACACGGCCCGCCCAGGTTCCGTGGCGGTCAGGGCGCGGGCTCCGCCCCCACGCCCTCGAGCTCCGACTGGCCAGCATACGCAGCGCCCTTGAGCGCCTGCGGGCGGAAGTAGCCGATCTCGCCCAACAGGCCGGGGCCGCCGATGAGCGCGCGCCCGGGCCCCGCGGCGTCGCCGCGCCGCCGCTGCACGCCGCCCACCGCACCGCGACCGCGCGTGCCGAGCGCGCACGCGGTGTCGCCGCACACGGGCACGCTGGGCTCGCCGCGCATGTCGACGGCGATGACCTGCCCATCGTCGGCGATGACCCAGATGAACGGATCGTCGCAGGTGGGGCCCGCGGGGTCCTCGAGGAACGAGGCCGGCAACGCGGGCAGCGGGATGACGGCGGTCTCGCGCAGCACGCCGCCCGTCTCCTCCACCATGCTCAAGTCGCCGCTGCCGTGGTTGGCGACGAGCATCACCTGGCGCGGCACCGGATCGCGGCTGCAATCGACGGTGTGCGTGCGAAGCAGCGCCACGGGCTCGCGCCCCACGCGCACGTCGACGAGCTGGGCGGCCAGCGGCGTGACCGCGCCGGCGGCGCAGCCCGCGCACGTGAGCGCCGCCTCGGAGGCGGCCAGCAGGCGGTCGTTGGCGCCGTCGGCGATGAGGTAGGTGGCGCCCTCGGCGCCCGGCAGCTGATCGAAGTCGCGCAGGTCGACGGCCTCGCCCAGGGCGGCGCCCACGTCGTAGCACAGCGACACGCGCCGGTGCCCGATGATGCCGTCGTCGAAGGAGTTGCTCGGCTGCCCCACCGCCTCGAGGTCGGCGCAGCTGCCGCCGAGGCCCGCGGTGGTGTCGTTGCCGTCGGCGTTGGCCGCCCAGCGTCCACCGAAGCGGCCCGAGGTGGGATCGACGGCCTCATCGGTGGTGAAGAAGCGCAGCGCCATGCTGCCCACGAAGCCCTGCTCCATGAGGACCAGCGCCGAGCGGTACACCAGCGCGTAGGCGTCGGGCGGGTTGACGTCGTCGTCCACCAAGGCGCCCACGGGCGGCGTCAGGTAGCGGAACGCCCTCAGCGCGCTGCCCGCCTCGTCGGCGCCGGCGTCGAACGACACAGGCGGCTCGATGGCGTTCTCCGCCGCCACGTCGGTGGTGGGACCGGAGCGGGCGGTGCCGGCGTCGACGCCGACGTAGACCTTCTTGATCGCCGTTCCCGGGGTCGCCACGCCGTCGTCTGCGCGGCGCATCACGCGCAGCCACGAGCCCGAGGGCAACACGGCCATGGGCTCGATGGTGGTGGTGGGGGCGACGTCGGCGGTCATGTCGCCAGCCATGGCCTGCTCGCACGAGTCATCGGAGCCGAGCGCCCCTTGGCTGGCGGCGCCCTCACCCACGGCCGACGCGGCCGCGGCGTCGAGCACGTCGGCGCCGTCGCCGATGAGCGCGATCCAGTCGCCGTCGACCAGCGCGAAGCGCCCGCCCGCCGTGGGCTGGATGGCGTGCACGTCGCCGACCTCACGCGGCGCGCCCGTGCTGTCGACCACGGGCAATACGGCGCCCGGCACCAGCGACATCTGCGCCGGCGACGTGGACGCGGCCGCCAAGATCCGCTCGGGCAGCGTGGCGGCGGCGCGCTGCGTGTCGTCGGTGCGCAGCTCGGTGCGCACGCGCACCTGGTAGCTGCCGAACGGGGTCAAGGGCTCGACGATGTCGCCGAGCTCGTCAGCCCCGGTGACCATGCCGATGACCTCGGCGCAGCGCGCGCGCGGGTCCGCGAGCGACTCCTCGAGGTAGGCGTAGCGCGCGCACAGCGCCGCGCCGCACACGTCGTCGACGCCGACCAGCATGTAGTCGCCGGCGCTGCGCTCGCCGCTGGCGCTGACCTGCATGGGGTCGATCCAGGGGAACGCCGACAGGCGCGCCTCGCGCCACTCGTCGAACGGCGCGCGCACCTCCACGCGGTAGCGCAGCGGCGCCTGGTCGGCGCGCTCGACGCACTCGGCGTTGACGCTCCACGCGTCGCGCGGCCCGTCGGCGCCGTCGTAGAAGGCGCTCACGTCGAGCGCCTCGCCCTCGTCGTCGTCGGCGGGGTCGGGGAGCACGCGGCCGAAGGCGACGAACAGGCGGCGCTCGCTGGTGGCGCGCGTCAGCTCGAGCTCCGGTGACTGGGGCGGCACCACCACCACCACGTCGACGTCGTTGACGGCGGACAGACACGCGAGCTCGCTGGTGCGCGCCCGCCCGCCCACCATGGGCGCGCTCGGCAGCGCCACCAGCTCGTAGGCGGCGCCCGGCAGGAGGTTGTCGAAGGCGAAGGTGCCGTTCAGGGCGCTCACCTGCGTGTCGCTGGTGCCGCTGATGGTGACCGGCACGCCGGCCAACGGCCGCCGGTGCTGGTCGACGACAGTACCGGTGATGCGCGTGCCCTGGCTGCGCACCTCGGGCGGGGCACCCGGGTCGCAGGGGTTGGTCGGTTCGAAGCAGCCAGTGGCGACGAGCGCGGCCGCGACCGACAAGGAGATCCACCTACATGCATGCAGGTTCATGGGGCCCTCGCGCAGGGATGAAAGCATGTCACGGGCCAACGCGCAGGTGCGCCCCCTTTGTGCTGGATCCATGGGTGGTTCAGCATCGGCGCCATGCGCCACGCCCTCCTCACCGCCCTGCTCGTCGCGTCGCTGTGCTGCTGCCAGAAGGCAGCAGACCGGGCGCCGCCCCTGCCCAAGAGGCCCGACGCCGCGCTCCAGAGCGCCATGTGGTCGATGGCGCGCAACACCAGCGCGCTCGCTGAGCTCCTCGGCACGGCGGCCGCGCCCAGCGCCGCCGACGTGGCCGTGGCGCGCGGCTTGGTGGACGAGGTGCAAAAGACCGCGTCGGCGCTGGCGGCCGACCAGGCCGCCCGCGCTCACCCCGTGCTCGGCGCCGGCCTGCCCGCCTTCCTCGCCGACGTGGAGGCGGCGCGGCGCGCCTTGGCCAAGGAGCCGCCCGATCCCGAGCCCGCCAAGCGCCTGGCCGCGTCGTGCCGCGGCTGCCACGGCGTGGCCGCGCGCCCGGTGGCCAGCAACACCCGCCTCGCGGCGCGCTGATGCACCGCGCGCGCTCAACGCGCGCTAGGGTGCCCCCATGATGCTCTTCGTGACCGGCGCCAGCGGCCAGGTGGGTCGCCTGGTGGTGCAAGAGGCGGTGGCCGCCGGCCACCAGGTGACGGCCCTGGTGCGTCCGAGCACCAAGGTGCAGCTGCCCGCCGGCGTGCAGCTCGCCACGCGCCTCATCGGCAAGGAGGGCGCGCTCGAGAAGATGGCCGGGTGCGAGGCCGTGCTCTCGTGCCTCGGCCACAAGCGCACGAACCCGAAGAACCCGTGGTCGAAGAGCCTCTCGGAGCCCGACTTCAACACCACCAGCGCCAACCTGATCATCGACGCCATGCAGACCTACGGGCTCAAGCGCGTGCTCGCCATCAGCGCCGCCGGCGTGGGCGACTCCGCGCCACGCATGAACCTGGTGATGAAGTTCTTGGTGGCCACCTCGAAGATCGGCGTCGCCTATCGCGACCTCGCGCGCATGGAGGAGGCCTACGCCCACAGCGGGCTCGACTGGATGTGCGTGCGCCCCACCCGGCTCACCGACGGGCCGAAGACGGGGCGGGTGAAGATCGTGCAGGCGTTCGGCACGAGCGCCGCCATCGCGCGCGCTGACGTGGCGGCGTGGATGGTGGAGCAGGTGACGAGCAAGCTGCCGTTCATGAACCGGCGGCCGCAGATCACGACGACGGAGTAATGACCCGGTGGCCTACGCGCGCAGCGACGCGTCGTCGACCCCGCCCACGATGGCCACCAGATCGCCCACCGCCACCGCGTCGAACATGGTGATGATGTCCTCGTTGTAGTGGCGCACGCAGCCATGGCTCACGTCTCTGCCCATGTTGCGGTAGTCGAAGGTGCCGTGCAGCTCCTCGCCCGACGAGCCGCCCGACGCCCACGACAGATCGAGGATGCGCTTGCCGAACGAGCGCGTGTTGCCCCACAGCTGCATGCTGGTGCTCCGCGCCGTCGCCTCGTCGAGGCGCGTGCGCACCCTCTTGAGCCCCGTGGCGGTGGCGCTGCCCTGCGCGCCGTGCGCGTTCGGGAAGATGCCGGTGCAGGTGCCCTGCGCGTCGTAGAGGAAGGTGCGGTGCTCGTCCTTCACCACCACCACGCGCAGCTTCTTCGTCGGATCGCCGCCCCAGCACGGCACCGGCGCATGCGCGGGCTGCCCCGGATCCCACGCCTTCTTGCCCGGCGCCGGCGCCAGGGCCACGAGAGCGCTCAGCGTGGCCTGATCGAGGGTGCCGGTGACGCGCACGTTGGCAAAGCGCTTCTTCGCATGCACCTGGAAGTTCGACAGCGCGGTGGTGGTCTGCGCGCCGAACTGGCCGTCGACGCTGACGACGCCGACGTCGTTCTTGAGCGCCAGCATGGGGAAGCCCATGTCCAACAGCACCTGCTGCAGCGCCGTCACCGCGGGCCCGCTGTCGCCGGCGCGCACCAGCGCGCGGCCCGCGGCCACGTCGGCGAACGCGGCGATGCCGGCGAAGCGCGGGTGCGCGACCGGCGCC
>CAZONM010000087.1:0-16713 GCA_964580865.1 uncultured Myxococcales bacterium | reverse complement strand
GCGCGCGCGCCTGGGCGGCCGCCTTCTGGGGCCGCGCGCACCCGTATGGCCACGTGACGGAGGAGCGCACGCTCGACGCCGTCACGGCCGCCGATTGCGCGGGCGTGCTGAAGAAGCTCGCGCCCGAGGGCGCCGAGCTCGTCGTCGTCGGCGACGTCACCGTGGAGCAGCTGACGCCGCTCCTCGAGAAGGCCCTGGCGCAGTGGAAGGGCAAGGCGCCGGCGCGCGCCAAGGTGGGCGCGCCGCGCGGCCTCAAGGGCACGGTGTTCTTCGTCGACATCCCCGGCGCCGAGCAGTCGAGGGTCATCGTGGGCCACGGTGGCCCCGCGCGCGCGGCGCCCGACTACGCGGCGACGTTGGTGATGAGCCAGGTGCTCGGCCAGGGCTTGTCGAGCCGCCTGGTGCAGAACCTGCGCGAGAAGAACGGCTACACCTACGGCGCCAGCGGCGGGTTCGGCTATCGGCGCTCGGGCTCGGCGTTCACGGTGCAGTCGTCCATCCGCACCGACGCCACCGGCAAGGCGCTCGCCGAGATCAAGCACGAGCTCGCGGCCATGCGCACCACGCCCCCCAGCGACGACGAGCTGCGCCGTGAGCGCGACGGCGGCCTGCGCGCGTTGCCCGCGCGCTTCGCCACCAACGCGGCGCTGGTGCGCAGCGTGGGCGAGCTCCTGACCTACGGCTTGCCGCTCGACAGCTGGCAGCGCTTCCCCGGCGAGCTGCGCGCCGTCGACGGCAAGGCCGCCGCTGCGGCGGTGCATGCGCACTTGTTGCCGTCGCACAAGGTGGTGGTGGCGGGCGATCGCGCGAGGGTGCTGCCCGAGCTCGAGGCGCTCGCGAAGGCCGGCACCTTCGGCGCCGATGGGCTCGTCATCCTCGACGCCGACGGGCGCCCGGTGAGGTAGCGGCGCCCGCCGCTACAGTCGCAGCCCCGGCGGCAGCGCCTCGCCGAAGGCCTGCGCCTCGTCGTCGGCCGTCCACGCCACGTGCTCGCGCACCATCTGCACCAGGTGCGCGGGCGCGCCAGCCTTCTCGAGGCGCTCGGCCACGCGCCGCCGCAGCGCAAGGTCGAGGTCGCGGGTGCGATCGCCGGTAACGCGCGCGAGCTGCGCCAGCGCGAACACGGCGCCCTCGGCGGTCTTGAGATCGGCGTTCAGCGTCTTCTCGGCCCACTCGCTGGCCACCGCCGCCGGCACTACCTCGTGCGCCGAGCCCGCCAGCAGGTGGCGCGCCCCCAGGCGCCCGAGGGGCCAGTACGTCGACACGCCGCCGCGTCCGATCTTCTTGAGCACGAAGGCGCCGAGCTCCACCTTGTCGGCCGCCGCCAGGCGCTCGAGGGACGCCGCCAGGCGCACCATCTCGTCGGTACCGTGGGGCGTGGGCCCCTCGCCCTTCTTGCCCGTGCCCTGCTCGAGCAGCCACGGCTTGAGGTAGGCGCCCACCTCGCGCTGCCGCTCCGCCGACAGCCCGGCCGCCACGCGCCGCCACAAGATCCACCAGCTCGCCCAGCTCGGCTTCTCGCTCGTGTGCTGCAGGCCCTCCTTCCACAGCGGCCACAGCTGCTCGATGCGCCAGTCATCGAACGGCGCGCCCACGCCGGGGCGCAGCGTGAAGCCGAGCAGCTGCAGGAACACGCGCTCGTGATCGACGGTGCGCCGGCGGTTCTTGGCCGCGCCGAGCAAGGTGCCGCACAGCTCGCGGTTGAGGCCCGTGGACCAGGTGTCGCGCTCGCCGAACAGCTTCTCGAGGTCGCGCCGCAGGTCCTTCACGCGCTTCGGATCCACTCCTTTATTTTTGGAGCCATAGAACTGAAGCAGGAGCTCGCGCCCCTCCTCGAGCCGGCGGTGGATGCCCTCGGCCTTGGCCGGCGCCGCCGCCCCGGCGGGGCGCTCGTCATCGCCCTGGGCGCGCGTGGAGAACGACAGCGAGAAGCGGCGCAGCGCCTCCGGCGTCATCTGCAGCGACAGGTCGAGGGTGCCCACCTCGGAGAAGAACGCCGCCACCCGCACGGGCGCCTCGCTCTCGCTCTGCAGGACGGCCGACAGGGGCGGCAGACGCTCGAGCTCGGCGTCGACGTCGACCAGCTGGCCGGCCTTGGCGCGCGACGACGTCGACGTGTAGAGCGGGAAGCCCACGGGGCGATCGAGCACCAGGCGGAAGGTGCGATCGACCTCGACGCGCTCGCCCTCGTGCAGCCCCTTGGGCACCACGCACAGGGCGCGCGCCCGGCCAGCCTCGTCGCCCACGCCCACGAAGTAGGCCCGTGGGCTGCCGCCGCCGATGCGCAGCCCGCGCCCGCGGCGCACCAAGCCGTATTGCGCGGCGCCGCGCGCCACCGCCAGGTCGAGGGCGTCGCCGTGCAGCACACCGCCCAGGAGCGGCACCTCGGCGCCCACCCAGCGCGCCAGCGTGGCCAGCAAGCGCGCGCGGATGGCCGGGCTCTTGAACACGCCGCCGTTCAACAAGACGGCGTCGGGGCACGCCATGCCGTCGACGACGCGGCCGCCGGCCGCCGCCGCTGCCTCGGCGTGGCGCCGCAGGAAGGCGGCCACGTGGCGCGTGACGGCCGGCTCCTTCTCGAAGGGCAGCCCGAGCTCGGTGAGCGCCGTGCGCGCCCCGCGGCGCGCCACGTCGTCGGCGGCGGTGCTCGGGAAGAAGCCGTCGACCACGAGGCGCTCGGCCTCGGCCCGCGGCACCGACGCGCTCTTGGTGCCGCCGACGAGCTTGCTGCCGCGCACCGCCAGCGTCACCGGCGTGGCCTCGGGCGCGTGGTCGCCGAGCAGCACCTCCTTGGCGGCGCGCGCGCTCTCCACCAGGCCGCCCCACGTGGTGGCGTCGAGCGTGCCCACGGTGCCCGTGAGCGCCCGCTCCACGTGGCGCGCCAAGGTGATGTCCATGTTGTCGCCGCCGAGCATCAGGTGCTCGCCCACGGCGATGCGCTCGAGCGCGGGGGGCGCGCCCTCCCTGGGCGCCGCGCCCACGGCCACGAGCGTGAGGTCGGTGGTGCCGCCGCCCACGTCGACCACCAGCGCCAGGCGCACGCCGCGCAGGTCGTTGGCCAGGCTGGCCTCGTGCGCGCGCAAGAACGCGTAGAGCGCGGCCAGGGGCTCCTCGAGCAAGCGCGCGCGCGGCAGGCCGGCCTTGGCCGCGGCCGCCACGGTCAGCTCGCGCGCCACCTCGTCGAACGAGGCCGGCACCGTCACCGTGACGTCTTGCTCGGCCAGCGGCGCGCCCGTGGCGGCCTCGAAGGCGCGCGCCACGTGCGCCACCACGCGCGCCTCGGCGTCGACGGGCGACAGGCGCTCCACGTCGTCGGCGGCGGCCCAGGGCAGGATGGCTGCGGTGCGCTCCACGGCGGGCACGCACAGCCAGCTCTTGGCGCTCACCACCACGCGCCCGGGCACCTTCTGCCCTTGGGCGCGCGCGAAGGCGCCCACGAACACGGGCGCGCTCGGCGCCTCGTCCCAGGGCAGGCGCGCGGCGCTGGCGGGCAGCTCGCCTTTGGCGGCCAGGTACAGGGCGCTCGGCAGCTGGGCGCCGCTGGCCACCTCGTGCGGCGCCACGGTCTGCGGGATGGGGAGATCGTGCACCGGTCCGCCGCCGGCGTCGGCGTAGGCGACCACGGTGTTGGTGGTGCCGAGATCGATCCCGACGACGTAGCGCGGCTCAGCCATGGCGACGCGCCGCGCTTAGCCCGCGCCGTCGTCGTCGTCTAGCGCGTGGGGCCCGGCCTCGTGCAGGGGCCCGAGCGCGGCCGAGGACACGAGCTGCTGGGAGAACTGGTAGCCCGGCAGGTAGCGGAAGGTGTGAAAGCTCTCGTCGACCGGCGCCTTCACCAGGCTGCCGTCGGCCCGTCGCAGGCCCACGGGGCTCGCGCGATCGTCGAGCGGCAAGGTGGCGGCCACGGCGCGCTCGGCGCCGTCGTCGAGCACGAGCCGTCCGGTCAGCGCCACCGCCTCGTCGCGCACGGTGAGCGCGCATGCCGCGGCCACACGCGAGCGCGAGTTGTCGGCGATCACCACCTCGAAGGGCGCGCGCGGCGCGGCCGTGCGCACCACCGAGGCCACGTCGCCGCTCGGCGTGTGGCCCACCACCACGCGCCGCACGCCCGCGCGCACCAGGGCGTCGACGACGTCGCGTGCGGGCAGGGTGGGGTTGTTGTCGGCGTCGCCGAAGCGCCCGTACACCACGCTGCCGGGGTTGCTGCGCGTGCCCGGGCGCGGCGCCTGGTAGCCGATGACGGCGCGCCACGCGCGCTTCCCGTCGCGGTCGCGGGCGCGCGCCACGAAGGCGCGCTGCTGCTCGACGTAGAACGCGTTCAGCCGCTCGATCCAGGCGTCGACGTCGAAGCGACCGAGCTCGGTTGTGGGCTGGCCCGGGACCATCGTCAGCGCCTCGGCGGCGACGCCGCCATGTACGAACAGCGTGCTCCCGGCGCGCCAGGCGAGCTGGCAGGCGCCGAGGTACGCGGTGAGCTCGCCCGCGGGCGCGAGGTCGTCGAGGTAGCTCTGCGCTACGTCCTCGTCGTGATGGGCGCGCCCCTCGGCCACGAGCTCGTCCTTGCGAAGCTCGAAGGCCTGCGCGGCGCCCATGGTGTGCTGGAAGATCCACCGCAGCAGCGCGGCGCGCGATCCGTTTCGCACGTCGTCGGGTGCGTGGCGCGGCGGCGCGCCTGCGAGCTCGGTGACCAGGCGCATCTTGTTGATGTCGCGGTTGCCCGCCAGCACAACCAACTGGTCGGGCTGACGGCGCTTGCACGCGACCAGCATGCGCACGATGGCTCGACCGCGCGCACCGCGGTCGATGGCGTCGCCGCCGAAGACGAAGGTGACGCCGGGCGCGATGGTCAGCACCTCGTCGACGAGGGACAGGTGCGGGCAGCAGGCGATGAAGCTCGTGAAGCGCTCCCACTGCCCCTCCACATCGGTGAGGTACGCGACCGTGTGGTCGGAGCGCGGCGGCACGGGGGCGAAGGTCACGGCGCCGTCTTAGCGCGAGGCACGCAGCGTGACCACGCTTCCCGGCGCCCGCGTCGTCGTCGTACCATTGGCGAATGCAGGGCGAGTCGCGTATGCGCGCGAGCTACATCAAGGACAACCTCGACGCCGTTCGCGCGTTCGGGCCCGAGCTCGAGGCGCGCCTGCGCCGCGACATCGCCGACACGGTGGCGGAGATCGAGCATGCCTCGCGCGTCGACTGGCTGCCCATCGGCGTCGACGTGGTGCTGACGCGCGCCGTTCGACGCCTCACGGGCACCAACGGCGTGCGCGACTGGAGCCGGCGATCGTTCCTGAGCGCCGTCGAGGGGCCCATGCTGCGGCCCATCGTGCGCGCGGTGGTGTCGCTGTTCGGGCTGACGCCGGCCACCGTGCTGCGGCGCGCGCCCATGGGGTGGCAGCAGATCTACCAAGGCTGCGGGCTCCTGGTGTGCGAGCCGCTGACGCCCGATCGCATGCGCATGCGCGTGGAGGGCGCGCGCGGGCCGTTCCTCGACGACCAGGACTACATCGAGGGCACCTGCGGCACCTTCGAGGGCGCGGTCGATCTCGGCGGCGCGCGCGGCACGGTCGACGCGTACGTCGACGCCCCGGCCCGGCGCGTCGAGTTCGACGTGCGCTGGTAGCGCCTCGATCGCGAACGGCGGCGCGCGGCGTCACTCGACGCGGATGTTGAACTCGAGCTTGTGGCGCTTGTGCGTGCCGCTCTCCACCGCCGAGAGCTCGAGCGTGCCCACCTCGGTGACCCGGGCGTGCAGCTTGACGGGAACCAGCGCGCCCGCGGGGCCCTGCAGCGTGGTCTCGATGGGCGCCACCTCGGCCAGCTCCGCCTTCTTCGGGTCCATGGTGCTGGCGGGCGCGTCCTCTCGCCGCGTGGACGACGCGAAGAAGCGGAAGGTGGCGGGCTCGCCCACCACCAGGCCGAGCTCCATGGGCAGCACGATCTCGCTGCCCTCCTCCATGCCGAGCGGCGCGATGCACACCGCGTCGACGCGCGGGGCCACGCCGGGCACCGCCAGCTCCGAGCGCTCGATGCCCACGTAGTAGGCGCGCGAGGCGCCGCCCTTGATGCGCACACCTTTGCCGGTGCGCGCGCGCCCGTAATACGCGGCGCCCAACGCCACCGCGGCGTCGAGCTCGGGGCTCTCCATGACCTCGAGCGCGCCGCCGAGCCAGCCCGTGACGACGCCGGCGATGCGCGCGCGCAACAGCGGGCTCTTGGTGACGCCGCCGTTGAACAGGAGCTTGGTGGGCCGCCGCCCGTCGAGGAAGGCCGCCAGGTGGCGCGTGATGCCCGCGTCGTGCGCGTACGGCAGCCCGAGCGTCATCAGGCCCGCGCGCTTGGCCTGCTGCGGCCGCGCGCCCGCGTCGACCTCGGGGAAGAAGCCGTGCAGCAGCGTCTCGGTGAGCTCGTCGCGCACGAGCTCGGTGCGCACGGTGCCGCCGACGAGCTTGGAGCCGCGCCCGGGGATGGCCACCGGCACCTTCTGCTTCTTGTCGTGCTCGAGCAGCTCCTCCTTGGCCGCGCGGCAGCCGTGCATGAGCGCGCGCAGCTGCCAGTCGTCGAGCTCCCGCCCCTCGGCCTCGAGCTTGGCCTTGAGCCGGTGGGCCAACGCCAGGTCCATGTTGTCGCCGCCGAGCAGGATGTGCTCGCCCACGGCCACGCGGTGCAGCGCCAGGTTGCCGCCCTCGTCCTTCACCTCGATGAGCGAGAAGTCGGTGGTGCCGCCGCCGATGTCGACGACGAGAATGACGTCGCCCACCGCCGCCTGCTTGCGCCACCCGTCGCCGTGCGCGGCCACCCACGCATAGAGCGCGGCCTGCGGCTCCTCGAGCAGCGTCAGGCGCTCGAGGCCCACGCTCTTGGCCGCCTCCTCCGTGAGCGCGCGCGCCACGGCGTCGAACGACGCGGGCACCGTCAGCACCACGTCTTGCTCGCGCAGCGGCGCGTCGGGGTGCGCCTGATCCCACGCGCGCACCAGGTGCTCGAGGATGCGCGCGCTCACCTCCACGGGCGAGAGCTTGGGCAGCTCGTCGGGCGCGCCCACGGGCAAGAGCGCCGAGCGCCGGTCGACGCCCGCGTGGCACAGCCAGCTCTTGGCCGACGACACCACGCGCCCAGGCACGCTGGCGGCGCGCTCGCGCGCGAAGGTGCCCACGCAGAAGCGCGGATCTGCGGCCCACGGCAGCGCCAGCGCGCCCGCGGGCAGCTCGACGTCGGCGGGCAGGTAGAGGAACGAGGGCACGAGCGGCCGGGCCGCGTGCTCGCCGGCGGCAACCACTTGGTCGAGCGCGAAGGGCGCGGGCCCCTCCTTGCCGTCGAGCGACGCCGAGGCGAGCGCCGTGTTGGTGGTGCCGAGGTCGATACCGACGCTGAAGCGCGCGCTCGTCATGGGATCTCCACCTCCGCCGGGGCCACCACGCGCGCGTCGACCGACGGGGGGCGCTCGGGCAGCTTCACGTCCTTGGCGCGCCAGCCCGCGTGGGCCAGCGTGCCCTTGAAGGGCGGCTCGCCGGCGACGTTGCCCGACAGGCGGATCTGCTGGGGATCGAAGCCCTTGTCGACGACGACGCCGGCGCCCTCGGCCTCGGCGCGCACGGGCTCGAGCACGAAGTACTGGGTCAGCGCCTTCTTGCACCCCGAGTGCACGACGCGCGCGGCCGCGCCCACGTCGGCGTCGCCGGCGCCGGCGATGTCCTCTTGCAGGAAGTCAACCAGGCGCCCCTCGCGCTGCAACAGCGCCAGCACGTGCAGCGCGCCCGCCTCGGGGTCGACGCGCGTGCGCTCGACGATCTTCTCCACCGTCTTCTCGACGACCTTCTCCACCGGGCGCTCGACGATCTTCTCGACGACGCGCTCCTCCATGAGGCGCGGGGCGTCTGCGCCCGCCGGCGGCAGCGCGGGCGTGTCGCGCAGCCGCGCCGCCAGCGTGGGGTCGCCGAGCACGCGCAGGGCGAGGGAGAGGCGCTCGAAGAAGCCCGGGAGCGTGACGGTGGTCATGGGCGCTGCTTGGCCAATGCCGCGGCCGCTCGCAACGGGGTCGACGTCGTGGCGGGCGATGTGCCAGCGTCGCGCCATGATCCGCCCTAGCACCATCGCCGCTGCCGCCGCGCTCGCCCTGTGCGTCCACGGCGCCGGCGCCTGCGCCAGCGCCAGCAACTACGGCGACGAGCCCGTCGGCGGCCTGTTCGACGGCGAGAGCGACGAGGCGTACCGCGGCGGCGCGATGCCAGCCGGTGCCTCGCCCACCGCCGGCTACGCGCCCGCGGACGCACCCATGGCGGCGCCCGCGCCCGTGGCCCAATCCGAGGTCATCAACCTCGCCGACGACGCCGCCGGCGGCGCGCTCGACTTCCTCGGCGGCGCCATCGAGGGCGCGTTCGTCAAGAACCGGAAGGCCATGTCGCGCCCGGCGGAGCCCACGCCCGCGACGTCGCCGCCACCGCCACCGCCCCCGCCCGACAAGCCCACCGACCCCGACGCGGGCACGCCCAAGCCCGTGGAGTCGAGCGAGGGCGGCAAGCCCGCCAAGCGCCTGGTCATCTACACGGGCTCGGTGCAGGTGCTGGTCACCAACGTGGTCGAGAGCGCCGACAAGCTGCAGGCCAAGGTGGAGGCCATGGGCGGCTTCATGCTGAACCGCAACGGCAACACGTCGTCGAACAACGTCACCATCACCGTGCGTATGCCGGCCGAGCACTTCTACGCCGTGGTCAAGGACCTGGGCTCGTTTGGCCAGGTGATCAACGAGCAGCTGTCGGCCAGCGACGTCACCAAGCAGATGTTCGACCTCGAGCTGCGCCTGGAGACCGCGGAGAAGAGCCGCCAGCGGCTGCTCGACCTGCTCAAGAGCGCCGCCAAGATGGAGGAGATCCTGCAGATCGAGAACCAGGTGCGCCGCCTCACCGACGAGATCGAGCGCATGAAGGGCGAGCTGCGCTTCCTGCAAGACCAGGTGGCGTTCTCCACGCTCACCGTGAGCTTCTTCTCGAACGCGCCGCCGCCCACGCCGGGCCCCATGCGCACGCGCTCGCGCTTCGAGTGGATCAACCAGGTCGGCATCGAGCAAGTGCTGGGAGGCTTCTGATGAACCGCGTCGCCACACCGCTCATCGCCACCCTGCTGCTCGCGCTCGCGGGCGGCGCCTGCGTCAGCCTTGAGCCGCCCGCGCGCTTCCTCGTCACCGATCGCTCCGGTGACAGCCTCAAGGCCATCACCCCCGAAGAGAGCAAGCTGTGGGTGCGCCGCTTCGACGACGAGGACAAGGGCGGCCTCGACTTCTGGAGGGACGCGCTCAAGAGCGACCTCAAGGACAACCGCGGCTACCTGCTGCTCGCCGAGGCGGCGGCCACCGACGGCACGGGCGCCGCCGGGCACACGATGACGCTCGAGACCATGGTCAACGGTCGCCCGGTGCGCGAGCTCGTCGCCGTGTTCGTGCGGCCCGGGCTCTTCGGCGACTCCATCTGGGTGCTCGAGTACGTGGCGCCGAAGGATGTCTTCGACAAGGAGGTCTCCGGCGTCACGGCGTCGTTGGCGACGTTGAAGTAGCGCGCTCGCGCCGCTCGGCACTCGCTCGCGATGAGCGCGCCGTGCGCGGGCATGGCGCCCGCCGACGCGACGCGGCTCGGCGACACCTCGATCACGCCTCCCACTCTCGATCGACGTGCGTCGAGAGTCTCGGAGCGGTTGCCGGTGTCTTACGTGTCCGATGGATCACGCAGGCGCAGCATCCGCTCGAGCTCGCCTTCGACCCAGCGCGCGTGCTCCTCCCGCTCGAAGGGGCCGGCGACGAGGTGGTCGGTACCGTCCTTCAAGCGCGCGCGCACGGCATGCTCGGTCGCGTAGCGGGCCGCCACGAGCGTCCTCTCCCGGGTCGGCGGCGAGACGCGGCGGCCGAGGGGATCGCTCGCGCCGCCGCCGCCGACCGTCACGCTGACGTTCGTCTGATCGCCACGCTGTGCCCGGCAGCTGAGCTGCGCGATGGCGCCGCGATGGATGACGACGGTCCGACCGAAGGGGCGCGCGCTGCGTCGGATGGTGCTGGCGTCAGCGACCGTGACCGCACCGTGCGCGGCCTCGGCGGCACCGAACAGCGCGAGCAGCGCGGCCATCACGCCGAGCAGGGTGTCGATGCCGACGGGCGCGTAGTGCGCGCCCGCCGCGAACGCCAGGGCGAGCGCGCCCGTGACGGCGGCGCGCACCAGGCGCGTGCGCGGACGCCAGCGCAGCGTGAGCGCGCGGCCCGGGACGAGGTCGGCATCAAGGCCTGCCGGAACGGCGCCACGTGGTCCTTGCTCCATGGGTCGACCCTGCCTCCCGGCATGCCGCCTGTTCATCCGGCGTCGAGCGTCCACTCGAGATCGGCCGACCAGCGATGACGATCGTTGCGACACTCGCCGTGCCACCGCCCGGTCCCCTCGCGCAGGTCGCCGGTGAGGGGGCCCACGCAGTCGCCGTAGCCGTCGGCGTCGTCCCAGTCATCACCGCCGATACCCTTGATGCGCCCGTGCCACTCCATGCGCACCTCGAGGAGCGCGCTCAGGGTGCCCTCGCCGACGACGTGGACCTCGCACGCCGTTTCCCGCACCGTCGTCCTGCCGCGAAAGATCCAGCCGTTGCCGGTGGCGGTGGTGGCATCACCCCGCACCGTGCAGCGCCCGGCACCACTGTCCGTGATCTCGATCGTGATGCGCCCCTCGTGCGGCGCGATGCTGCGATCGAAGCCGCGCCAGGTCCCACCCGTGGCGATCGTGTCGCCGCCGGCCATGCACCAGCAGAGGACCACGAGGCCGCACAGCCCGATGACGCCGCGGCCGGCGGAGGTCCCCATCGACCATCGCAGGAAGGCCCAGGCAGGAGCGGTCAAGCGCGCCACCGAGCTGGAGGGCGCCGCCGGCGTCGCCGGCCTTGGCAGGCCCGTGTCTCCGACGGTCCGTTCGATCGGCTCATGGCGGCCTCAGGCTACACCTCACCGAGCCCCGCCGCGAGGTGAGCCCCAAGACGGGCGTCCCACGCCGACGGTGGCGACCCACGCGCCTTGCCGAAGGGAAGCGAGATCGACGGCGGACGAGGTGATCGAGGATCGCCGTCACCACCGGGCGCTTCGCGCTGCGAGCGCTCGCGCGCGGCGGACACGCGTACGAGCGCCCGATGGTCCGCCGGCCGCAGTGCGCCGCGCGAGCTTCCGCTGGCCGAGTCCCGAGGCATGACGCTCACCGGTGCGCGCCGACTGCCCGACAGCCTGCGGCGTCGCGCGCCGCGCGTCACTCGCTCGCGATGAGCGCGCCGCCCGCGAGCATGGCGCCCGCCGACGCCGCGGCCACCAACATGGTGCCGAAGGCGACGCTCTGCAGCACCTCAGGGTGCTCCACCTCGACGTCGGGGTCGTCGGGGCGCGTCACCGCCTCCACCAGCGCCGCGCTGGTGGCGCTGACGGCCAAGACCGCGCTGCCGCCCGCGAGCAGCGCCACGCCCCACACGCGGCGCGCGCTCGGCGGCGCCGGCTGGACGGGCGCGCCGTCGGCGGGTGGAGCGGGCGCCGCGTCCACGGGCGTGGCGAGGGCGAGCGCGACGGCGAGCGCGACCGAGTGCATAGAGGGCACGCTAGCGCACGCACGCGCGCTCGCCAAACAGCGCCGGCGCACGCTAGCGTGCGCGCCGTGACCGCGCTCGACTGGGGTATCGTCGCGCTCTACTTCCTCGTCGTCGCCGGCGTGGGCGCGCGCTTCGCCAAGCGCGCCGGCCGCTCGCTCGAGGAGTACTTCGCCGCCGGCCGCAGCGCGCCGTGGTGGCTGGCGGGCGCGGGCATGATCGCCACCACCTTCGCGGCCGACACGCCGCTCGTGGTCACGGGCTTGGTGGCCGCCCACGGCGTCTCGGGCAACTGGCTGTGGTGGTGCATGGTGATGAGCGGCGTGCTCACCGTGTTCCTGACGGCGCGCCTGTGGCACCGAGCCGGCGTGCTCTCCGACGTGGAGCTCGTCGAGCTGCGCTACGGCGGCGCGGCCGCGCGCTTCTTGCGCGGGTTTCGCGCGCTGTTCCTCGCGCTGCCCATCAACCTCATCATCCTCGGCTGGGTCAACCTGGCGATGGTCAAGGTGCTGCGGGTGATGCTCGGCCTCGACGCGTGGATGGCCATGCTCGCGTGCTTCGCCGTCACGGTCGCCTACTCCACCGCCGGCGGCCTGCACGCCGCGCTCTGGGTCGACCTGGTGCAGCTCGTGTTGATGATGATCGCCGTCATCGTGCTCGCCGCCTTCTGCGTCGACGAGGTGGGCGGCACCGACGCGCTCATCGACGGCGTCACCGCGAGCTTCGGCTCGCGCGAGGCCGCCGTGGGCTTCTTGCCCTTCTCCGAGAGCGCGGCCTGGATGCCGCCGCTCGCGCTCGTCACGTTCCTCGCCGTGCAGTGGTGGGCGGCCTGGTACCCGGGCGCCGAGCCCGGCGGCGGCGGCTACGTCGCGCAGCGCATCTTCTCGGCGCGGAGCGAGAAGGACGGCGTGTTGGCCGTGCTGTTCTTCCAGGTGGGCCACTACGCCTTGCGCCCGTGGCCGTGGATCATCACCGGCCTGTGCACGGTCTTGCTGTACCCGGGCGGCGTGCTGCTCGACGGCAAGCGCGACGTGGAGGCCGCCTACGTGCAGGCCATCGTCGACGTGCTGCCCATGGGGCTGAAGGGCTTTCTGCTCGCGGGCTTCTTGGCCGCCTACATGTCGACGGTGTCGACGCACCTGAACTGGGGTGCGTCGTACCTGGTGAACGACCTGTACAAGCGCTTCATCGCCCCCGGCGCCGACGAGCGCCGCTTGGTGCGCGTGTCGCGCCTGTGCACGGTGGGCATCTTCCTCGCCTCCATCGCGGCCACGAGCCAGATGGACTCCATCGCCAGCGCGTGGAAGCTCTTGCTCGCGCTCGGCGCCGGCACCGGGCTCGTGCTCATCTTGCGCTTCGTGTGGTGGCGCGTGAGCGCGGTGAGCGAGATCGCGGCCATGGTGGCGTCGGTCGTCACCTCGCTCATCGCGTGGCGCCTGTTCCCCGCGCCTGAGGGCGGCGGGCCCGGCGAGCTTGCGGCGCAGGCGCAGGTGATGCTGTTCGTGGTGGCCGTCTCCACGGTGGTGTGGCTGGTGGCGACGTTGGTGACGCGCCCCGAGAGCGACGCCGTGCTCGGCCGCTTCATCGAGAAGGTGCGGCCCGAGGGCCCCGGCTGGCGCGCCGTGTACGCGCGGCTCGGCGTGCCGGCGCCGCCGCCGCGCGGACGCGAGGTGATCGTGGGCTTCGCGCTCGGCGTGGTGCTCGTGTACGCGGCGCTGTTCGGCTTGGGCAAGCTGGTGCTCGCCGAGCCGGCGGTGGGGCTCGCGCTCCTCGGGCTTGCGGCGGTCGCGTGGATCGCGATCATGCGGGTGGTGCCGCGGTTGTTGTCGCCAGGGTTGGGTCGCGCCGGAGAGACGCCGAGGGAGCCGCCATGAGCCAGACGCCCGCACCCACCGCCCCGAAGAAGCCGGTCTCCGGCTGCATGCTCGCGGTCATCATCGTGGGCTCGCTTGTGCTCCTGGGCACCATCGCCGTCGTCACCGTGGTGGTGCTCGCGCTGCGCACACCGGAAGGCGCGGCCTCGGTGGAGCTCGTGAAGACCGCGATGGCGGCGCAGAAGGGCCCCGGCGCCGACGCGCTGCGCACCTACGGCTGCCAGAGCGTGGGCGTCTTGCCCGTGGCCGCGCTCAACGACATCGCCGCGCGCGCCGACGCCGGCCCCGTCATCCCCGACGTCGCCACCGCCATGGTCACGTGCTTTTCGCCGCCCGCGGACCGCGCCTGCGACGCCATGGCGGCGGCGTACGTGGCGGCCGAGCGGCCAAGCGGCCCCATCCGCTTTGCCATCGTCGACGGCGAGGTCGAGCGCTGCGCCGGCTACTACGACGCCGCGGGGCGCGCGATGGCGACGCCGGCCGAGACGCCGCCGCGCCCGTAGGGCGTCAGCAGGTTGGCGTCGAGCACGATCTCACCGGCGCCGCGGACCTTCGGCCAGCGGCACCACCTCCGCGACGCCGTCGAGGCTGCCGACCAGCGACGCCCCAAGATCGAGCGTGCGGAGCCGAACGTCGCTGGGCGCGCCCGGCGCCACGTCGAGACGCTCGAGCCCCTCGCGCAGGGCCGCGTCGACGAGCTCCTTGAACGGCCGACGCCTCCTGCGCTCGGGCCGCTTGATGCGCGCGGCCACGTCGTCATCACGGGTGATGCTCGTGCGCATGCATCAGGTCATGCCTTTGCTGATGCGCTTCCGGCGGCGCCGACCCCGCGCTACGCGCCGAGCACCTCGAAGCCCTCGCGCGCCGCGGCGACGGCGAGCCGCTCATCGAAGGTGCACAGCGTTCGCCCCGCCGGTGCGTCCTCCGCCCACGCGAGGGCCGCGCCAAGCTGCAAGGCGTCGGCGGCGCGCAGCGCGTGCAGCCGCAACAGGCGCTGCGCCCGCGCCTTGACGCCGTCGACGTCGACCACCAGGACGCTCGCCCGCATCAGCTGCTCGGCACGCACCTCCGCGCGTGCCGCCGCCCGCTCGGCGAGCGAGCCCTCGCGGACGAGGCGTTGCAGCGCCGACGACACCTCGACCGACGAGAGCGTCCACAGGACGACCTCGCGATCGTCTCGCCACCAGCGCTCGCAGCGCGCCGACCCTGCCTGCTGGACGAGCAAGGGCACCACCGCCGAGCTGTCCCAGAACCTCATCGACCATCGCGCCGATCGGCGAGCACCGCCGCGACCACGTCCACCTTGAGCCGCGGCCGCGCGCGCGCCCACGACGCTGGGAGCGGCCCGGCCGCCCGGCGCACCACGCCGCTGCGCTCGAGGCGATCGAGCCACGGGCCTTCGTCTGTGCCTTGGGTGGCGCCCGCCGGCTCGATGCAGGCGACGACGCGGTCGCGGTCGCACACCAGCACGCGCTCGCCGCGCTGCACGAGGCGGAGGTAGTGGCTCAGACGATCCTTCAGCTCGGAGATCTTGGCGGTGACCACAAGGCCTATCCTAGCCATCCAATCTGGCCATCACAAGGCCAGGTTCGATGTCGGCGACGATGGCGGAACTGCCCTGCTCGGCCCGCGGCGACGCAAGCGATCACGCCGCGGCCCGACAGGGCCGCCACCCGATGGTCCGAGATCCGATCGACGACGAGGCCACGACGGCCCGCTCGTCAGCCGCGCTCGGCGATGGGCTTGTACGCGCGCAGCGTGGCGCCCTGGTAGATCTGCCGCGGGCGCCCGATCTTGGTCGCCGGATCCTTGTGCATCTCGCGCCAGTGCGAGATCCAGCCGGGCAGGCGGCCGAGCGCGAACAGCACCGTGAACATGCCCACGGGGATGCCGAGCGCCTCGTAGATGATGCCCGAGTAGAAGTCGACGTTCGGGTAGAGCTTGCGCGAGACGAAGTACTCGTCCTTCAGCGCCTGCTCCTCGAGCTGCTTGGCGATCTCCAGGCGCTTGCTCTTGACGCCGAGCTTGTCGAGGACGTCGTCGCACGCCTTCTTGATGAGCTTGGCGCGCGGATCGAAGTTCTTGTACACCCGGTGGCCGAAGCCCATGAGCCGCGTGGTGTCACCCTTGTCCTTGGCGCGGTTCAAGAACGCCTTGCCGTCGAGGCCCTCGGCCTCGATGCGCTCGAGCATCTCGATGACGGCCTGGTTGGCGCCGCCGTGCAGCGGGCCCCACAGCGCGTTCACGCCCGCCGAGATCGAGGCGAACAGGTTGGCGTTCGAGCTGCCCACCATGCGCACCGTCGACGTGGAGCAGTTCTGCTCGTGGTCGGCGTGCAGGATGAGGAGCAGGTCGAGCGCGCGCGCCACCGTGGGGTCCACGTGGTACATCTCGCACGGCGTGGCGAACATCATCTGCAGGAAGTTCGAGCAGTAATCCAGGCCGTTCTGCGGGTACATGAACGGCTGGCCCATGGAGTGCTTGTAGCTGTAGGCCGCGATGGTGGGGAACTTGGCCAGCAGGCGGTACGTCGAGATCTCCACGTGGCGCGCGTCGTGCGGGTTGACGCTGTCCTTGTAAAAGGTCGAGAGCGCGCCCGTGACCGCCGCGCAGATCGCCATGGGGTGCGCGTCTCTCGGGAAGCCCGAGTAGAAGCGCTTGATCTCTTCTTGCAGCATGGTGTGGCGCGTGACGTGGCGCGTGAACTCCTCGAGCTGCGGGCGCGTGGGCAGCTCGCCGTGCAGGAGCAGGTAGCTGACCTCGAGGAACGTGGACTTCTCGGCGAGCTCCTCGATGGCGTAGCCCCGATAGCGCAGGATGCCGTTGTCGCCGTCGATGAAGGTGACCGAGCTCTGGCACGAGCCCGAGTTCATGAAGCCCGGGTCGAGCGTGATGAGCCCGGTGGCGGCGCGCAGCTTGGCGATGTCGAGGGCCAGCTCGCCCTCGCTGCCCTTGATGACGGGCAGGTCCACGCTCTTGCCGCCGTAGCTGATGGTCACCTTGTCGCTCATGTCCTGATCCTTCTGGTCGCGATCACGCCTGGCACGAAGCTATCCCAAACCTCGCCGAGGTTCGCAGGGCCCGAGACATCCGCTTGGGCCTATTCGCCCTCGCCCTCACCCTCACCCTCACCCTCGCCCTCGCCCTCGCCCTCACCCTCGCCCTCACCCTCGCCCTCACCCTCTCCCTCACCCTCGCCTTCTCCCTCGCCTTCTCCCTCGCCTTCGCCCTCGCCTTCGCCCTCGCC
>CAZONM010000086.1:0-16779 GCA_964580865.1 uncultured Myxococcales bacterium | reverse complement strand
CTCCCCCGATGTCGGGGGAGCGACATGACGACGTCACGCTCAGACCCGGAGGGGGCCTAGCTGAGCTCAGGGACACGCCCCAGCAGTCCGTCGTTCGACGACCCGCTAGCGCACCAACCCCGCGCCCTTGACGAGGTCGGCGAACAGCTCGAGCACGGGCTGGGGCCACGCGCCGATGGCGACCACCAGGAGCGCCAGCACCAGCAGCGGCGCCGCCCACAGCCACCCCACGTCGACAGGGTCGGTGCGCCGCGGCGCGTTCACCAGCGCGTGCTTGAGGATGGCCACGTAGTAGTAGAGCGACACCGCGCTGGCGCCGAGCCCCACGATGACGAGCCACAAGAGGCCGAGCCCCTCGCTGTCGGCCGCCACCGCCACGGCGAACAGGTTGAACTTGGCGATGAAGCCCGCCAGCGGCGGGATACCGGCGAGCGAGAGCACGAACACGAGCAGGAGCAGCGTCATGCCTGGCGCGCGCTGCACCAGGCCGTCGAAGTCCTCGAGGTCGTCGCCGCCAAGGTGGCGCGTGAGCGCCGCGACCACGCCGAAGGCCCCGAGGGTGGTGACGGCGTAGGCCACCAGGTACGTGAGCACGGCCGTGAGGCCCGCCTGGTTCGCCGCCATCACGCCCACCAACAGGTAGCCGGTGTGCGCGATGCTCGAGTACGCGAGCATGCGCTTGATGTTCTTCTGCGTGAGCGCCGCCAGGTTGCCCCACAGCATGCTGGCCACGGCGATGACGGCGAGCAGCAGCACCCAGCCCGCCTCGACGCGCGCACCGCTCACCACGCCGCTCGACAGGTCGCGCCACGGCCAGTGCGCGGCGCCGGCCATGCCGGCGAAGCCCACGACGAGGATCTTGGCCGCCACCACGAAGCTCGCCACCTTCGAGGCGGTGGCGATGAAGGCGGTGACGGGCGTGGGCGCGCCCTGATACGCGTCGGGCGTCCACGTGTGGAACGGCACGGCGGCGAGCTTGAAGCCCAGGCCCACCACCACGAACACCAGGCCCGTGAGCCGCAGCGCGTTGCCGCCGCCGGCCAGCGCCTCGCGCAGCGATGGCAAGTCGGCGGCCCCCGTGGAGCCCACGATCCACGACAGGCCGAACAGCAGGAACGCCGAGCTGAGCGCGCCCACCATGAAGTACTTCACGCCGCCCTCGGCCGAGCGCAGCACGCCGCGGTGCATGCCGGTGAGCGCGTACAGGCAGATCGACAAGAGCTCGAGCGCCACGAAGAACATCAGCAGGTTCTCGGTGGCCACGAGCAGGTTGAGGCCAACGGTGGCGAACAGCAGGAGCGCGAAGTACTCGCCGTAGTGTTTGGTGAAGGGGTAGCGGATCGAGAACAGCGCGGCGAAGAGCGCCAGCGCCACGATCACCAGGCGCAGCGTGATGGCCAACCGATCGACCACCAGCACGCGGTCGTGATCCATGAAGTACACGTCGCCCGTGACGGCGAGGTGCTGGCCCAACAGCGCCAGCACGCCCACCAGGCCGAGCGCCGTCAGCCCGCCGACCCAGGCAGCGCGCGCCTCGGGCGCTCGCTGGCGAAAGACTCCGACGTCGAGCAAGAGCACCACGAGCGCGATCACGACGAGCGCGATCTCGGGGGCGGTGGCTTGGGCGAGGGCGAGGGGGTTCAGGGGAGGGCCTTCGAGATGGTGGAGATGAACAGCTGGGCGCTCGGGTCGATGCGATCGAGCAAGAGCGAGGGCACCAACCCCACCACGACCAGGAGCGCGATGAGGATGATCGAGGCGGCGCGCTCTTGCCAGGTGATGGGCGGCAGCGGCTCGTGGTGCGCGGGCTCGCCGGCGGCGCGCTCGCCGAAGAACGCGGCCAGGAAGGCGCGGAACGTGTACCAGACGGTGAGCACGATGCCGCCGCCGGTGATGATGGTGAGCCAGGGGTAGTGCTCCCATGCGCCCACCAGCACCTGCATCTCGGCGACGAAGCCCGAGAAGCCGGGCAGGCCCATGGAGGCCAGGCCGCCGACGATGAACACCGTGGCCACGAACGGCATCTGCGCCGCCAAGCGCATGCCCGACAGCTCGGTGAGCTCGCGAGTGTGCGTGCGGTCGTACACCATGCGGCCCACCGTCGCGAACAACAGGCTCGCGACGATGCCGTGCGAGAACATCTGCAACACCGCGCCGTCGAGGCCCACGGTGTTGAGCGTGACCAGGCCGAGGAGCACGAAGCCCATGTGGCTGACGCTCGAGTAGCCGACGACGAACTTGAAGTCCTTCTGCACGAGCGCCGCGCCGGCCCCATACACGATGCCGGTGACGGCGAGGACGGCGATGGTCCACTGCCAGAAGCCGCCGTACGCCGATAGCGCCTGCGGGAACAGGAAGATCGCGACGCGCAGGCAGCCGTAGGCGCCGAGCTTCATCACCACGCCGGCGAGCATCATCGACGCGGCCGTGGGCGCCGCCGAGTGGCCCGTGGGCGCCCAGGTGTGGAACGGCCACATGCCGGCGAGCACGGCGAAGCCGATGAACACCAGCGGGAAGCAGAACATCTGGAAGTCGGTGGTGAACGCGACCTCCTTGAGCGCCAGCAGATCGAAGGTGGTGCCGCCGGCCTTGGCCCACAGCGCGATGATGCCCACGAACACCAGCGAGCTGCCGGCGAAGCTGTAGAGCACCAGCTTCATGGCCGCGTACTCTTTGCGCGTCGATCCCCAGATGGCGATGATGAAGTACTTGGGGATGATGGCGAGCTCGTAGAACGCGAACAGCAACAGCACGTCGAGCGACAGGAACACGCCGTACACGCCGCTCACCAACAGGAGCAGGAAGGCGAAGAACTCCTTCACGCGCCGCTCTTGGTTCCACGAGAACAGCACGCCGGTGACGGCGACGAAGCCGGTCAGCACCAGCAGGGTCAGGCTGATGCCGTCGGCGCCCAGGTGGTAGCGCGCGCCGATGGCCGGGATCCACGGCAGGTCGACCTCGAACTGTTTGAAGGAGGCGCGCAGCGCGTCGGCGCCGGTGCCGCCGGTGGGCGTCCACGAGAACAGCCCGACGCACGCGACCACCAGGCCGGCGACGGCCACGGCCAACGCCGTCCAGCGGATCGCGTCCTTCTTCGACGACGGGATCAGGAGCACCAGGGCGACGCCGATCCACGACAGGTAGATGGTCCAGTCGAGGCGCGCGAGCGAGAACAACGAGGCGGTCACCGCGCACCTCCGGCGAACAGCGCCACCAGGGCGTCGACCGCGCCTTTGCTCTGCTCCACGAACGGGCCGGGCACCACGCCCACGGCGACGATGAGCGCTACCAGCACGCCGATGACCGCGAGCTCGCGCGGCGACAGGTCGGGCAGCGGCGCGCCGAAGCCGCGCTCGGGGCCCCACCACACGCGCTGGATGATGGTGAGCAGGAAGACGGCGGTGATGAACACGCCGACGAGCGAGAGCGCGGCCATCGTGGGCGCGAGCATGAAGGTCCCGCGCAAGACCAACAGCTCGCTGACGAAGCCCGCCAGGCCCGGCAGCCCGAGCGACGCGAACGTGACCACGCCGAAGGCGCCGCAGAACCACGGCGCCACGCGCCTGAGGCCGCCGAAGTCGTGCAAGCCGCGGTGCCCGGTGCGCTCCTCGAGGGCGTTCACCAAGAAGAACATGGCGCCCGCGGTGATGCCGTGGACGAACATCTGCAACACGGCGCCCGCCATGGCGGCGGCGCGATCGTCGGCGAGGCCGGCGCCGGCGCCGACGGCGGCGAAGGCGCCCACCATGCAGAAGGCCACGTGGTTGACCGACGAGTACGCCATGATGCGCTTCAGATCGGTCTGCGCCAGCGCGGCGAAGGCGCCGGCCACCACGGTGACGACGGCGAGGCCCAGCAACAGCGGCGCGAAGCGCTGCGCGGTATCGGGGAAGATCGGCAGCGCGATGCGCAAGAGCGCGTACACGCCCATCTTCGACATGCCGGCGGTGAGCACCAGCGTGGTCGGCGAGGGCGCCTCCGCGTAGGTGTCGGGCAGCCAGGTGTGTAGCGGCCACAGCGGCGTCTTGATGGCCACGGCCAAGAGCACGCCGCCGAAGGCGAGCGCCGCGCAGGTGGGCGCCGTCCACGACAGGCCCGCGTCGGCGGCCAGCTGCGCCAGCTTGCTCGCCAGCATGCCGCTCTTGCCCAGGCGGGCCAGCTCGACGAAGTCGAGGGTCTCGGCCGCGAACAGCATGGCCTGGAACGCCAGCAGCATGGCCACGCTGCCCACGAGCGTCGTGAGCAGGAACTTGAGCGCGGCGCGCTTGGCGATGACCGTGCCACCCGCGCGCACCAAGAAGAACGCGGGGATGAGCACGACCTCCCAATAGATGAACCAGTGGAAGAAGCTCTGCGCGGTGAACACGCCGAACAGGCCGGCTTGCAGCACCAGGTACAGCATCGACGTCACGCGCGCGTCCTCGTCGCGCTTCCACGACGCGATGACGGCCACGGGCGCGATCAGCGCCGAGAGCAGGAGCATGAGCACGCTCAGGCCGTCGATGCCCACCACGTAGTCGGCGTGCAGCGTGGGGATCCACGCGTGACGCTCCACGAGCTGCAAGCCCGCCTGGCGCGGATCGAAGAGCCAGAGCGCGCGCAGCGTGAGCAGGAGTGCTGCGCCCATGGCCGCGAGCGCCAGCCCGCGCGAGCGCGAGGCGCGCTGGCCACCCGCCACCACGACAAGGACGGCGCCGACGACGGGCATGGCCGTCAACCACGAGAGCAGGTGGGCGTCGAGGAGGTTCATCGCGCGAACATCACCAGGAGCAAGAGGCCGAGGAGCACGGTGGCGCCGAAGGTGACGGCCGAGAGCGAGCGCTGCACGCGCCCGGTCTGTTGGCGCGAGAGCGCGGCGCCGCCCGCGCGCGCGGCGCCGGCCACGACGCGCGCGGCCGGCCGCACCAGGTGCTCGTCGCTCCAGAAGAACGCGGCGGACAACGCGCGCAGCAGGCTGGCGACGCCGAGCACCACCAGGTCGAGCATGGCGTCGATGAGCTCGGCCAGGTGCGCGAGGATGCGCACCAGCCGCACCACCGTGAACGCGTACAGCTCGTCGAAGAACCAGCGCCCCGCGAGCCAGCGGTGCAGCGGCTGCATGCGCGCCAGCGGGTCATCGCTCGCGCTCGCGGGCCGGAGCTTGCCGTAGATCGCCCAGCCGGCGCCGATGCCGGCGAAGGCCACCACCGTGGCGACCGCCATGAAGCCGAGGTTGGCCTCGGCGTGCGCGGCGCGCGGCTCGAGGAAGTGGCCGAACAGGTTGGCCCACGGTGTGCCCACCAGGCCGATGCCCGCGGCGAACAGCGCGAGGATCATGAGCGGCACCGTCATCACCGCCGGCGACTCGTGCGCGTGGTGCGGGTGGCCGTGGGCGTCGACGTTGCGGTTGGCGCCGAAGAACACCAGCGCCACCTGACGGGTCATGTAGAACGCGGTCAGGAACGATGCCGCCATGGTGAGCGCGAACGGCCCGTACGCGTGGTGGTGCCAGGCCGACAGCAGGATCTCGTCCTTGCTCCAGAAGCCGGCCAGCGGCACCACGCCCGCGAGCGCGGCCGCGCCCACGACGTACGTGATGAAGGTGACGCGCATGGGGCCCCGCAGGCCGCCCATCTTGAAGATGTCCTGCTCGTGGTGGCTGCCGTGGATGACCGAGCCGGCGCCGAGGAACAGCAGCGCCTTGAAGAACGCATGCGTGATCAGGTGGAACATGCCCACGGCCACGCCGCCCACCGCGAGGCCGAGCATCATGAAGCCGAGCTGCGACACCGTGGAGTAGGCGAGGATGCGCTTGATGTCGTTCTGCGCCACCGCGATGGTGGCGGCGAACAGCGCCGTGAACGCGCCGATCCACGCGACCACGTCGAGCGCCAGGGGATCCGACGCGAACAGCGGGTAGGTGCGCGCCACCAGGAACACGCCGGCTGCCACCATGGTGGCGGCGTGGATGAGCGCCGACACCGGCGTGGGGCCCTCCATGGCGTCGGGCAGCCACACGTGCAGCGGGAACTGGCCGCTCTTGCCCACGGCGCCGCAGAAGATGAGCAGCGCGATGACACCGGCGAGGTTCATGCCCATGAACACGCCGGTGGCCGCGCGCAGGCTCTCGAGCTGCGCGCTCTCGAGGATGCCGAAGCCGTCGTCGAAGAACAGCTGCGTGCCGGTCTGCCCGTACACCCAGATGATGCCCACCAGGAAGCCGAGGTCGCCGAGCTTGGTGACGAGGAACGCCTTCTTGGCCGCGGCGGCCGCGCTCGGCTTGTGGTGCCAAAAGCCGATCAGCAGGTAGCTCGAGACGCCCACCACTTCCCACGAGATGAACAACAGCACCAAGCTGTTGGCCACGCACAGCCCGAGCATGCCGGCGCAGAACAGCGACAAGAACGAGAAGAAGCGCGCGTAGGCCCGGTCCTCGTGCATGTAGCCGTGGGAGAAGATGAAGATCAGGAGCGCCACGAACGAGACCATGGCGATCATCACGGCGGTGAGCGGGTTCAGCACCACGCCGAGCTTGAGCGCGCTGCCGCCGAAGGTGAGCCAGGTGCCGTTGACGACGACAGGCGCGGCGTCGGCGCCCGCCTGCACGGCGCCGAGCAACAGGCCCACCGACAGCACCGCAGAGGCGCCGAGCGCGCCCACCGCCAGGCCGAACGCCAGCTTGCGCTGCGACAGCGGCAACAGCACGCCCACGATGCCGGCGCACAGCGGCAAGAGCGGGACCAGCCAGGTGAGGGTGGGATCGATCAGGGGGCGCTCCGAAGCTCAGCCTTGCAGCGAATGGATGTTGGCGACGTCGACCGACTTGAAGTGGCGATAGATCGCGATGACCAACGCGAGGCCCACGGCGCTCTCGGCGCCGGCGATGACCAGCGTGAACAGCGCGAACAGGGGGCCGCTCAGGTCGAGCAGGCCCGCGCGCCAGAAGCCGATGAAGTTCAGGTTGGCGGCGTTCATCATGATCTCGATGGACACCAGCACGAGCACGGCGTTCTTGCGCGTGAGCGCGCCCGCGAGCCCCACCGAGAACAGGATGGCCGAGAGCACCAGGATGGCGTTGAGCGTGATCATGCGCGCCTCCGGGGCTCACCGTCTTCCAGCGCGATGACCACGGCGCCGATGAGCGCGGCCGTCAGCAACACCGAGGCGATCTCGAACGGCAATAAGAAGCGCGTCATCAGCGCCTCGCCGATGGGGGCGGTGGCGCCGCTCGGCGCCACCGCCGGCAACGGCACGTCGGTGGTGCGCACCACCACGCCCACCAGGCCCGCGCCCACCAGCGCGGCTCCGAGGATGCCCAGGGCGCGCGACGGCACCAGGCGCCCGATGTCGGTGGCCGGCATGCGCGAGCGCGTGAGCACGATGGCGAACACGAACAGCACCGCCACCGCGCCCACGTACACCAGCACCTGCACCACGCCGATGAACTCCGCGTGCAGCATGAAGAACAGCGCGGCCACGCCGAAGAAGAACAGCACCAGCGACAAGAGCGCGCGCGGCAGATCGCTGATGGTGGTGGCGCCGAGCGCACCAGCGATGGTGACGGCGGAGAGGAGCACGAAGCCGAGGTGGACCAGGTTCATGGCTCAGAGATCCGCGTAGCGGTAGCGGCGTCGCTCGGCGGCGCGTCCGCCGTTGAGCTTGGCCAGCACGAGGTAGGTGGGGACGAGCACGGCGGCGCCGACCAGCCAGGCCACGCCCTTCTCGACGATGGTGGCGCGGGGCAGCACGTGCCACACGCCGGCGGCGAAGATGTTCACGATGGCGAGCGGCAACAAGAACTTCCACGAGAACGCCATCAGCTGGTCCACGCGCAGGCGCGGCAGCGTCGAGCGGATCCACATCATCACGAAGATGAGCCCGAAGACCTTGCCGAACAAGACGAGCCAGCTCGGGAGGAAGGCCGGGCCGTGCCAGCCGCCCAAGAACAGCGACGACGCCAGCACCGAGAACGCGATGGCCGACAGGTACTCGCCCATGAAGAAGAGCGCGAACTTGAAGCCCGTGTATTCGGTGTGGAAGCCGGCGATGATCTCGCTCTCGCCCTCGGCGATGTCGAAGGGCGAGCGGTTGAGCTCGGCCATGCCCGCGATGAAGAACGCGACGAAGCCCACCAGCCCCCAGGGCGTCCACACGTTCCAGTGCAGCATGCCCCCCAAGAGCTCGCCGCCCGCCTGCGGCCCCTGCGCGGTGATGATGGCGCCGAGGTTCATGGAGCCCGCCACCATGATGACGGGGATGGCGCCGAGCACCAGCGGCAGCTCGTAGCTGATCATCTGTGCCACCGCGCGCATGGCGCCGAGCATCGAGTACTTGTTGTGGCTGGCCCAGCCGGCCACGAACAAGGCGATGGTCGACACCGAGCTGATGGCGAAGAACAACAGCACCGACACGTCGACATCGGCGGCGGTCATGTTGCGGCCGAGCGGCAAGAGCGCGAACAGCACGACGCCGGGCACCACCACCAGGCAGGGCGCGAGCCAATGGAGGAGGCGATCGGCCCCGGCGGGGATGATGTCCTCCTTGGTCATCATCTTCACGCCGTCGGCGATGGGCTGGAACAACCCGAAGGGTCCCACGCGGTTCGGCCCGTAGCGGTTCTGGATGCGGCTGATGACCTTGCGCTCGAGCCAGGTGAGGAACGCGAAGAACCCCGCGAAGATGGCGATGACGGCCACCACCGGCACGGCGAAGCCCACCACCGTGACGACCCACTCGGGCACGCCCAGGCCGCGCACCAGCTCCAAGAGGAAGCGGTACGCCTGCACGAAGCCTTGATCGACGGTGGACAGCATCGCGGTGCTCAGCTCTTGGTCTCGGTGGAGGGCGGGGGGGTGGTCGGCGCGGCAGGCGCGGCCGCGGCAGGCGCGGCGGCGGCAGGCGCGGGCGCGGGCGCAGCGGGCGCGGTGGCAGTAGGCGCGGGTGCAACCGCAGCGGGCGCAGGCGCCGGCGCGGTGGCGGGCTTCACGGGCGCGGGCGCCGGCTTCTTCTTGGCGGCCAAGCGCTCGTCGACGACGGTGGCCTCGGTGTGCTTGATCTGGTGGTAGTACTCGTTCGACTTGCCGAGCCGCACCTTGTCCGCGAGCAGCCCCGTGAAGCGATCGGCGGTGGCGAGCTCGTACTCGCTGTCCATCTTGATGGAGTCGAACGGGCACACCTCGGCGCAGATGCCGCAGTTCATGCACACGCTCATGTCGATGTCGAAGACCTTGGGCTTCTTCTTGGAGATGCCCTTCTCGTCGGTGAGCAGCTCGATGTAGATGCACTGCGGCGGGCACTCCTGCTCGCAGATCTTGCACGCCGTGCAGCGCAGCCCGGTCTCGGCATCGCCGTCGTACACGAGGAACGGGATGTTCCGGAAGTTCTCCTTGGGCGTGAGCCGCTCCTCCGGATACTGCACCGTGACCAGCCGCTCCTTCTTGAAGTAGCTGCCGACGAAGTTCCTCGCCGTCATCGCCAGGCTCTTGAGGAGGCCGCCGCCGAAGCTCATCGCCGACCTCCGACGCAGCACCAGCGAGCGGAGCGAGCCGCGCAGCGGAACTGGCAGCGGGCCCCAGGTCGGGCTCTGCCCGCCTGGGGGAGGGTCTGCATCAGACCCTCGAGACAACGCCGGAGGCCGCCGCTGAAGCTCATCGGTCGACCTCGCCGAGCACGATGTCGACCGCGCCCAGGATGACGATGGCGTCGGCGATCTTGTGGCCCACGCACATGTCCTCGAGGATGGTCAGGTTGATGAAGCTCGGCGCGCGCACGTGGTAGCGGTAGGGCGACTTGTCGCCCTGGCTGACCACGTAGAAGCCCAGCTCGCCCTTGGGGCTCTCGATGCGGCCGTAGGCCTCGCCCTTGGCCGGGCGGAAGTTGCGCAGCTTGGTCTTGGGATCCTGGATGGGCCCCTTGGGGATGTCCGTGAGCGCCTGCTTCAGGATCTTGAGGCTCTCGGCCACCTCGAGCACGCGCACGTAGTAGCGGTCGTACACGTCGCCCTTGTCACCCAGCGGCACCTTGAAGTCGAAGCGATCGTACACGCCGTACTTGTCGACCTTGCGGATGTCGTAGGGCACGCCGCTGGCGCGCGCCATGGGCCCCGAGATGCCGGCGCTGATGGCGAGCTCCTTGGAGAGCACGCCCACGCCCTGCGTGCGCTGCAGCAGGATCTCGTTCGTGGTCATGAGCGCCTCGAATTCCTCGAGGAACGCCGGGTACTCGTCGACGAGCTTGCGCACCACCGCGAGATCGTCGTCGGTCATGTCGGCGCGCACGCCGCCGAAGCGGAAGTAGTTGCACATCATGCGCGCGCCCGTGACCGCCTCGAAGACGTCGAGCACCTTCTCGCGCTCGCGCAGCGCCCACACCAGCGGCGTCATCCACGCGCCCAGGTCCTGCAGCAGGAAGCCGGCCACGCACGTGTGGTTGAGCACGCGCGTCAGCTCGCACATGATGACGCGCAGGTACTCGGCGCGCTCGGGCACCTGGATGCCGGCGAGCTTCTCGACGGTGAGCGCGTAGCCCCAATTGTTGCAGAGCGAGCCGAAGTAATCGAGCCGATCGGTGAACGGCATGGACCCGAGGTACGTGGTGCGCTCGGCGATCTGCTCGTGGTTCCGGTGCAGGTAGCCCATGACCGGCTTGAGGGCCGTCACCACCTCACCGTCGAGCTTGACGTCCATGCGGAACACGCCGTGCGTCGACGGGTGCTGCGGCCCGATGGACACCTCGAGCTGCTGCTGATCGAACGGCGCGTCGACGGGCGTGAGCTTGGAGCGCGGCTCGCCGGCCTGAGGCGGCGTGGGTTCGTCGTGGCCCTGCATCAGCCACCCGCCTTCTCGCGCCGATCGGCCTCGTGCGCGGCGGCGCGCTTGAGCACCTCGTCATGCGGCGTGGGCTCCCACTCGAAGTTGTCGGGCGGCCGGTAGTCCTTGCGCATGGGGAAGTCGACGAAGCCGTCCCACATGAGGATGCGGCGCAGGTCGGGGTGCCCGGCGAACACCACGCCGTACAGGTCGAAGGCCTCGCGCTCCTGGTACTCGGCGCTGCGCCACAGCGACACCACCGACGGCACCACGGCGTCGTCGCCGCGGTTGGCCGTGCGGCACTTGACGGTGAGCGGCCCGTGGCGCTTCTCCACCGAGAACAGGTGATAGACCACCTCGAGCACGGCGTTCGGCTTCAGCCAATCGACGGCGCACAGGTTCGACAGGAAGTCCAAGCGCAGCGCGGCGTCGTCGCGCAGGAAGCGCATGACCTCGAGCAGCACGCGGCGGTCGACGACGAGCGCCGGACCCTCCACGCTCACCAAGCCGCTCACCCCTGGTACCTCTCCGGTAATGCGCGCAGCGAGCGCGGCCAGGTCGAGCGGCCCCGGCGGCGCGGGCGGCGGCGCCGGAGGTGGCGCGGCGGGAGGCGCGGCGGTGCTGGTCACGCCTTGCCCTCCTTGGGAGGCGCGCCCTGGCCCACGATGGGCAGCGAGCGCACGGGCGTGGGCGGCTGCCACACGGCGGTGTTGGCCTCGGGCTCGATGTCGTGCGTGCCGAGCTTGGGGATCTGGTACTCGGCCGGCCGCGCCTCGATCTCGGCGGCCACCGGGCGCGTGAGCCGGGCGAAGTGCTGGTGCTCGATCTTCTCTTGCAGCGTGATGATCGCGTGCAGCAGCGCCTCGGGGCGCGGCGGGCAGCCGGGGATGTGCACGTCGACGGGGATGAAGCGATCGATGCCCTTGAGGACGTTGTAGCCCTCTTTGAAGGGCCCGCCGGCGATGGCGCACGCGCCCATGGCGATGCAGTACTTGGGCTCGGGCATCTGGTTCCACAAGCGCACCACGTTGGGCGCCATCTTCTTGGTCACCGTGCCCGCGACGATCATCAGGTCGGCCTGGCGCGGCGTGCCGCGGAACACCTCGGCGCCGAAGCGGGCCAGGTCGAAGCGCGCGCCGCCCGTGGCCATCATCTCGATGGCGCAGCAGGCCAGACCGAACTGCAGCGGCCAGATGGAGTTGCGGCGGCCCCAGTTGTAGAGCGCCTCGAACGTCGTGGTGACGACGCCGCTCGTGGCCAGCTCGCGCTTCAGGCCCTCGTCGACCACGCTACCTCCACTCCAGCACGCCCTTGGCCCAGGCCCAGGCGAGGCCGGCGACGAGCACGGCGATGAAGACCATCATCTCCACGAACACCACCACGGACATGCCGTTGAACACCACGGCCCACGCGTAGAGGAACGGCGCCTCGAGATCGAAGGCCACGAACACCAACGCATAGATGTAGTAGTTGACGCGGAAGGCGCCCCACGGATCGCCGTGGCTCTCGAGGCCGCACTCGTAGGCGCTCTCCTTCACCGGCGACGGCTTCTTGGGCGCGATCAGCGACGAAAGGAACAGCGGCACGAGCGGGAAGATCACCGCGATAGCGATGAAGACGGCGAGCGCGCTGTACTGGACCGTATAGGCGTCCATCGCTGTCTGCTCCCACCCCCGCGCCGCGCCCGTATAGCGTGATCGCACGCGGCGTACACGACCGCGCGCTCGGATGGTAGGGTCACCCCCGTGCCGCGACCCCTCCTCGCCCTCGTGCTCGCTCTCGCCGCGTCCGGATGCGCCACCGACGGGAAGTTCGTCTGGGTGGACGAGCTCGACCGCGAGGCCCTGACCTCCGCGCCGTACATCGTGACGCCCGGCGATCGCCTGCTGGTCAACGTCTGGAACCAGCCGCCCCTCTCGGGCGAGGTGCTGGTGCGGCCCGACGGCAACATCACCCTCCCCCTCGTGGGCGACGTGCCGGTGGCGGGCACCACCCCGCAGCAGGTGGCCGACGCCATCGCGAAGAAGCTCAGCGGCCTCGTGGTGGAGCCGCACGTGGCCGTGAGCCTGGCGGGCACGCGCCCGCCCACGGTCAGCGTCCTGGGCGAGGTCAGGAACGCCGGGAGCTTCGAGCTGCGGCCCGGCGAGGGCGTGCTCGAGATCCTGGCGCGGGCCGGGGGGCTGTCGGAATTCGCGCGCAAAGACGCCATCTTCGTCGTTCGGCGCCGCCACGAGCTGCGGGTGCGCTTCGACTACGCGCGGCTGTCGCGCGGCGTGGGGGCCTCGGCGGCCTTCCAGCTCCAAGACGGTGACGTCGTGGTGGTCGAGTAGAGCGATCCGTCACGACAATTGGGCGCGCCAAGGCGCGTGCCGAGCCGATATACTCTGCGCCCACACATCTCCGGGGAGCGATCGCCGTGGTCATCCGCAAGGTCGAAGCGCCCAAGGTCCAGAAAAGACAGGAGATTCCTGTCGAGCGCCCGAAGCTGGCGCTGCGGGACGTCACGGACACGCTCGACCGCGCCCTGGTCGACGGCACCTTCTCCCAGAAGGAAGAGAAGGGCCTCGAGGAGCTGCTCAAGGGCGCGCCCAAGGCGCTCAAGGAGCAGGCCGGCGCCCACCTCGCCGCCGCCCTCGAGGCGCGCCAGAAGGACGGCAAGCCCGTCGACATCTCCGAGGTGGCGCTCTCCAAGCTCTCGCAGCTCCTCGGCACCGACTTCTCAAAGCTGTTCTTCCGTCGCCAGGCGCACTCGGAGACCACCACCCGCGACGTCGCCCAGGGCCTCGAGAAGACGGCGCAGACCGTGGCCGAGAGCCACAGCGCCGAGGTGCACAAGTCGGGCAGCGACGCGCGCCTCGAGAAGCAGAAGAACATCGCCGCCAGCCACCACGGCACCAGCGTGGCGAAGAACGAGCTGACGCCCGAGTACAAGGCGGCCAAGATCGTCGCCGACGAGCTCAAGCAGCGAGGCAAGGCCGCGCTGCATGCGAAGGCCGAGGAGAGCCCGGCGCTCGGCGCCATGTTGCCGCACCTCGAGGCGCTGGCGGGCAAGACCGTCGAGGAGGTCATGAAGGACCCCGAGCTCCTCGCCAACGCGTCGTCGCTGCTCTCGAAGCTCGGCACGCCGGGCTTTCGCGAGGCGTGCAAGCTCACCATGAGGGACCTCGGCAAGGCGCTGACGCGCGCCTCTGGCGTCGAGGCCACCAACCCGGCGGCCATCAAGCGCGCGCTCGAGCTCACCGGCAAGGTGTCGGAGAAGCTGCCCGAGCTCGCCAAGGCCACGGGGAACGCCAAGATCATCGAGGCGGCGTCGCGCTTGGCGCCGCAGCTCGGCAAGAGCGCCGCCACGCTCGGGGCCAAGGTGGGCGTGCAGGCGGGCGCGGCCGGCGCCGCCACCGTCGGTGCCACGGCAGGCAAGGCGCTACCCGTCATCGGCAACATCATCTCCGTGGGCACCACGCTGATGGCGGGCGCCACCTTCATCGGGCAGCTCTTCAAGAAGCCGCACGACATGAAGAAGATCGCGAACGAGGGCGCGTACTTCCTCACGCAGGCCGTGGGCATCGCCTTCCCGTGGGTGGCGCTCGGCGGCTCCCTCGCCAAGATCGGCACCGACCAGGCCATCCGCTCGTCCGACGAGAAGAAGGCCGCGCGCGGCGAGGTGGTGACCGAGCAGGCCACGCTCAAGGACGTCACCTCGTTCCTGCCGTTCCTGGCGCAGAACGCCGAGCTGATGGAGGCGGCGCTGCGCGGCGCCGGCAAGGGCGACGCCGCCGACAAGGTGGCGCGCCTGCGGACCAGCGCGGACCAGCTCTCCAAGCTCGACGACATCAGCCCCGAGCAGCTCGGCAAGCTGCGCGACGATCAGCAGGCGGCGCTCACCTCGGTGTTCGAGACCATCACGGGCCGCCTCGGCGAGATCAAGGACGAGGAGAAGAGCAAGGACCCCACCTCGCTCAACACCGCCGTCGCCATGCTGCTCGGCAAGGGCTTCCAGCTCGCGAGCCAGGCGCTGCGCAAGCACGGCGTGCTCGAGAAGAACATGCGCATGCCGGGGGCCGAGCTCAAGCCCGCCGACGTCGACACCAAGCGCGCGCAGCTCGCGGGCGAGCTGGTGTCGTCGCTCGGTCCGGTGGCGGCGGCGGAGACCGCGGTCAACCAGCCGGCGTGACGAGGCGCTCCGCGGGCACACGAGCGCGGCGGATCCGGCGCTGACGTTCCGGCCCTGAAGTTCCGCGTCCCCGTGCCGATGACCTCGGTGATGAACCGATCGCTGGCGCGCCGCGGCTACAGCCTCCTCGAGTGGGCGCTTACGCTCGGCATCGTCGCGTGCGTGGTGGTGTACGTGCTTGCGACCGGCGGCGCGGGCGGGCGCGGCCACGGCTGACGCGCTGCCACGGCCTGCGCCACTGACCGCCGGGTCACCTCCACGGGCCACTCCCTCGCTGCCGAGACTGTCCCGGCGATCCCGTTGCCGGTCGTGACGGCGCTCCTCGGATCGCGGTAGATCCCCGTCGCGCACCTGCGCGGGAGGCAGCCATGGGTCTGTTCGACAAGTTGAAGGGTGAGCTGGTCGACATCATCGAGTGGGTCGACGACACCAACGGGCAGACCCTGGTGTGGCGCTTCCCGCGCTACCAAAACGAGATCAAGAACGGCGCGCAGCTCATCGTGCGGCCGGGCCAGACGGCGGTGTTCGTCAACGAGGGCCGCATCGCCGACGTCTTCACCGAGGGGCGGCACGAGCTGGCCACGGCCAACCTGCCGATCCTCTCCACGCTCAAGGGGTGGAAGCACGGCTTCAACTCGCCCTTCAAGTGCGAGGTGTACTTCGTCGCCACCAAGGTCATCGGCCCCCTCAAGTGGGGCACGCCGAACCCGTTGATGATGCGCGACCCCGACTTCGGCGCCATCCGCTTGGGCGCCTTTGGCACGTACACGCTGCGCTGCACCGACGCCAAGCTCCTGCTCAAGCAGCTGGTGGGCACTGACGGCGTGTACGACACCAACGAGGTCAACGACGTGATGCGCTCGATCATCCAGTCGAGCTTCGCCACGGTGCTCGGGCAGAACAAGGTGCCGGCCCTCGATCTGCTCTCCTCCTACGAGACCTTCGGCGAGAGCGTGCGCAAGCAGGTGGCCACCCAGATCGACGACGAGTACGGCCTCGAGATCCCGAGCCTCAAGATCGTGAACATCAACGTCCCCGAGGGCGTGCAGAAGGCGCTCGACCAGCGCGCCACCATGGGCGCCCTTGGCAGCTCCACCCTCGGGCCCGCGCCCAACATGGCCGCCTTCCAGCAGTTCCAGATGGGCAACGCCATGGGACAGCCGGGCGGCCGCATGAGCCCGGGCATGGACCTCGGCATGGGCCTCGCCATGGCGAGCCAGATGCACAACCAGCTGCAGCAGCAGCCGGCGATGCAGGGCCCGCCGCCGCTGCCGCAGGCGCAGGGCTTCTACTTCGGCATCAACGGCCAGAACGTCGGCCCCCTGGTGATGGACGTGGCCAAGCAGTTCGTCACCATGGGCCAGATCAAGCCCGACACGCTCTGCTGGACGCAGGGGATGGCGGCGTGGACGCCGGCCGCGCAGGTGCCGGCCCTGGCGGCGCTGTTCGGCGGCACGGGCGGCCCCCCGCCCATGCCCGGCGGTGGCCCGCCGCCGATGCCGCGCTAACATTCGGGCATGCGCCTCGTCGTCCTCGCCTTCGTCGCCGCGACGCCCTTCATCACGGGCGCCGCCTGCGACGACGAGTGCGCGGTCTCCGCGGACTGCGGCGGTGACGGGCTGTGCGTCGACGGCACCTGCGTCGACTGCGCCACCGACGACGACTGCGACGCTGGGCGCGGCGAGCGCTGCGACGACGGCGAGTGCGTGCGCCGCGGCGCGGGTGAGGGTGAGGGAGAAGGTGAGGGTGAGGGCGAAGGCGAGGGTGAGGGCGAGGGCGAGGGCGAGGGCGAGGGCGAGGGCGAGGGCGAGGGCGAGGGCG
>CAZONM010000085.1:0-16870 GCA_964580865.1 uncultured Myxococcales bacterium | reverse complement strand
GTGCGCTGCGCGGCCGGCGCCTCGAACAGCGACGCGGGCAGGGGCCGGCGCACCACCGGGTCCGGCCGCGCGCGCTCGATGGTCGGCGCCTTGATGCGCGACCCGGGCGGGCGCACACGCACGCCGGCGCCCCCGCGCTTGCGCATGCGCGCCATACGCGCCTCGCACCCCGGCATGAGGCGATCGATGGCGATGCCGGTGCCCGGCTCACGGCCGGCCGGCACGTGCGCCGACGGGTAGGCCCACGCGATGACGCCCTCGAGTGCGAGCGCGGTCTCGCCGCCGGCGGTGGTGATCTCCACCACCACGCTGGCGCCTACGCGAGGCTCGTCGGGCAGGCTGCCGAACGAGCCGTGCGCGAGGAACACCTCGTGCTCCCCCACGCGCTCGGCGAAGCCCGCCTCGAGCTCGTCGAGCGTCGCGTAGTCGAGCCGCGCTGCGATGCGGATCGGTGAGACCGACACGCCTCCTCCCTCGGTCAACCCTCGCACAACCCACGGGCGCCTTGATCGGAAGCGCGCGCGCTTCCCCTCGACGACCGATGCGACCCATCCCTACCAGGCTCGTCGCCACCATGCACGCCCCAACGGCCGGTGTTCCCGTGCGGTCACCGCCGCGGTCAGGGGGCGAGCAGCGCCCCCCGCCGCCCACGGTCGACCAGCCAGATGACGAGGCACGCGCTGGCCAGCACGAGGAGCCCGGCGGCGCCCGTCATACCCACCACCAGGTCGCCGCCGCCGCGCACGAAGAGGAGCGACAGGCCGCCGGCGGCGTTGATGGTGCCGTGCATGATCGACGCGGCCCACACCGAGCCGCCGCGCGCGCGCGCCAGGTCGAGCAGGGGCGCGGCGAGCACGCAGAACAGCGTCATGAGCACGACGCCGAGTACCGGGTGCTGCGGATAGTTGTGCCCCTGCAGGATCACGGGCGCATGCCACAACCCCCACAGCCCTCCCACGACGAGCGCGCGGCGCCAGAAGCCGAGCCGCGCGAAGTGGCGAAACAGCCAGCCGCGCCACCCGAGCTCCTCGCCGAAGGCGGCGAGCGCGTTGATGCTGAGCCCCGCGACCAACGGTTGTCCGAGCAGCATGGCCCAGTAGAGCGCCGGCGGCATGGCCGACATCTGCGCGCGCGCCTCCTCGATCTGCTCCTTCGGCAGCGCCTCGGCCAGGCGCTCGAAGAAGCCGCTCATGTCGGGCGCCCAGTGCACGCCGGGCAGAAGCAGCGACACCCCGAGGATGAGCGGCTGCACGGCCAGCGGCACGAGCCAGGCGTAGAGCCACCACCGGTTCGGGCGCAGGCCCACCTTGAGCGGCGCCAAGGGCCGCTCCCCGGCCACGCGCTGAGCCACCACGGCGCCGAGCGCGGGCCCGAACATGTACGCGATCATGATGGCCGTGCGCACGGCGATGTGCGCGTCGCGCCCGAGGATCGCGAGCAACCCTCCGAGGGCCCAGCTGACGCCGAACGCGACGGCGAGGAAGACGGCGAGGGGTCTCATGGCGGCCTCCTGAATGCCACCGTACGGCGTCTGGCAGCGTCGCCGCCGCTACAAGCGCCGACCCGGATTGGACCGCCGAACGGTCAGCCGGCGCGCCGTACGAGCTCCTGCGCCAGCGCGAAGGCCTCCTCGAGCTTGCCCGGCGCGCTGCCGCCCGCCTGGGCGAAGTCCGGCTTGCCGCCGCCCTTGCCCCCCACCACGGAGGCCAGCTCGCCCACCATCTTGCCGGCGTGCAGCTTGCCCACCATGTCGGCGGTGAGCGCCACCAGCAAGGTCACCTTGTCGTCGCCGCCGGGGACGCCGAGCACCACCACGCCGCTCTTGAGCTGATCGCGCAGCTTGTCGGCGTAGTCGCGCAGGCCCTTCGGGTCCACGTCGGTGACGCGCTGGCACAGGAGCTTGACGCCGCCCACGTCCTGCGCGGCGCCCGCGGCGCTGCCCGCCGCCTGGGTCTGGGCCTTCTGCCGGCCCTTCTCGAGCTCGCGCTCCGCGTTCTTGAGGCTCTCAACCAGCTTCTCGATGCGCACCGGCACCTCGTCGACGCCGATCTTGAGCGCGCGCGCGGCCTCCGCGAGCAGCCCGCTCTGCCTGCGCACGAGCTCGAGCGCGCCCTTGCCGGTGACGGCCTCGAGGCGCCGCACGCCGGCGGCCAGCGGCCCCTCGCTGGTGACGCGGAAGAGCCCGATGTCCCCCGTGCGTCGCACGTGGATGCCGCCGCACAGCTCCACGGAGGGGCCAAAGGCCACCACGCGCACGCGCTCGCCGTACTTCTCGCCGAACAGCGCCATGGCGCCCTTCTTCCTCGCGTCCTCGAGGGCGTGCTCACCGACGTCGGCGGCCACGTTGTCGAGGATCTGGCCGTTCACCAGGTCCTCCACCTGCGCGAGCTGCGCCGGCGTCATGGCCTCGAAGTGCGAGAAGTCGAAGCGCAGGCGCTCGGGCGACACGAGGGAGCCCTTCTGTGTCACGTGATCGCCGAGCACCTTGCGCAGGGCCCAGTGGAGCAGGTGCGTCGCCGAGTGGTTGCGCCGGGTGCGCCCGAGGCGCTCCGCGTCCACGTGGGCGGTGACCGCCTCCCCCACCTCGATGCTGCCCTGCGCGACCTTGACGACGTGCAGGTGCAGCTCCGCGTCCTTCTTGGTATCGGCGACAGTGAGCACCGCACCCGCCGAGCGCAGCTCGCCGCGATCGCCTACCTGGCCGCCGCTCTCGCCGTACAGCGGCGTGCGGTCGAGGATGGCGAGGCCGCTCTCGCCCGCGCTGAGCGCGCCCACCTTCTTGCCGTCCTTGACGAGCGCCACCACGCGGCCCGTGCCCTCCTCGGCCTGGTAGCCGAGGAACACCGTGGCGCCCACCTCGCTTCGCAGCTGCTTGTAGAGGTCCGCGGTGCCCGCGGTGCCGAGCTCGCCGGCCGACACCTCGGCGTGGGCGGCCTCGGCCTTCTTGAAGCCGTCCCAGTCGATGTCGAGGCCGTCCTCGCGCGCCATCTGCGCCGTCAGGTCCGGCGGGAAGCCGTGGGTGGCTTTGAGGTCGAAGACCACGTCGCCGCCGATGCGCTGCTTCCCGCTGCCCTTGACCGTCGATCGATACAGCTCGAGCCCCTTCTTGAGCGTGCGTCGGAAGGCCTCCTCCTCGGTCGTGACCACCTTCTCGAGCAGGCTCTTGGCCGCATAGAGCTCGCCGTAGTGCCCGCCGAACATCTCGACCACGCGCGAGACGGGCTCGTGGAAGAACAGGTCCTTGAAGCCGAGCTGGTCGCCGAAGCGGATGGCCCGCCGCATGATGGAGCGCAGCACGTACTCGCGGGTGCTGTTGCCCGGCAGCACGCCGTCGGCCACGAGGAACGCGGTGGTGCGCGCGTGGTCGGCGATGACGCGCATGGCGACGTCCGCGGCGCTGTCCGAGGAGCCGTAGCTCTTCTTGAGCTTCTCCTCGGAGAACGCGATGAGCGGGCGCAGCAGGTCGCTGTCGTAGTTGCTGGCGAGGCCGTTCATCACCATGGCGAGGCGCTCGAGGCCCATGCCCGTGTCCACCGAGGGGGCGGGCAGGGGGAGGAGCGAGCGGTCCGCCTGGCGGTCGAACTGCATGAAGACCAGGTTCCAGATCTCGAGGACGCGGTCGCCCTCGGGGTCATCGCCGCCAAACGCCCCCTTCACCTGCCCGCGGTCGAAGTGGATCTCGGTGCAGGGGCCGCAGGGCCCCGTGTCGCCCATCTGCCAGAAGTTGTCCTTGGCGGAGTGGCGCGAGATGCGGCTCGCCGGCACGCCGATCTTCTTCCACAGCTCCTCGGCCTCCACGTCGGCGGGGGTCTGCGCGTCGCCCTCGAAGACCGTGACGCTCAAACGCTCCGCGGGGATCGCGAGGTCCTTGGTCAAGAAGGTCCACGCGTGGTGGATGGCAGCCTCCTTGAAGTAGTCGCCGAACGAGAAGTTGCCGAGCATCTCGAAGAAGGTGTGGTGGCGCGCGGTGCGCCCCACGTTCTCGAGGTCGTTGTGCTTGCCGCCGGCGCGCACGCACTTCTGCGACGAGGCCGCGCGCTTGTAGGGCCGCGTCTCCCGTCCGGTGAACACGTCCTTGAACTGCACCATGCCCGCGTTCGTGAACAAGAGCGTGGCGTCGCCCTGGGGCACCAGCGGGCTCGACGGGGCCACGAAGTGCCCGTTGCCAGCGAAGTAGGACAGGAAGCGGCTGCGCAGAGCGGCGCCGGCGATGGGCGTTCCGAAGGTCATGGCAGGCCCGTACCAGCGTCGTCGTTGCGCCTCAAGGACGGGGGCGGAATCCGGCGCCGGTGGTCGCCCGTTTCCCCCGTCGGAGCACACCTACCCCCACGATGTCTCACTCGTCACAAGAACCGGCGTGCCTACAAGGAACTCGCTACAGTGCCAGCAGGTCAGTGCACCCGATCGGAGTCAGCATGCAGCGCGCCCGCGTCCCCGCGGTCCTCCTCCCGGCCGCCATCTTGCTCGCCATCCCCGCCTCGGCGCATGCCGGTCCGCCGCATGAGCACGCACCCGGTGACGCCCTCGCCGACCAGGGCGAGCTGCGAGAGATCTCGTGGCGCGAGGCAGGCATTGACGTGGCGGCGCTGCCCGGTGTGGCCACCGACGGGCTCCTCGTGGACTTCGACGACGACCTGTCCGACGAGGCCATCGAGGCCATCGAGCGGGAGACCGGCCTCGACCTCGAGGACACCACCAAGTTCGCCGACGGCAACCTGTGGGTGCTGCGCGGCACGCCCGGCGACATCGAGCGCGCTGTGAAGGCCCTCAAGGGGCGGCGCGACGTCGAGGGCATCGAGCCCAACGCCGTGTATGGGTTGTTCGACCAGGACCTCGAGGCCCCCGTCGACGACGCACCCGCGAAGCCCGCCCCCACGGCGCCGAACGATCCCATGTACAAGTCGCAGTGGCACATGAAGATGGTCAACGCCGAGGATGCGTGGCAGCGCACGCGCGGCGAGGGCGTCATCGTCGCGGTCCTCGACACGGGCGTGTCGCCCGGCAAGCTCCACGGCGGCAAAGACTCGCGCTTCAAGCGCGTGCCCGACCTCAAGGACACCGAGTTCGTCGACGGGTGGAACTTCGTCAACGACAACGCCGACCCCTCCGACGGCCACGCCCACGGCACCCACGTGGCCGGCACCATCGCCCAGACCACCAACAACGCGTACGGCGTGGTGGGCCTGGCGCACAAGGCGAAGATCATGCCCGTGAAGGTGCTCTCCGACGGCGGCTCGGGCTCGGTGGCCTCCATCGCCAACGGCATTCGCTGGGCGGCCGACCACAAGGCCAAGGTCATCAACATGTCGCTCGGCGGCGGCATGTACTCGTCGACCTTGGCCAAGGCCGTCAAGTACGCGCACGACAAGGGCGTCACCGTGGTGTGCGCGGCGGGCAATGGTGGCCGCCAGAAGGTCGAGTACCCCGCGGCCTACGACGGCGCCGTGGCCATCTCGGCGCTCGGCCCCGACGGCAAGCTCGCCTTCTACTCGAGCTACGGTAAGGAGCTCGACTTCGCGGCCCCCGGCGGCGACACCCGCGTGGACCTCAACAAGGACGGCATCCCCGACGGCGTGCTGCAAGACACCATCGCCGTGGGTGACCCCTCGAGCCACGGCTTCTTCCCCTTCCAGGGCACCTCCATGGCCACGCCCCACGCGGCCGCGGCGGCGGCGCTCGTCATCGCCACCGGCGTCACCGACCCCGACCGCGTGGAGCAGATCCTCGAGAGCACGGCGCGCGACCTCAAGGATCCTATTCGCTACGGCGCGGGCGCACTCGACGCGGGCGCCGCCACCAAGAAGGGCACTCGTGACCACGCCGTGGGCGGCGTCGGCATCGCCGGCGTGCTCGCGGCCGTCGCGCTGGCGCGCGCGCGCAGGAAGGACGGCATGTTCGCCACCGCGCGACCGTCGGCCGGCCTCGGCCTGGCGCTGCTCGTCGGCAGCGGCGCGTGGATGGGCTTCGTGCCCGGCCTCGGCTCGTTCGCGGGCGTCATCGCGCTGGTCGCGGGCGGCGCGGTGGTGGGCGCCTTGGCGCTCGGCTTCGGCGTCAAGGCGCTGCGCCTGCCGCTGGCCGGCCTGGCTTTCGGCGTGGCGGGCTTCCTCTTGTGCCGGGCGGCGCTCGGCTCGGTCGACGTGGCGCTCGTGCCCGGCCACGGCTGGCTCGACCTGGCGTGGCTCGTGGTGACGGGCGCGGTGGCCGCGCTGGTGGGCCGCGTGGCCCTGGCGCGCTGACGCCGCCCGCAGCTAGACGCGCAGCGGCTCGCGGCCGGTCAAGAAGCGGCGGTCGGGGGGCGGCCCGAAGACCTTGGCCAGCGCGGCGTAGAGCTGCCGATCGTTGTGGTACAGCCAGCGCGCGTCGCGCTCCTCGAAGCCCGGGTAACGACCGAAGTACGCGTTCACGCCCTGTGCGAAGTACTCGCGCGCGTTGCTCGCGGCGTAGGGATCGACGAACGGACCGCCGCGCTCGCGCCGCGCGCGGTAGGCGGCCTCGATGCGGCGGTGGTCGGCGTCGTCCAGCACCCGATCGTGGAGCGCATGCGCGATCTCGTGCACGGCGATGGACAGGGCCGGGTACGCGTCGTCGGCCCAGCCGAACAGCACGTTCTCCTCGGGCACGGCCACGGCGAAGCGGCCGTCGGCCAAGAGCACGCCGCCGGTGCCGCGCACCTGCTCCCAGGGCCGGCCGTCGAAGGTGCGGCGACCCCGCAGCGACGCGAACTGCGGCAGCTCGGTGAGGCGCGCGCCGCGCGGCACCACCACCAGGGTCAGGTTGGCGTCGCGTAGGCGCTCATCGAGGCGCGCGCTGACGCGCATCTCGCCCAGAAGCCGCTCCACCACCAGCGCCGAGGCCGGGTTAGCGCCCACGGCGATGATGGGGATCGTCGTCGACGGCTCCGCCGGGCTCATGCCGACGCAGAGGCCGGCCAGCATGAGCGTCAGCCAGAAACGCCGACGCCGTCGACGGACGCGCACCACACCAGCGTAACGGCTGGCGACGCGCGCGCCACGACGCGGCATGACACGGATCGCAACGATCCGGGCGCACCGCGCCCTACACGTCCGGCCCCTTACGCGCTCATCGACGCCAGGAACTCGGCGTTCGACTTGGTGCCCTTCATGCGCGAGAGCATGAACTCCATGGAGTCGATGACGTTGAGCGGGTGCAACAGCTGCCGCAGGATCCAAACGCGGTTGATGATCTCTTGGCCGAGCAGGAGCTCTTCCTTGCGCGTGCCCGACTTGTTGATGTCGAGGCAGGGGAAGATGCGCTTCTCCATCAGCTTCCGGTCGAGCACCACCTCGCTGTTGCCGGTGCCCTTGAACTCCTCGAAGATCACCTCGTCCATGCGGCTGCCGGTGTCGATGAGCGCGGTGGCGATGATGGTGAGCGAGCCGCCCTCCTCGATGTTGCGCGCCGCGCCGAAGAAGCGCTTGGGCTTGTGCAGCGCGTTCGAGTCGACGCCGCCCGAGAGGATCTTGCCCGAGGGCGGCTGCACGGCGTTGTAGGCGCGGCCCAGGCGCGTGATGGAGTCGAGCAGGATCACGACGTCCTTCTTCTGCTCGACCAGGCGCTTGGCCTTCTCGATGACCATCTCGGCCACCTGCACGTGGCGCGTGGGCGGCTCGTCGAAGGTGGAGCTGATGACCTCGCCCTTGATGTTGCGCTGCATGTCGGTGACCTCTTCGGGCCGCTCGTCGACGAGCAGCACGATGAGCACCGCCTCGGGGTGGTTCTCGGTGATGGCGTTGGCGACGTCCTGCATCAGCACGGTCTTGCCGGCGCGCGGCGGCGACACGATGAGCGCGCGCTGGCCTTTGCCGATGGGGCACAGGAGGTCGATGATGCGCGTGCTGTAGTTGCCGCTCTTGGTCTCGAGCTTGTAGCGCTCCTCGGGGAAGAGCGGCGTCAGGTTCTCGAAGGGGATCTTGGGCTTGCTCTCGGTGGCCGGCAGGCCGTTCACCGTCTCCACCTTGTAGAGCGAGTAGTAGCGCTCCTTCTCCGTGGGCGGCCGCACCAGCCCGCTGACGGTGTCGCCGGTGCGCAGGCCGTGGCCGCGCATGATGGACGGCGCGACGTAGATGTCGTCGGGCGAGGGCTCGTAGTTGTAGGCGGGCTCGCGCAGGAACCCGTAGCCGTCGGGGTGGCCCTCGAGCACGCCACCGCCCTTGATGGCGCCCTGGATGTCGGCCTGCCACTTGAGGATCTCGAAGATCAGGTCCTGCTTGCGCAGGTTGCCGTGCATCTCGACGCCGGCCTTGGTGGCGAGGGTGTGCAGGTCGGGAATCTTGGCCTGCTTCAGCTTCGTGAGATCGACGCTCTCGACGTCGGGGTTGACGGTGGGCAGGCTGGCGCCGTTCTTCGGGGGCTGCTGCCCATGCGGCGGGCCGCCGCGACGCTGCTGGTGGGGGCTGGTGGCGGCGCGTTGCTCGAGGTTCTCTTCGGTCATGGTTGCTCTTGTTGCTCGCGGCGCGGTCCGTGGGACCGCGGGAGTGCCTGATGGGCTTGGAGCCGCTCGCGCGCGCCGACGTTGTGCAGAGGGCGCCGCGACCGACCTCGGCCTTGTAGTTGAACCGCGCGTCGAGTCAACGAAAAACGGGCCCGCGCGCGGGCCCGGAGAACGAACAGGCCGCCCGGAAGGCGGCCTGCTCGTCAGTCCATGTGGTCAGGAACGAAGGGCCCGAAAGGGCGACATTCCATGAAATCGGGCGTGGTATTGCAGGGCGCCTGCCACCTGCTTCATCCCAGAAAGATCAGCTGGTTAGCTCGATAGCATCGACAGAAGCGCGACATGCGTGTCAGGGGTGCGGCGCGCAGGCGACCACCTGCGTCGCATCGCGTCCCCTGTGACGCCCGGCACGCCGCCGGGGCACTGACATCGCTGTCATACCGCCTTGCGCTTCAGTGCGGGTCGATGAGCCCCACGAGGGTCCGCACCCCGAAGCCCACGCCGCCCTTGGCCGTGTAGTCGGCGTCGCGGTCGGTGTCGGCGGGGCCGGCGATGTCGAGGTGCGCCCACGCTGCGCGGCCGTCGACGAACTGCTTGAGGAAGAGCGCGGCCGTGATGGCGCCGCCGAAGCGCAGGCCGGTGTTCTTGAGATCGGCGATGGGGCTCTTGAGCTGCTCCATCAGGGCGTCGTTGAGCGGCAGGCGCCAGAAGTCTTCGCCGGCGCGCTTGCCGGCGTTGCGGATGTCTTCCGCCAGCTCGTCCTTGTCGGAGAACAGGCCGGCGGTGGTGGGGCCGAGCGCCACCATACAGGCGCCCGTGAGGGTGGCCAGATCGATGAGCGTGTCGGGCTTGGCCTCGGTGAGCGCCAGGTCGATGCAGTCGGCCAGCACGAGCCGCCCCTCGGCGTCGGTGTTGTTGATCTCCACCGTGAGTCCCTTGCGGCTCGTGAGCACGTCGCCCGGGTGATACGCGTTGCCGCCCACGCCGTTCTCGACGCAGCCGAGCCAGCCGGTGAGCGCCACGCGCGGCTTGAGGCGGGCGAGCGCCACGAAGGCGCCAAGCACCGCCGCGGCGCCCGACATGTCGACCTTCATGTCGAGCATGCCGTCGGCGGGCTTGATGTCGAGGCCGCCGGAGTCGAACGTGAGCCCCTTGCCCACGAGCGCCACGCGCCGCCGGGCCTTGCGCGCCGGCTTGTAGGTGAGCCTGACCACCCGCGGGGGGCGATAGGGGCTGGCCGCCTGCGCCACGGCGAGCACCAAACCCATCCGCTCGCGCGCCAGGTCTTTCTCGTCGAGGACCTCGACCTCGAAGCCGTGCTCCTTGCCCGCGGCCACCGCGCGCCGCGCCAGCTCCACCGGGGTGAGCGCGCCCGCGGGCTCGTTCACCAGGTCGCGCGCCAGGCACACGCCGTCGGCCACGGCGCGGGCTCGCTCGATGGCGGCGGCGCCAGCCTTGGTGCGCACGGCGGCGGCGATCTCGAGCTCGGCCACGGTGGACTCGCTCTTCTCCTTGTCCTTCGTCAGGTAGCGGGTGAAGCGGTAGGCGGCCAAGAGCGCGCCCTCGGCCGCGGCGGCCACGCGCGCGTCGGCGCGCAGCTCGCCGAGCTCGGGCAGCACCAGCACCACGCGCGCGGCCTTCACCTTGTCGCCGAGCTTGATGGCGGCGGCCGCCAGCTTGCGCACGCCGTCGACGTCGAGCTTGGTGGGATCGCCCACGCCCACCAGCGCCGCGCGCCGCGCCGCGATGCGGCCGTGGGTGTGGAGGAGAAACGACTGGCCCGCCGCCCCCGTGAAGCCCTCGTCGCGCGCGGTGGTCGTCAACAGGCCGCCAAGGGCGTCGTCGACGTCGGCCAGGTGGCGGCCGAAGCTGGCCTCGGCGTGGTCGGCCTTGGCGGCGCCCTTCGCCTTCTTGGCGCGCTTCGCTTTCTTGCGGCCGTCCTTGGGTGTCGCCGCGTCGTCGGGCAGGGCGCAGGCCGGGTAGACGAGCAGATCGGCGGTGCGCGCGTCGGGCGCGCCGGAGACGACGGAGATCTTCATCATGGCGGCGCGGACGGTAGGGCCTCCGCGTGCTTCCAGGCAACAGCAACGGGGCGTTCGAGTCCTCCCGCGAACCGATGCGGCATGCGCACGAAAGGTGCGCCCGCGCACCGGCCGGCGCGCCAGGGTCGGACGACGCTTGGTTCCCGGCGGCAATCGGGACTAGATTGGCCACCGGTGCCTGCGGGCATCGCTGTGATGGCGGACCTCTACCTGCATCTGGTGTTCGCGCGGCGGCTGCGCTTCGCCGAGGGCCTGCATCCGCTGGCCTCTGAAGTGCTGGCGCGGCGCCCGGCGCTGGTCGCGCTCGGCGCCACGCTCGCGTCGCTCCCCGCCGCCGAGCGGCGCGGCATGTCGTTCTTCCGCCGGCTCTTCTCCCGCAGCGGCGACGTCGCGCGCTGGCAGAGGCTCCTGGCGGCTACGCCGGGCAACCCCCGCGCCGACCTCGTGGCTGCCATGGCAGCGGCGGAGCCCGGCGGCATCGGCGGGCTCGCGCGCGCGGGCCTGGCGCTTGGGCTCTTGTCGTACGAGCTCCTCGAGCACGCCGTCGGCGCGCACACCGCGGGCATGCAGCCGGTGGAGCGCGCCGCCGTCGAGCGCGCACAGGCGCGCCTGTGGTTGCAGGCCACGCTGCCGCGCGAGCAGGACCTCGCGCACGAGCTGCGTCCCGTGCTGGCCCTCGGCGCCGGCGACGCCACGGGCCGCGCGCTGGCGCACGCGAACGCGGCCTTGGCGAAGCTCCACGGCGCCGGGCCAGGCGAGGCGTTGCTGCAGCGCTGGGTGCGGAGCCTCGTCGCCGAGGTGGAGCTGCTCGTCGAGCGCAACGCCCTGCCGCCGTCCCTCGGCATGGACGACCAGGCGGCGCGCGGCCCGCACTTCGAGGGCGCCGCGTTCCTCGAGGGTGTGCAGGGCACGGTCAACACCTTCGTGTTGGTCGCCGATCGCCTCGCCGCCGCCATGTCGGGCGCCGATCCAGACGCCGCGGCCGTGGCGGCGGCCCTCGACGGCCTTCGGGCGCCGACGTGGACCCAGGCGACCATCGACGAGCTGCGCGGCGCGTGGCGCGCGTGGTTCAAGACCGCTCGCGAGACGGTGCTGGCGCGGGGGCGCAACGACAAGCCGGCGTTCCTCGAGGGCGAGGTGCCACCTGAGCATCGCCAGCGCGGCATCACCACCGTGATGAGCCTGGCCGACCTGCCGCCCGAGGCCCAGGACGTGGGCGCGCCGCCGCTGCCCGAGATGTCGGGTCCGAACGCACCGCCCTCCACGCCGCCCACCACCACGCAAGAGGTGTCGATCGCGCAGATCGAGGCCGAGGCGCGATCGTTCGTGGCGCCGCCGCACACGCAAGAGGTGTCCACAGCGCAAATCGAGAGCGAGGCCGGCGAGTTCGCGGCGCCGGCACGCACCCAAGAGGTCACGGCGGCGCAGATCGAGTCGACGGCGCGGCCGCCCACCGAGACCCAGCCCGTGGCCATCGCCGACATCGTCCGCGAGCAGGCCGCCAACGTGGACGCGCCCGCGCCGACCGCGGCCACACCCGCGCAGCACGACAACGGCGAGGACAAGGCTGCGGACCCGGCGGTGGCGGCGCCGCCGCCTGAGGTGCCGCCCCCGCCCGAGGCGTCGCCGCCGCCGGAGGCGCCCACGCCGCCGCCCGAGACGCCCGTGCGCCGGGAGTGACGTCGGCGCTCGAGGTTGCCCACGGGCCGCCCGAGACCATACGTTCGTGGGAACGGGACTGCCTGGCCGCCGGCGCGCGTTGCCCCTGGGGCGCGCCCGGGGCGTGTCCCGCGGAGGCTTCGTGGGATCGCCCGTCCGTCACCACCGCACCGTCTCGTGGCCGTTCCTGCTGCCGCTCGTGCTCGGCGTCGCCTTGGTGGCGGTGGGCTCCCGCGCCCGCAGCCTCGACGAGGACGAGGACTATCGCCTCAGCTCGCTGCGCGTGTTCAACCGCGTGGTGCTGCTGGTGAAGGAGCAGTACGTCGAGCCGCAGCGCATCCGGCCCAAGGAGATGCTGTTGGCCGCGCTCGACTCCGTCGAGAAGTACGTGCCCGAGGTGCTGGTCGAGGAGGGCAAGGACGAGGCCGTGGTGGTGGTGGGCGCCGAGCGGCGCGCCTTCCCGCTCGACGACGTCACCTCGCTCTGGGAGCTGAGCTTCAAGCTGCGCGACGTGTTCCGCTTCCTGGAGACGCGCATCTCCACCGACGTCGACCGTCGCGAGGTCGAGTACGCCGCCGTCAACGGCATGCTCTCGAAGCTCGATCCTCACTCGGTGTTGCTCGAGCCCAAGTTCTCTCAGGAGATGAAGCTCAACACCAAGGGCGAGTTCGGCGGCCTCGGCATCGTCATCTCCATCCGTGACGGCGCGCTCACCGTCATCTCGCCCATCGACGGCACGCCCGCCGATCGCGCCGGCGTCAAGGCGCAAGACAAGATCGTCAAGATCGGTGAGGAGTCGACGGTCAACATGGGCCTCGACGAGGCGGTCGAGCGCCTCCGTGGCAAGCCCGGCACGTCGGTGACCGTGTGGATCCTGCGCAAGGGCTGGGACGAGCCGCAGCGCTTCGACATCGTGCGCGCGGTCATCAAGGTCGACTCGGTGACGCACCAGCTCCTCGACGAGACCGACAAGCAGGCGGGCCGCATCGGGTACGTCAAGATCAAACAGTTCCAAGGTCACACGGCCGAGGACGTGGCGGCGGCGGTGGCCGACATGGAGAAGCAAGCGGGCGCGCGGCTGGCGGGCCTGGTGCTCGACCTGCGCAACAACCCGGGCGGCCTGCTGGAGCAAGCCGTGGAGGTGTCGAACCTGTTCATCAACGACGGCGTCCTGGTCATCACCCAAGACGGCGGCAGCGCCGGCGAGCGCCGCGAGATCCGCGCGCAGCAGAACCGTCCGCGCCTCGACCACCCGTTGGTGGTGCTGGTGAACGGCGGCAGCGCATCGGCCTCGGAGATCGTCGCCGGGGCCATCAAGAACCGCGGCCGCGGCCTCATCGTTGGCGATCAGACCTTCGGCAAGGGCTCGGTGCAGCAGCTCTACGACTTCCCCGACCAGAGCTCGCTCAAGCTGACCATCGGCCAATACCTCACGCCCGGCGACGAGAGCATCCAGTCGGTGGGCATCACACCCGACGTGGGCGTGCTGGCGGTGCAGGCGGCCGAGAAGGACGACCTCAACCTGTTCCCCGACGAGCACACGCGCGAGGAGGACCTCGAGCGCCACCTCGACGACGCGCGCACCCGCAAGCACGAGGCCCGCTACCGGCTCGCCTACCTGGCCGAGCAGGTCAGCGAGGACGAGCGCGAGCGCCGCGACGTCTCCACCAAGTTCGCCGAGGACTTCGAGATCCGCTTCGCCCGGCGGCTGTTGCTCAAGGCGCCGTTGGCCGGCCGCGACCGCCAGCTCGAGGCCGTCAAGCCCGTGATCGACGAGGTGAGCGCCGAGGAGGACGCGCGCATCGACGCGGCGCTCGGCAAGCTCGGCGTCGACTGGACGCGCGAGCCGAGCGGCGCCAAGGTGACGGCGGCGTCCGCGGGGACGCTGTCGACGACGGTGCTGGCGGCGGAGCCCGCCGACGCCGGCGGCACGCTCAAGCTCACCGTGCAGGTGAAGAACACGGGTTCCGCGCCGCTGTACCGCGTGCGCGCCAACAGCGAGGCCACCATGGGCCTGTTCTCCGACCACGAGATGCTGTTCGGCAAGCTCGAGCCTGGGGCGGCACGCGAGTGGACGGTGAGCATGAAGGTGCCGAAGGACCTGCAGTCGCGGCGCGATCTGGTGCGCCTGCACTTCGCCGACGCCAAGGCCAAGCTCGCGACGCTCGACGTACCGGTGACCATCAACGCCGTGGCGCGGCCGCGCTTCTCGTACGCGCTGTTCATCGACGACACTCGCGGCGGCAACGGCGATGGCCTGCTGCAGGCGGGCGAGAGCGTGGAGCTGGTGGTGTCGATCAAGAACGCCGGCACCGGCCCGTCGGAGGAGCCCACGGCGCTCTTGAAGAACCTTGGCGGCTCCGAGACCTTCATCGAGACAGGCCGCCAGAAGCTCGACGCGCTCAAGCCGTCGGCGTCGGGCGTGGCGCGCTTCGGGTTCAAGGTGCAGCCCGACGGGGACAAGGCCGCGCGCAAGGCCGACCTGCGCTTGCAGGTGTTCGACGCCGTCACCGGCGACGTGCTGGTGGAGCGCTTGCAGTTCCCCATCAATTCGGCGCCGGCCGAGGTGAAGAAGAAGCGCGGCGTGGTGGAGGCCACCGCAGCCACCACCGTGCTCGCGGCCGCCGACGGCGCCGCGCCCGTGCTGGCGCGCGCCGAAGGCGGTACCCGCTTCGACGCCGTGGCCGAGGTGAACGGCTTCGTGCGCGTGAAGCTCGGCAGCCTGTACGGTTACGTGGCGCAGACCGGCGTGGGGCCGTCGAAGGGCAAGGCGCTGGTGGGGGCCGACGGGCAGCCCCAGGGCCTGTCGTGGGTGTACGGGCGCGATCCGCCGCACATCACCTTCGCGGGTGGCGCGCTGGCCGAGGTGGAGGGCGACGTCTTCACGGTGGAGGCGCGCGTGGAGGACGACGGGCCGGTCAAGGACGGCTACATCTTCGTGGGCGACCAGAAGGTGTACTTCGAGGCCTTCAAGGCCTCGCGCGGGCCCACCAACCTGACCCTCAAGCGCGAGGTCAAGCTCAAGCCCGGCGTCAACGTCATCACCGTGGTGGCCCGCGAGGACGACGAGTTCGCGCAGCGCGAGGTGATGACCGTGTTCTCGAAGCGGGGCGATCCGTTGGCCAAGGACGCCGCCCGCTGATCCTGGCGCGCAAACGGGGCGGCGCGCCGCGGAAGAACCAGTGCACAGGCGCCGCGCGCTCCGCTGTCGTGGATCGCGCTTGGCAGGCGCTGGTCTCTTGGTTTACCGTGACAGGCGTTCAGTGCCTGAACAGATGGACAGGAGCGACACATGGCGAGCGGAACGAGCGGAACGAGCGGCACCAACGGCAGCAACCACGCAGGCACCGACGTGGCCACGCGCAAGGAGAAGGAGAAGACCCTCGAGCTGGCGGTGGCCAACATCGAGAAGCAGTTCGGCAAGGGCAGCATCATGCGCCTCGGCAACACCGACGCGCTCGGCGCCGACGTCGAGGCCATCCCCACCGGCTCCCTCGGCGTCGATCTCGCGCTCGGCGTCGGCGGCTTCCCGCGCGGCCGCGTGGTCGAGATCTACGGCCCGGAGTCGAGCGGCAAGACCACCATGACGCTGCACGTGATCGCCGAGGCGCAGAAGCGCGGCGGCATCGCCGCCTTCATCGACGCCGAGCACGCGCTCGACGTCAACTACGCGCGGCGGCTCGGCGTGCGCACCGACGACCTGCTGATCTCCCAGCCCGACACCGGCGAGCAGGCGCTCGAGATCGCCGAGATGCTGGTGCGCTCCGGCGCCATCGACATCCTGGTCATCGACTCGGTGGCTGCGCTCGTGCCCAAGGCCGAGATCGAGGGTGAGATGGGCGATTCGCTCCCCGGGCTGCACGCGCGCCTGATGAGCCAGGCGCTGCGCAAGCTGACGGCGTCCATCGCGCGGTCGGGCACCTGCGTCGTCTTCATCAACCAGATCCGCATGAAGATCGGCGTGATGTTCGGCAGCCCCGAGACCACCACGGGCGGCAACGCGCTCAAGTTCTACTCGTCCGTGCGCCTGGACATCCGCCGTGTGGGCGCCATCAAGCAGGGCGAAGACGTCGTCGGCAACCGCACGCGCGTCAAGGTGGTGAAGAACAAGCTGGCCTCGCCCTTCAAGGAGACCGAGTTCGACATCCTCTACGGCGAGGGCGTCAACAAGCTCGGCGAGCTGGTGGACCTCGGCGGCGATCTGGGCGTGCTCGACAAGAGCGGCGCCTGGTACAGCTACCAAGGCCAGCGCATCGGCCAGGGCCGAGACAACACGCGGCTGTTCCTGCGCGATCACCCTGAGCTGGCGGCGAAGGTGGAGGCGGAGATCCGCGCCAAGCACATCGCGGCGGTGCAGGCCCTGGTGGCGGCGAACGCGCCGCGCCCCGAGCCGGCGCCGACGGCGGCCAAGCCGCCGTCGACCGAGGCCGACAAGAAGGTGGTGGCGCGCGCGCCGGCGTCGAAGAGCGGCGAAGCCTAGTTGTCGACGGTCGTCGCGCTGATCGGCGGCGCCGGCTTCATCGGCCGCGCCACCGCCCGCGAGCTCGAGCGACGAGGGGCTACGCCCCTCGTCGTCGATCGCGTCAGCGAAGCGCCGATCGACCTCGTGGCACCGGACGCGGTCGAGCGGCTGCGCGAGCGCGTCGCGCGCGCGCGCGCGAGCGCCGTCGTGCACCTGGCGGCGCGCGTCGATCCCCCCGCGGGCGCCGTGGAGCGC
>CAZONM010000084.1:0-16967 GCA_964580865.1 uncultured Myxococcales bacterium | reverse complement strand
CGGCGCGCTCGCGGCCGCGGCCGCCGCCGTGGTGCTGTTCGTGCGCGCGCCCGACGACGAGCTGGCGGGCACGCGCACCAAGGGCGGCGCGCGCGTGGGCTTCTTCGTCAAGGACGACGGCGGCGCACACGCGGGGCGCGCGGGCGAGGAGCTCACCGCCGGCGATCGCATCCAGTTCGCCGTCAAGGACGACGCCGGCATGCGCGCCATGGTGCTGGTGGGCGTCGACGGCCGGGGCGTGGTCACGCTCTACGCCGCCGAGAGCGTGCAGGGCCGCGTCAAGGGCGAGGAGAAGACGCGCCTGTTGCCCGCCAGCGTGGTGCTCGACGAGGCCACCGGCGCCGAGCGCTTCTTCGTCGTCTATGGCCCCGACGACCTCACCACGCTGCGTGCCCAGGTGGAGGCGGCCGCGCAGCAGCTCGCGTCGTCGGGCAGCGACCTAGCGCGCACCGAGCGCCTGCCCCTGCCCGAGTCGCACGTGCAAAGCTCCGTCCACATCGTCAAGATCGCTCCGGCGCCGAGCGGCCCCTGAGCGCGAAAGCATGAAGCGCACCCCGTGAACCTGCGTGCCCTCGCCTGCGTCCTGCCCCTCGCCGCGCTCGCGGCGGGCGGCGCGCATGCGCGCACCGAGCGCTTGGCGCTCGTGGTGGCCAACCACCAGGGCGGCAACGACCTTCCCGAGCTGCGCTACGCCGGGCGCGACGGGCAGCGCTTGGCCGACGTGCTCGTCGACCTCGGCGGCTTCGAGCGCGCCGACATCCTCTCGGTCATCGACGGCGAGGGCGGCGACGTCATGGGCGCGCTCGACGAGGTGGAGCGCCGCGTCGGCCAGGCCAAGCGCCGCGGCGACGACGTGGTGTTCCTGTTCTACTACTCGGGCCACGCGCAAAACGGCGTGCTGCGCCTGGGCGAGACCCAGCTCGAGATGCAGTGGATCAAGCGCCGCCTCGAGGAGTCGAGCGCCGACGTGCGCATCGCCTTCGTCGACTCGTGCGGCGCCGGCGCCATGACGCGCGAGAAGGGCGGCACGCTGGCGCCGCCGTTCGTGGTGCAGGTCGACCAGGGCCTGTCGGCGCGCGGCCAGGTGATCATCACCAGCTCGTCGGCCAGCGAGGTGAGCCAGGAGAGCGACGACATCCAGGGCAGCTTCTTCACGCACTACCTCGCCACCGGCCTGCGCGGCGACGCTGATCGCAACCGCGACGGCAAGGTCAACCTCGACGAGGCCTACGCATACGCCTACGGCCGCACCGTGGCCGCCACGTCGGTGACGCGCTCGGGCGCGCAGCACCCCACGTACTCGTACGACCTGCGCGGCGCCGGCGACGTCACGCTCTCCGAGCCCGGCGGCGCCGACGTGGTCATCGACTTCCCCGCCGAGAGCGAGGGGCGCTACTTCGTGGTCGACCTCGAGCGCCAGCTCTTTGTCGCCGAGGTCGACAAGAACGCCGGCAACGCGAGCCGCATCGCGCTGCCCAAGGGCCAGTACGCCATCAAGAAGCGCATGGACAGCCACCTCCTCATGACGCGCTTGTCGGCGCGCGAGAAGGGCGTGTTCACGCTCGACGAGGGCGCCATGGAGCGCGTGTCGTTCGCCGACGACTACGCCAAGGGCACGCCCATCCTCTCCGACCGCATCGCTGACGAGGTGGGCTTCGCGCTCTCCATGGGCCTGGGCGCGCAGTACGTGCTCGACCCCGGCGACGACGGCGACCTGTTCCCGGGCCTGCCGTACGTCGTCATCGAGGCGCGCGGGCGCAACCTGGTGGGCGAGCGCATCATGACCTCGGCCGACGTGGGCTTCGGCGGCACCACGGTGGAGCGCGACGTGCCCGGCGGCACCCTCGCCGCCGACGTCGTGCACGTGCAAGCCGGCGTCAACGTGCTGTGGACCACGCGCCTGTTCGATGACGCGGTGCTCCTCGGCGGCGGCGGGCGCCTGGCCGCCATGTACTGGCAGCACACCTTCCGCGACCCCGCCGCCCTGCCGCTCGGCGTCGACACGACCCAGTGGTACTTCGACTTCGCGCCCGGCGTGGTGGGCATGGCTGGGTGGTCGTTCGCGTCGTGGGGCCACGCCGAGATCACGGCGCGATCGAGCGTGATGGTGTACACGTATGACTCGGTACGACCCGTCTTCCCCATGGAGGCGCTGGCCTCGGTCTGGTTCGATTTCTGAGCGTCCGCGCCCGGATCCCTTGCCCCTTTCGCCCCTGAGCGTGTCGATCCCTTGAGCCCCCCATGAACGCCCGCCGCCGCCCCCTGCACCTCGCCTTCGCCGCCCTTCTGGCGGTGCCGGCGCTGGCGGCCTGCGGCAACCTGTCGGAAGATGACCTGATCTTCTTCGCCGGCCTGCCGCAGAAGAAACAGCTCGAGCTGCGGCCCGCGGGCGAGCCGAGCGCGATCGACGAGGGCAACACCGCCGAGCAGGCGCTCGAGGTCCCGTGCCAAGACGGCGACCTGCGCTGCCACGCGCGCGACGTCGCCATCGGCCTCAACGGCATCTCCTTCACCCTGCTCGACCTGGTGGACGAGGTGCTCAAGCACCCGCCCACGCGGCGCGAGCGCGACCGCCGCGTGTGGGGCCCCATCTTCGACGCCGCCAAGCAGGAGACCTACCGCTTCGAGATGGTGCGCGTCGACGACGGCACCAGCACGCTCGGCACCTTCCGCTTCTGTGTGCACGGCGCCGCCGGGCGCGTGCCGGCGCGCTTGGTGGACGAGGTCAGCTGCGACGTCGACCTCGACGAGAGCACGGGGCTCGCCATCCTGCTGTCGGGCCAGTTCACGCCCGGCGACCTCGACGGCGCGCGCGCGCGCTCGGGCGTTGGCTCGCTCGTCCTCGAGCTCTCGCGCGTGGAGCCGCTCAAGGGCGTGGGCCGCCAGCTGGTCATCGACTTCGACAACGACGACGAGCGCACCGAGCTGCACCTGGGCGTGGTGGGCGCGCTGCTCGCCGGCACCAACCTCGAGCGCGAGCGCGTCGACTACGACTTCATCCGCGAGGCCGACGGCTCGGGGACGCTCAGCTTCGACGCCTTCGCCAACCTGGCGCCCGAGCAGCCCGGCGTCGAGAACCTGGTCATCGGCGCCGCCTGGAACGCCGAGCAGGCGGGCCGCGCCGAGGCCGCGGTGTCGCGCGTGGGCGACCTCGAGAACCCCTTGTTCGTCGCCGTGCAGTGCTGGGACGCGGAGCTCGGCGAGGTGTACTTCCGCGCCAACGACGACGCGCGCGGCAACGAGGGCGACTGCGCCTTCCCGGCGCTGTAGCCGCCACTGGGCCAGCGCCACCACGCCGCGAACGATCGCTGCCCGCGTCCCCTGGCGACGGGCCGCGCGCGTGCTACGCGACCCCCATGCTCGACGGCCTCAACCACGCGCAGCGCACCGCCGTCATGCACGATCGCGGGCCGCTCTTGGTGCTGGCCGGCGCGGGCACGGGCAAGACGCGCGTCGTCACCACGCGCATCGCGCGCCTGCTCCTGCAGGGCGAGGCGGCGCGCTCGATCCTCGCCGTCACGTTCACCAACAAGGCCGCGCGTGAGATGAAGGAGCGCTTGGTGGGCCTGGCGGGCGCGGCGGCGCGCGGCGTGTGGGTGTCGACGTTCCACGCGCTGTGCGCGCGCCTTCTGCGCAAAGACGCGCACCAGCTCGGCGTGTCGAACGCCTTCACCATCCTCGACGAGGGCGACCAGCAGGCGCAGCTCGTGCGCGTGGCGCGCGGCGTGGGCATGAAGCTCGACGAGGCCGCGCCAGGCACGCCGCCAAGCCGCCTGCCGCGCCTGGTGCTCGGCAAGATCGGCCTGTGGAAGAACCAGGGCGTGCGTGGCACCGACGAGCCGCCCCCCCAGCACGACGAGGTGGCCACGGTGGCGCGCGCGCTCTGGCGGCCCTACGCCGCGCACCTGCGCGCCATGAGCGCCCTCGACTTCGACGATCTGCTGCTGTGCGCGCGCGAGCTCCTCGAGACCGTGCCCGAGGTGCGCGCGCGCTACCAGGCGCAATTTCGCTGGCTGCACATCGACGAGTACCAAGACACCAACCCCATCCAGCTCGAGATCACGCGCCTGTTGTGCGGGCCCGAGCACAACCTGTGCGTCGTGGGCGACGACGATCAGGCCATCTACGCGTTTCGTGGCGCCGACCTCGAGAACATCCTGGGCTTCGATCGGCAGTTCACGCCGTGCACCGTGGTCAAGCTCGAGGACAACTACCGCTCCACCGCGCTCATCCTCGACGCCGCCAACGCCGTCATCGCCAAGAACAGCGCGCGCCGCGACAAGACGCTGCGCTCGGGGCTGGGCGACGGCGCGCCCCTGCAGCTCATCGCCGCCGACGACGGCGAGCAAGAGGCCGAGCGCGTGGCCGCGCGCATCTTCGACCTCGTCGTGCGCGATCAGCGGCCCGCCGAGTCGGTGGCCATCCTGTACCGCGCCGCGCCCCAGAGCCGGCTGTTCGAGGAGGCGCTGCGCCTGCGCGGCGTGCCCTACCGCGTGGTGGGCGGCATGGAGTTCTTCGCGCGCAAGGAGGTGAAGGACGCGCTCGCCTACCTCGCCTGCATCGCCCGCCCCGACGACGAGGTGGCCTTTCGCCGCGCCGTCACCGCGCCCGCGCGCAAGATCGGCGACGTCGCCATCGCGCGCATCGTGGCGAGCGCGCGCGCCGCGGGAGTGCCCCTCGTCGAGCACGCGGCCAAGGGCGCGCCCGGCGCTGAGCTCAACACCGAGCAGCGGGTGGGGCTGACGAGCTTCGCGACCCCGCTGGTGGAGGCGCGCGCGCCCATCGAGGCGGCCGCCGCCGACCCCGACGCCGACGCTGCGCTCATCGCGCACCGCGCGGTGCTGCGCGCGGGCGTGGCGCGCCTCATCGAGGCCGAGCCCGAGCTGGCCACGCGCCAGCGCGTGCAGGAGTGCGTGGAGGAGCTGCTCAACGCCTTCGCCACCTTCGTGGAGCGACGGCGCGAGGCCGCCCTGGCGCCTGACCTCGAGGAGAGCCGGCTCATGGAGACCGGCGAGGGCGCGCTCTCGGCCTTCCTCGATCGCGTGCGCCTCGACAACGACGACGACGAGCGCACCGACGACAAGAAGGAAGAGCAGAAGAACAAGGGCAAGGTGCAGCTGATGTCGCTGCACGCCTCCAAGGGCCTCGAGTTCCCCGTGGTCTTCTTGGTCGGCATGGAGGAGGGCCTGTTGCCGCACCGGCGCGTGGTGGAAGAGAGCGGCGAGCGCGGCGTCGAGGAGGAGCGGCGCCTGTGTTACGTGGGCTTCACGCGCGCGCAGCGCGTGCTCGTGTGCAGCTACGCCACCACGCGGCGGCGACGCCACGAGCTCTTGGCGCGCCGGCGCTCGCGCTTCCTCGACGACGTACCCGCGCGCTGTCTGCCCGCCGCCGAGGCCGCGCCGGAGCCCGCCGATCCCGCGGAGGCGTTCTTCGCCACCATGCGGGCGCGGGCGGCGGCGCGGTAGCGGGCGCGGGTGGCGCGGCTGCAGCGACGTGGGGCGAGGACGAGGAGACAGAGACAGAGACAGAGACGAAGACCAAGGACAGAAGGTCGAGACCGTGTCCGGCTCGTGCACCGCCATCGCCTCGCCCGGGTGCGCGCGAACCACCTCGTAGCGCCTCTCGGCGAGGCCGGTGACCTCCGTGGGTGGGTGGCACCGGCCCGAGGTCTTCCTCGCCGGTGCGGTGGGCTGCGGCGGCGTGCCCGCCGCCGCGAAGGTCGCTCGGTCGCCGCCACCGCGGCTGACCGCTGCGCGGCAGGTTCGCGAAGGCAGCACCGCGTCCTGTCGCGAGAGCAGCGATCGTTCCTACAGCGGAGGTCAGTTGCGTTGATGGTCGCCGGGCTTGGTCCTTGCCACGATCCCTGCGTCGCGTCCTCGGCGCGTACCACGAGCTACGCACCTGCGGTGCTCCTTGGCCTCGCGGCCAGTCCCTTCGCCGGGCTCGATCAACGCAACTGACCTCCGCTGTAACGGCAGCGCGACACGCCCCAGCTCCCGCGTCAGCGCCACCATCACAACCACCACTACCGCCGCCGGCATGGCATCCTCGGCGCGCCCGCCCCCGGAGGGATCATGATCGTCCGCGCACCCGCCGCACTCCTCATCGCCACCGCCCTCGCGCTCGCCCTACCCGCGCGCGGCATCGAGCCCGAGTGCCGGCCCATCGACGTCACCAAGAGCCGCGCGCTCGACGCCGCGCGCTCCGTGGGCCACGGGATCACCTCCATCACGCTGCGCCGCACCGCCTGCTACGGCACGTGTCCCGACTACACCTTCACCGTGAAGGCCGACGGCGTCGTCGAGTACGAGGGCCGCGCGCATGCGAAGCCCGCGGGCAAGCGCACGGGCAAGGTCGAGGCGTGGCGCTTCCACAACGTCGCCCGCCTCATCGACGAGGTGGGCTTCTCCTGCTTCGCCGAGCGCTACAGCGCCCCCGTCACCGACAACCCCACGGTGTTCGTGACCGTGACCAGGGCCGATCGCACGAAGACCGTCGAGAACTACGCCAACGCCGGGCCGCAGGTCCTGTGGGCCATCGAGGAGCTCATCGACGACCTGAAGCGCGACACCACCTGGGCCGGCGCGCCGGCCGCGCCCGCACCGCCGGTGCGACCGACGCTGCCGACGCCGAAGAAGCCCGCGCCCTTGCCCGCGCCCGTCGACAAGCCCGACGCCTCGCCGAAGTGAGGCGACCGCGCGCGCGCCGCCGGCCGCGCCGCGCGCCGAGGATCGCGGTTCCGCCCCCGACGATCGCGCGCTAGCGTGGCCCGCCGCCGCCATGTCCGCGCCCGACCCCGCCACGCTCACGCCCGCCGAACGCCAGCGCCAGGTGCGCCGCGCGGTGGTGGCGTCGGCCGTGGGGACGGCCATCGAGTGGTACGACTTCTTTCTCTACGGCGTGGCCGCGGCGCTCGTGTTCCCAGCGAAGTTCTTCCCGTCGAGCGACCCGTACGTGGGCGTGCTGCTCTCGTTCTCGACGTACTTCGTTGGGTTCCTGGCGCGCCCGCTCGGCGCCGCCATCTTCGGCCACGTGGGCGATCGCGTGGGCCGCAAGGCCTCGCTCGTCGCCACGCTGGTGCTGATGGGCGTGGCCACCGCCGGCATCGGCTTGGTGCCCGCCTACGACAGCATCGGCATCTGGGGCGCCGTGCTCCTCACGCTGGCGCGCGTGCTGCAGGGTGTGGGCGTGGGCGGCGAGTGGGGTGGCTCGGTCTTGCTCGCCGCCGAGTGGTCCGACAAGGGGCGGCGCGGGCTGATGGCGAGCTGGCCGCAGTGGGGCGCGCCCGCGGGGCTCGTGCTCGCCAACGGCGCGGTGTCGGCCGCGTCGGCGCTCTCGGGCGACGCGTTCACGTCGTGGGGCTGGCGCGTGCCGTTCCTCGCGAGCATCGTCTTGGTGCTCATCGGCTTCTGGATCCGCACCGGCGTGCTCGAGACCCCCGCGTTCGCCAAGCGCCGCGCCGAGGGGCAGCTCGAGCGTGCGCCCGTGGCGCAGGTGGTACGCAAGCACGGCAAAGAGATCGTGCTCACCGCTCTGTTGCGCACGGGCCAGCAAGCGCCGTTCTACATCTTCTCCACGTGGCTCTTGAGCTACGGCACCAAGACGCTCGGCATGCCGCGCGAGACGTTCTTGAACGCGGTCATGATCGCCGCCACGGTCTCGCTCGTCACGATCCCCCTCTGGGGTCACCTGTCGGACCGCTTCGGGCGCCGGCGCCTGGTCATGCTCGGCTGCGCGGCCATGGCGCTCTTTCCGTTCGCGTACTTTCAGCTCATCGACTCGCGCTCGGTCGTGCTCATCGTCGTCGCCGCGGTGCTCGGTCAGGCCATCCACGACGTCCAATACGGGCCGCAGGCCGCGCTCATCGCCGAGAGCTTCCCCGGCAAGCTGCGCTACAGCGGCGCGTCGCTCGGCTATCAGCTCGCGTCCATCACCGCCGGCGGGCCCGCGCCCATGATCGCGGTGTGGCTCGAGCACCGCTACGGCTCGTCCACGGCCATCGCTGGCTATCTCTCCTTGGCGGCGCTGGTCAGCCTGCTATCGGTGTGGCTGTTGCCCGACCGATCGCAGGTCGAGTTGGAGGAGTGACGTGGCACGTCTGCGCGCGTTGGTGAGCGGCTACCGCCGCTTTCGCGAGACCGGCTGGGCGCAGCAGCGCGAGCGCTGGACCAGCCTGGCGCAGGGGCAGTCGCCCAAGGTGATGGTCATCGCGTGCTCCGATAGCCGCGTCGATCCCACGCGCATCTTCGACACCGATCCGGGCGAGCTGTTCATCGTGCGCAACATCGCGGCCCTGGTGCCGCCCTTCGAGCCCGACGGCGGGCGGCACGGCGTGGCGGCGGCCGTGGAGTTCGCGGTCACGCAGCTCGAGGTGGAGGAGATCTTGGTGCTCGGCCACGGCTTCTGCGCCGGGTGCGCCGCCGCGCTCAACCGGCGCTTCGCGGGCACCATGCCGGGCGACGGTGGCTCCATGTCGCGCTGGCTGCAGATCCTCGACGACGCCGCCGACGCGCTGCGCGCCGAGCACCCGGGCGCGCTCGACCGCGCCGCCTACGCAGCCATGGAGCACCAAGCCGTGCAGGTGTCGCTCGCGAACCTGCGCACCTTCCCCTGGCTCGCCGAGCGCGAGCGCCAAGGGAAGGTCAAGCTCCACGGCGGGTTCTTCGCCATCGACGACGGGGTGTTCCACCTGCTCGACGAGGCCACCGGCAGGTTCGAGCCCGCGTGACGCGCGCGGATCAGTGGGACTCGCGCAACAGCTCGCGCATCAGCGCCAACATGGCGCACCCGATCGCAAGGCGCGGGTCGACCCTGGCGCCCGGTGTGATCGCGAGCGTGAATTCCTTGGTGAAGAACCGGAACACCTGGTCGACCTTTGCCACCGAGGTGCCGCCCACGTCCATGTGCCAATGCCCGAGCAGGATCGGGATGAAGCGCCGCAACAGCGCGTTCGAGTCTTCACCGAACGACCCGATGACGTTGTCGGCCGTGTCGAGCACCTCCCAGGTGTCACGCACGATCGACTTGAGGCCCTTGTTGCGCACGGCGCCGACCTTCTCGCCGCTCTTGGCGTCGAAGACGTCGGTGACGATGTTGAGGCCGATGGCCTGGCGCGCCTTGACGCGGATGAGCGCCGTGCTCTCGCTGTCGTCGGTGTAGATGTTCCACTCGTCCTTGAAGGTCAGGATCTTGTGCTTGACGAACATCACCTGCTGGCCGTTTGGCCCGAACACGTGGAACTTGCGCCCGAACAGCGTGAGGAACGGGCGCTTGATGGTGTAGGTGCCGAGGCCGAAGGGGGCGGCGGCCGAGCCGCCAGCGGTGGCGAGGGTGTTCATGGGCACTCAGTACCACGACGCCGGCGGGCGTTGACCGGCGGCGGCTGCGGAGCCGCTACTTCTTGATCAGCTCGGCGTTGATGGTGATGGTGACCTCGTCGCCCACCACCACACCGCCCTTGTCGAGCTTGGTCTGCCAGCTCACGCCGTAGTCCTGTCGGTTGAGCTTGCCGGTGGCCTTGACGCCGCGGTGCGTGCGGCCGCCCCACTCCTTTGGATCCTGCCACTCGTCGGACAAGGTCACGTCGAGCACCACGGGCTTGGTGACGCCGTGCATGGTCAGGTCGCCGGTCACCTTGAAGGTGTTGGCGGCGGCGCCCTTCTCGATCTTGGTCGACGTGAACGTCATCTTCGGGAACTTGGCTGCGTCGAAGAACTCGGGGCTCTTCAGGTGCGTGTCGCGCTTGGCCACCTTGGTGTTGATGCTCGCGACCTCCAGCTCCACGGCCACCTTCGACTTGGTGACGTCCTTGTCGTCCACGGTGATGGTGCCCGTGTACTTCTCGAACGCGCCGCGAACGTCGGTGACCATCATGTGGCGCACCGAGAAGCCGATCTCGGTGTGCTCGGGGTCGAGCGTCCACTCGGACGCGCGGGCGCCGGTGGCGAGGCCGAGGGGAGCGAGGGCGAGCAGGGAGAGGGCGGTAATGCGCATAACGGATCCTCCAGCGGGCTTGGGTGGCCCGGCCATGGTAGGATGCGGACCGTAGTCCGCCGTCGCATCCTCGGCAAGCCCCGCGGATCTACAGGCGCACCTGCGCCACCGTGGTGAGGTCATCGGTGTCGGGCGCACCGAGCCGGAACGGCACGTGGCGGCGCCGCTCGGCGGGCGTGCCGGCGTCCTCGATGATGGTCAGGGTGCCGCGCACGCCCCGCTCCGGCCCGCGGAAGTGCACGACGCCGAGCTGGTAGCGGCCCTCGCGGCCCTGGCCGAGCGTGTAGATCTCCGGGCCGAAGCCGTCGGTGACGTCGTAATAGAGCAGCCCGCCGTCCTTGCCCTCGCGCTGGCGGAACGACACGTGCTCGCCCGTGGGCCCGATGACGTGCAGGTCCACGTCCGCGTCGGGGTCTTCCCACGTGAGCACCAGCGAGAGCGACCGCTGCACGGGAAGCCGCGACACGCCGTCGACGATGCACGTGCGCAGCGCGGCGGCGTCGGCGAGGTATGCCCGGCGCAACCCCATCATTCTGCGAAACAGATCGCGCCGCGCCGGCCGCAGCGAAGTCACGTGGCCGAGCTCCGCGCATGCCTCCGTCGCCAGCCGCCGAGACAAGAGCTGGTTCGCGTACTGCTCGCGCCGACCGGCGTCGTGCGGCGCGAATTCGACGAGCTCCGAGAGCGCGCGCCGCGCGCCGCGCACGTCGCCGGCCTCCTCGCGCAGGCGCGCCTCGTCGATGGTGAGCTGCGCGTCGAGCACGTTGTCGCGCCGGGCGGCAATGATCTGCGCCAGCGTGGGCGGTGGCGGCGGTGGCGGCGGTGGCGGCGGCTCGCGCTCTGCCACGGGCGCGGGCGGCGGCGGCTCCACCATGCGGCTCCCCGACGGCTGCTCGGTGCTGAAGACGAAGGGGTAGTTGATGATGACGAAGCCGCCGCCAGCAGGCGTGGGGAACTTCCAGGTCTTGATCTTGGTGGCGAGGCACGCCTCGACGTTGGGGTTGCGCAGCGTGGTGTCGGCGGTCTGCGCCTGGCTGACCTTGCCGGTGCCATTGATCACCCACTTCATCACGACCTTGCCGCGCAGGCCGGGCGTCCGTGCGAGCTCCTTCTCGTAGCAGTAGCGGACCTGCGCGAGGTGCGCCTGCACCACGCGGCGGATCACGGCCTTGTCGAGGCTGCCGAGGATCACGGGCGTCCCCTGCGTCAGGGTGACGTCGCTCTTGCCGCGACCACCGAGGCCCGCAGGGGCCGCGCCATAGCCCGCCTCGCCGGAGCCGCGTCCGCGCGTGCCGACCAAGCCCGACACGGCCCCGCTGAGGCCGCCGCCGCCGAAGCCGGTCCCCACCTGCGTCGCCGAGGCCGACCGCGTGACGTCGCGGTCCGCGACCGCGTCCCGCTTCTCCGCGCGCGCAGCGGACGCAGGCGCTGCGTGCAGGAACGGCGCCGGCGCGGCGCTGTCCCCGAGCTGGAGCAGCTCCTGCAGCGCCTCGGTCCCCTTGACGAGGTTGCGCCCAAGTGTCGAGGCGCGCTCGGCCTCGCGCAGCCGCTCGACGCCGAAGCGGCGGTACGCGGCTTCGTTCTCGAGCACCAAGAACGACGTGGCGCGGCTCATGACGCCGTGGCGCAACGACAGCGCCACCATGCGCTCGCGCGGCGCGCCCTCGCGCTCGAGGGCCTCGATGGCGGCGCGCGCCCAGAAGTGCTCCACCAGCGGGTCCGCCACCGGCGCGCGCGGGTCCACCTCCACGCGCACCTCGACGTCGTCGTCGTTCCAGCGCCCGCGCACGGCCAGCGTGAACGGCGCGCTCGGGCCGCGCGCGAACACGGCGAAGGGCTCGCCGGGCCGCACGTTCACGCTCGGGCGCGCGGCGACGACGGCGTCACCGGCGATCACCTCGGCGGTGACGTCGAGGACCAGCGGCACGCTCAAGAGGTGGACCAGGGCTTCCACCGCGCCGTCGGTGCTGCCCACTGGCGTGAGCCGCAGCGGATGTCCGCGGCCGGCGTTGGCCAGCTCCGCCAGGAAGTCCGTGTCGGGCTCGTGCCCGATGGCCACGGTGAACACGGCGCGGCGCTCGGGATCGAGCTGGTCGAGGAAGCGCGCGCGCAGCACGTCGCCGTCGAGCTCACCCAGGCTCGCCACGCCGTCGCTGAACAGCACGATGGCGGGATCGTCGAGGCTCGCCGCGGCGTGCGCCGCGGCGGCCAAGAGCGCGTCGAGGTCGGTGGCGCCGCCGGCGTGCAGCTCCGACAAGCACCACGCAGGCTCGCTGGTGCAGGTGTGCGCGTCCACGTCGCCGGTGACGGTGACCACGCGCCCGCCGACGTGGCGCTCGGCGACCGCGCGCGCCACTGCGACCGCGCGCGCCAGCTCGCGATCGCCGATGCCGCGGGAGGTGTCGATGGCCAAGACCAGATCCCGCGGTGGCGGTCGTCGCGCGTCCGCGAGCGCGGGCATGACGTCGACGAAGAACACCGCGTCGCCATCGCCGTCATCGTCGATCTTGCTCGCGATCAAGGTGGCGCTGCCGGGCTCCGGGCGCGGGAAGCTCACGCGCACCGGACCGCGCGGCGCGAACGCCACCTCCTCGTAGGCGACGCTGGAGGCGTCGACGCGCGCGGCGTACGCCGCGGCGTCGCGCTCGAGGGCGGGCGCGCCCGCGTCGCCGGCGGCGAGGTGGAACGTGAAGCGACCGATGCGCGCGGCGGCGCCTTGGCCGAGCGCGGGCAACCCATAGGCGTACTGCACGCGCATGCCTCGCACCGGCAGCAGCTCTTCGTAGGCGAGGATGATGGTCTTGGTGCCGCTCGCGGGGATCGGGAACACCTGCATGGTGAAGCGGTTGCCGCCCTGCCACTCGAGCAGCGCCGGGTCCTTCCGCGCGTGAACGATGCCGTCGTAGATCTGCCGCGCGCGCTCCTTCTCCACCAGCTCGCCCTCGGTCATCACGCCGTCGACGTCCATGGCCAAGCGGCTGATGACGGCCGCGTCCGGCAGCGTCATGCGGTAGGTGCCCTCCACCACGCGGGGCAGCGTGTTGCGAAAGATCTGCGTGACCTCGGTGCGCGCCAGGCGCCCGAGCACGGTGACCTTCACGTCGAGGACCTCCAAGGCGAGCGCGTTGGCCACGCCGGCGACCTCGAGCGCGGGGAGCGACGCGGGCACCTCCATCGCTGCGATGTCGGCGTTGGCCTCGGCGAAGGCGTCGCCGTTGGCGTGGACAGCGACGGCAGTGCCGATGGGCCGCGCCAGCAGCGTCGTTGGTGGGTCGGCGTCCGACACCGGATCGCCGCCGCATGCGGCCAGGGCGAGCGCGAGCACGAGCGCGGGGCTTCGCATGATGGCACCTCGCTCGGACCGACCGCGCGCCTCACGCGGGAGTTCCCGCACAGGCGTGGTGCGCCGATTTGCACAGCGCGTCAGGTCTTGCTGCCGGCGTCGGCCTCGGGCCAAGGTCGCGCCATGACGACCACACCCTCGACGATCCGCAGGATCGCGATCTCCACCGGCGGCGGCGACGCGCCGGGCCTCAACGCGGTGATTCGCGCGGCCGTGAAGGCCGCCAGCCGGCGCGGCTGGGAGACCTACGGCATCCGCGACGGCTACAACGGCCTGCTCATGCCCGAGCGCTACCCCGCGGGCGGCCTGGTGCCGCTCACCGTCGAGGCGGTGCGGGGCATCACGCACCTCGGCGGCACCATCATCGGCACCACCAACCGCGGCAACCCGATGCACTTCCCGCTGCAGAACCCCGACGGGAGCTGGGGCGAGATCGATCGCACCGATGAGCTCGTGCAGCAGTTTCGCGTGCACGAGATCGACGCGCTCATCGCCTGCGGCGGCGACGGCTCGCTCGGCATCGCCAACGTGCTGGCGAAGAAGGGCATGCGCGTCATCGGCGTGCCCAAGACCATCGACAATGACCTCGACCGCACGGTGGCGACCTTCGGCTTCGACACGGCGGTGTCGTTCGCCACCGAGTGCCTCGACCGGCTGCACTCGACCGCCGAGAGCCACGGCCGCGTCATCGTCGTCGAGGTCATGGGCCGCTACGCCGGCTGGATAGCGCTCAACGCCGGCATCGCGGGCACCGCGGCGGCCATCCTCATCCCCGAGATCCCGTACGACATCGAGCGCGTGGTGGAGTGCATCCGCACCCGCGAGCACACCGGCCGCAAGTACTCGATCGTCGTCGTGGCCGAGGGCGCGGCGCCGGCCGGGGGCGGGCGCGCCGTGCTCGAGAAGCAGGTGGGCCGCGCCGAGCGCCTGGGGGGCGCGGGCCAGCTCGTGGCCGACGCGCTCGGGCGCATCACCGGCAAGGAGACGCGCGCCGTGGTGCTCGGGCACCTCTTGCGCGGTGGCACGCCCACGGCGTTCGATCGGCTGCTCGCGCTGCGCTTCGGCGCCGCCGCGGTGCGCGCGCTCGACGAGGGCGAGAGCGGCATCATGGTGGCGCTCGATCCGCCGCGCGTCAGCTACGTGCCGCTCGCTGACGCCACCAGCCGCATGAAGACCGTGCCGCTCGACAGCGACAGCATCAAGACCGCGCGCGACCTCGGCATCGCGCTCGGCGACTGACGCGCGCCGGCGCGCACCACGCATCCGTCGCCCAAGGTCCCATGAGCTGGCTCCTGCCCATCGCCGTCGTCGTCGCCGCCGGGCTCGCGCTCGGGCAGCTCAAGGTGCGCGGGCTCTCGCTCGGTGTGGCGGGCGTGTTGTTCTCGGGCTTGGCGGCCGGTCACCTGGGGTTCGCGCCGGCGCCGCCCGTCCTCGACGCGCTGCGCGACCTCGGGCTCGTGCTCTTCGTCGCCGCGGTGGGCGCGCAGGTGGGGCCCGGCTTCGTGCAGTCGCTGCGCCACGGCGGCCTGCGCTTGAACGCGCTAGCGGCGGGCGTGGTGCTGCTCGGCGCGCTCGCCACCGTGGCGCTCGCGCGCCTCTTGCATCTCGACATGGCCGCCTTGGTGGGCGTGTTCGCGGGCGCCACCACCAACACGCCCGCCCTCGGCGCCGCGCAGCAGGCGCTCGATGGCTTGCCCGACGTCGACGCCGCGCGCCGCGGCCTGCCGTCGTTGGGCTACGCGGTCGCCTACCCGTTCGGCGTCATCGGCGTCATCGTCACCATCGTCGGCGCGCGCGCGCTGTTCGGAAGCACGGCGACGGCGGGGGCCGGGCCGTCACCGGCCGCGCCCATCACGCGGCGGGCGTTCGTCGTCGAGAACAAGAACCTCGACGGGCGCGCGGTGCAAGACCTGCCGGGGCTGGACGCGCTCGGCGTGGTGGTGTCGCGGGTGCTGGCGCGAGACGCGCACGACGCCGAGCGCGCGTTGCCGTCCACGGTGGTGCACCTGGGCGACACCGTGCTGGCGGTGGGGACCGAGGCCGCGCTCGAGAGCGCCTGCGCCATCATCGGCGCGCCGTCGGCGCGCGACCTGACGACCGGCACCGGCACCGGCGCCGTGCGCATGGTGGTCACGCACAAGGACGCGGTGGGCAGAACGCTGGCGGAGCTCGCGCTCACCGCGCGCCACGACGTGGTGATCACGCGGGTGCGGCGTGGTGACGTCGACATGGTGGCCGCGCCGGGCCTGCGCCTGCGCTTTGGCGATCAGGTGCACGTGGTGGGGCGCCACGACGACCTGGCCGACGCGGCCGCGGTGGTGGGCAACTCGCAGAAGGCGCTTGGCCTCACCGACTTCCTTCCGATCTTCCTCGGCATCGCGCTCGGCGTGCTGCTCGGCTCCGTCGCCCTGCCGCTGCCGGGCTTGCCCGCGCCCGTCAGGCTCGGCCTCGCCGGCGGCCCGCTGCTCGCCGCCATCGTGCTCGGGCGCCTCGGCAAGCTCGGCCCCGTGGTGTGGTACCTGCCGGGCAACGTCAACCTCGCGCTGCGCGAGCTCGGCATCGCGCTGTTCTTGTCGGCCGTGGGGCTCAAGGCTGGCGCTCACCTCGTCGAGGCGCTCGCCGGGCAGGGGCCCACCTGGCTCCTGTGCGGCGTCGTCATCACGGTGGTGCCGCTGGTGGTGGTGGCCGCGGTGGCGCGCCTCGCGCTCGGCCTGCCGTTCGCCACCGTCGCCGGCCTGCTCGCCGGCTCCATGACCGACCCGCCCGCGCTCGCCTTCACCAACTCGCTCGTGGGAGAGGACAGCGCCGCCGTCTCGTACGCCGCCGTCTATCCGACCACCATGGTGCTGCGCATCCTCACGGCGCAGGCCCTGATCCTCTGGCTCGGAGCCGCACCGTGATCGTCATCAACAAGCTCCTCGTCTCGCCGCTGTTGCGCGCGCTCTCCGACGCCGATCGCGCGTTGGTGGCCGCGCGTCTCGACGAGCTGGCCGTCGACGCCGGCGTGGCCCTGGTGCGCCAGGAGGACGTCGACCGCGACCTGTACTTCCTGTTGGCGGGCGAGGCGCGCGTCTCGCGCCACGGGCACGACGCGGGGCCGGTGCTGCAAGGCGCTGCGTTCGGTGAGATCTCGCTGCTCACCGGCCGCCGCCGCTCGGCGACCGTCACCGCGGTGACGCCCGTGGTCGTCGCGCGCCTGCGGCACGCCGACTGGCTCGCGCTGCGTGAACAAGCGCCTGCCCTGGCGCTGTCGCTGGTCGAGGGCATGGCCGGCCTCCTGGCGGATCAGGTGATCGCACGCACCGACAGCGCCGCGCTCTTCTTCGATGGGCGCACCGAGCCGCGCACCACGCACCCGCGCGTGAAGCTGTGCTGCGGACCCGACGTGAAGCACCTCGAGTGCATCCCTGGCACCACGGTGGACGCGCTCTTGCCGCCCGCCGTCGACGGCGCCGAGGTCGTGGCCGCCCTGCTCGGGCAGCGCCCCGTGGCGCTGGCCACGCCGGTGGTCGCCGACGCGAGCATCACGCCCGTCACGGTCGCCTCGTGGGAAGGACGCGAGGTGTGGCGGCGCACCGCCGGGCTCGCGTTTCTCGCGGCGGCGCGGCGCACGCGCGGCGCCGCGCACCTC
>CAZONM010000083.1:0-17008 GCA_964580865.1 uncultured Myxococcales bacterium | reverse complement strand
GTGGCGCACCGGCGGCACCACGTCGTCGACGGCGGGGGGCACGGGCGCCCTTGCCGCGCGCCGGTCGGCGGCGAGCCGGTCGCGCACCTTGGCCACGAGCTCGCTCGGCCCCTCGGGGGCGGGCAGCCCTCGCAACAGCGCCACCGTCTGCTCCAGGCGGCGGCGCTCGGCGGCCAGCGCGGGGTCCTTGGCCAGGAGCGCGTCGACCTCGGCCTTGCGCTCGCCGTCGAGCGCGCCCTCGAGGTGGTCCGACAACAGGGCGCGGGCGTCGTCGGGCGTCAGCTTCGTGTGCTCGGTCATGATCAACTCCAGGCGCGGCATGGTGAAAACGGCGGTGGGCTCAGGTGGTGACGTCGTCGAGGTAGGGGGCGAGCTTGTGGGCCAGCTCGGCGCGCGCGCGATGCAGGCGCGACTTGACGGTGCCGAGCGGCAGGCCGGTGACCTCCGCGATCTCCTCGTAGGACAGGTCCTCGAGGTCGCGCAGGATGACGAGCGTGCGCTGCTCCTCGGGCAGCGCGCGCAGGTGCTCCTCGAGCACGCGCGACACGTCGCCCTGCTGCATGCGCTGGTCGGCGCGCTTGTGGCCGCGCGCCTCGGCCTCGGGGTCCACGGCGGCGCGCGCCACGGCGGGATCGTCGATGTCGGCCAGGGTGCCCACGTGGCGGCGCTTGAGGAACTTCAGGCGGTTCAGGCAGCGGTTGCGCGTGATCTTGTAGATCCACGTCGACAGCTTGGCCTCGCCGCGGAAGCTCGACAGCGAGTGGTACAGCGCCACGAACACCTCTTGCGAGAGGTCCTCGGCCTCGGCGCGGTCTTGCAGGATGCGGAAGGCGACCGAGAACACGCGCCCGCCAAAGAGCGTGACCAGCGCGTCGAAGGCGCCGGTGTCACCTTGCGCGGCCCGCAGCGCGAGCGCCTCCTCGGCGCCCTCGCCGGTGGGAAGGGGGCGCAGCGCGGCGGGGAGCGCCGGGGCCGGGGTGGCGGACTTCACCGTCATCAGCCGCGCCATTCTTCCACCTCACGGTGCGTGGGGCACCCTGCCCCGACCGGGGTAGGACAGCCGGTCGGGCGGGGCGGTTCCCGGCGGATCCGCGGCGTCGCGGCTTGGTTGATGCGTGATGTGTCTCATCGTAACATCAGATGTATGAGAACCACCATCGACGTCGACGGACCGGTCTTGCGCGAGCTGAAGCGACGGGCGCGCGCCGAGAAGAAGACGCTCGGCGCGCTGGCGTCGGAGCTGCTCGCCGGCGCTCTGGCGCGGCGCCGCCCCGACACCAAGGACGCGCCGCGCCTCACCTGGCACACCACCGACGGCGGCCTGCTCGTCGACCTGGCGGATCAGGAGCGCCTGTGGGAGGTGCTCGACGCCGAGCAGCTCGGGCGCGGGCCACGAGAGCGCGAGTGAGCTGCTCCATCGACGTCAATGTGTTGGTCGAGGCGGTCGACGCGCGCGGGCCGCGCTTCGCACGCGCGCAGGCGTTCCTCGGGGCCGTCGCGCGCGACGCCGCACCCGTGTCGCTCGCGTGGATCACGCTGTCGTCGTTCGTGCGCATGACGACCCATCGGGGCATCCTGGCGCGCCCGCTCACCCACGCGCAGGCGTGCGAGAACGTGAGCTCGCTCTTGTCGCTGCCCCACGTGCGCACGCTCGAGGAGACCGAGGGGTTCTGGGACTGCTACCGCGAGGTCACCGCCGGGCTCGACATGCACGGCAAGCACGTGCCCGACGCCCACCTCGCGGCCCTGCTCAAGATCCACGGCATCCGCCGCCTCTACACGCGGGACGCCGACTTCCGTCGCTTCCGCTTTCTCGACGTCGTCGATCCGCTGGCGTGACGCACGCGCCCGGCGGCGGGCGCGCCCGTTGCACCGGGACCACCCGCGCCCGCGGGTCGAGGTGTCGCACCTCTGCGGGATCGGAGGTGACGACGGCAGCCTCATGGGCCATCAGCCGCTCACACCCTCGTCACCCCTCATCGGCCGCCAGCTGCTCCGCCTGCAGCTTCGTGCGCACCACCGACAAGAACGGCTCGATCTCGCCCGTCATCAACCGCGCCAGGTTGTGCACCGTGTGCCCCACGCGATGGTCGGTGCAGCGATCCTGCGGGAAGTTGTAGGTGCGGATCTTCTCCGAGCGATCGCCCGAGCCCACCTGCCCCTTGCGGGCCGCCGCCTCGCGCGCGGCCTCCTCGGCGCGCTGCTTCTCGACAAGCTTGGTGGACAACAGCCGCAGCGCAATGGTGCGGTTCTTCTGCTGACTGCGCTCTTGCATGCACACCACCACGATGCCGCTCGGCTTGTGCGTGAGGCGCACGGCGCTCTCGGTCTTGTTGACGTGCTGGCCGCCGGCGCCGCCCGCGCGCATGGTCTGCCAGTCGAGGTCGTCGGCCTTGATGTCGACGTCGGTCTCTTCCGCCTCGGGCAGCACGGCCACGGTGGCCGCGCTCGTGTGGATGCGCCCCTGCGTCTCGGTCTCGGGCACGCGCTGCACGCGGTGTACGCCCGCCTCTTGCTTGAGCTTCGAGTAGGCGCCTTGGCCGCGCACGGCAGCCACCACCTCCTTGAAGCCGCCCTTGGTGCCGTCGGACGACGACAGCAGCTCCACCTGCCAGCCCATGAGCGCCGCGTAGCGTCCGTACATGGTGAACAGCTCGCCGGCGAACAGCGCGGCCTCGTCGCCGCCGGTGCCCGCGCGGATCTCGAGGATGACGTCTTTGTCGTCGTTCTCGTCGCGCGGCAGCAAGAGCACCTTGAGCTGCTCCTCGAGCGCCGCGATCTCGGGCTCGAGGCGCGCCACCTCGTCCTTGGCCATGGCGCGCAGCTCGGCGTCTTTGTCCTCGAGCAGCGCCTTGTTGCCGGCCAGCTCCGCCTGCTTGTCCTTGAGCACGCGGTAGGCCTCGACGATGGGCTCGAGGCGCGCGCGCTCCTTGTTCAGCTCGGCAAGCTCCTTGGCCGGCAGGTCGGGCTGATAGAGCTTCTCGGTGATGACGGCGTGACGCGCGACCGTCTCTTCGAGCGACTCGAACATGGTGGTGTTCCCTCGGCGCCCGCGCTGGTCGCTCAGGGACCGAAGTAGATCTGGGCCGTGGCCCGGGTGGTGTACGGCGCCGAGGTGGTGTGGCCGCCGGTGAGCAGCACTTGGTTGCTCGGCAAGAGCGCCACGGCCGCGCGCTCGAGCGCCTCGGCGGGCGGCCCCGCGAGGACGCGCGCCCGCAGCACGCCGGTGCCGGCCTCGGGCTCGAGCATCTCCGCCTGCGGCGCCCCGGCGCCGGTGGCGCCGCCCACGACGAGGATCATCGAGTTGCGCCCCGCCTCGTCGGCGTTGAGCATGGCGGCCGTGTGGCCGGCGCGCCCGAGGCCCTGGAAGAGCTGCACGCTCGGCGTCTGCTCGAAGCCGGTGGTGGTGGAGAAGAAGAAGCAATCGGGGGTGCCGGCGCCCGAGGGCAGCCCGTTGGGCGCCTGCGTCTGCCCGCCGATGACCAAGAGCCGGTTGTCGTCGATGGCCACGGCTTGGTGGCGCGCCGGGCACTTGTTGTTGGGGAAGCCCTCGAGCCCCGTGGTCTCCGCCAGGCGCGCCAGCACGCCGCCCGACGCGCGGAACACCTCCACGTCGCACACCGTGTCGGTCTCGTCGGCGCCGCCGCTGACGATGAGCAGCATGTTGGCGTCGTTGCCGAGGGGCGTGGCCTGGTGGAAGGCGCGCGGCACCAACAGGCCGCTGGCCACGCGATCGGTGGAGGCGCCCTGCGTGGCCTGGTTGATGTCGAACGTCTCCACCGTGACCGCCAGCTGCGTCGACGGGCCGCTGTTGCCGGCGCCCGCCTGTGTGGGCGTGCACATGTCGTTCGGGCCCTCGCCCGAGCAGCCGCCCACGAGCGCGATGAGCCCGGCGCCCTCCATCAGCGTCGACGTGTGGTGCGCGCGCGGCTGCGCCATCTGGATGGTGACGAATTCCTTGGTGAGCGGCTCGAAGATCAGCGCCGTGGCCAGCGTGGTGAGCGTGCCGGAGATGATGGAGAAGCCGCCCGAGACCAGCACGCGGCCGTCGGGCATTGCGCTGGCGGCGTGGTAGGCGCGCGCCACGTCGAAGCCCGCGAGGGCCTCGAACGTGCCCGTGGCGGGATCGTAGAGGTCGGCGCTCGCCAGCAGGCGCTCTTGGCCGTCGACGAAGACGGCGCCGCCCGCGATGAGCACCTTGTTGATCACCGGCACGAAGGTGGCCGTGTGGCCGTGGCGGCCCGGCACCGGCGCGTCGGGCGCGATGGTGGTCTCGCCGCCGCCGATGGACGTGGTCTTGCCGAAGGTGTCGAGCTTGCCCACGAGCAGCATGGAGCTGGCCCGCTGGCTCGAGTCGACGATCAACAGCGGCATGGTGCGCCCGATGGCCTGCGGCGGCGTGTCGGCGCCACCGCCGGCCCACCCCTGCAACGTGATGGTAACGCCCGGGGCCCCGTCCTTCGTGAGCCCCACAGCGAGGGTGGCGGGCGCGTCGGGGTCGAACGACACGCGCTCGTCGGCGACGGAGCCGCTCGACGACAGCGCCATGTCGGTGACGCCGTTGAGCGCCTGATCGGTCTGGTCGGCCGGCTCCACCACCGTGAGGTCGATGGGCACGGACTTGGTGCAGCCGAGCGGCGCGGCGATGGCCGCAGCGGTGACGAGGGCACGGACGAAGGTGAGGACGCGCGCGCGCTTCATGGCAACACCAGGTGGACCTCGCCGCCGTGAGCCGGCCGCGGATCGGGGAGCACGCCCACGGCCACCAGCGTGACCGCGGTGCCGCCGGCCAGCACGACGACGCCGGCGGCGCCGCCGCCGAGCACCACGGGCCAGAACCACGGCTGCTCGGTGATGGGCCCGTCGGGGTCGGGCTCGTCGGGGATGGTGATCTTGTCCTTGTAGGGATCCTTGTCGTCGTCGAGGCGGGCGCTCTTGCCCGAGCGGCCGCTGGTGACGGCGCGGCTGTCGTCGTCGTCACCGGTGGGAGGCTCGTCGCCGCTGGCGGTCTTCGGCTTGTCGTCGTCGACCACGCGGGAGCGCGCCGGCTCCTTCAGCGGCGTGACGTCGTAGCGCAGCTTGGCCTCGGCCACGCGCACGCCGGCGCCGGCCTTGGCGCCGGGGATGAGCGCCGCCACGGGCGTGGCCGCAAACGCCTTCGGGGCCGGCTTGTCGCCGTCGAACGCCTTCTCGATGCCGTCGCGCGCGGGGATCATCTCGATGGAGACATCGAGCAGGCCGGCGGTGAAGGCGATGGCCGGCAGCTCCTTGAGCCCGCCGCCGGCGGCGTCGACGAGGATGAGCCGGGTGGGGATCTGCGGGTCGGCCTTGGTCACCACACCGACGAGCGCCCCCGCCAGGCCCGCCTGGCGCGCGGCCTCGGCCACCGCCTTGGCGCTGTCGGCGCTGAAGCGGTTGCCCTGCAGGTCGTCGAGCCAGCTGGTGCCGCCCTTGGCCACGAAGCCCGGGCTCACCGTGATCTCCTCGCCGGCCTTGAGCTCGACGATGGCGCCGAACGACGGCAGGCCCTCGCGCACGGCGCGCACCAGGTGGCGCCCCACGGGCACCTCCGACACGCGCACCGGCGCGCCCGCCGTGGGGCGGCCGTCGATCTCCACCGAGCCGCCCACGCCGCTCTCGTCGACGAACACCACCGCGCGCTTCTCCTTGAGCGCGCGATCGCGCTCGCGCGCGAAGGTGCGGATGAACAGCGGCGGGTAGCGCTTGGCGTCGAGCTGCAGCTCGGGGTTCAGCACGGCGGCGAAGGCGAGCTGCACGCGCGCCTCGTCGTCTTGCCCCTGACGGGCGGCCACCTCGGCCAGACCCAGGCGGCAGTCGATGAGCGGCTGCGCGTCGGGCAGCACGGCGGCCGCGGCCTCGGTCTTCGCGAGGGCCAGCTCGAAGGCCTTCTTGGCCTTGCCGAACTGCAGCTTCTCGGCGAAGGCGCGCGCCTTCTCGAGCGCCGTGGCGGCCTCGGCCAGCGCGGCCGTGGCGGCCTCGGCGGTGGGCCCGCTGCCGGCGGCCCCGGTGCCCACCGCCAGCGGGGCCACGTCGAAGGCCGCGCTCGAGCCGAGCTCCTTGAGGACCGCGGCCGTCACCTCGTCGGCCACGCCCTTGCTCGCGTCGCCGAGCGGCACCAGGGGCACCAGGCCCAGGCGGATGCCCTTGGGCTTGGCCTCGGGGCTCGGCGCGGGCTTCGGGTCGCCCTTGGCCGGCACCGGCGCCAGGATGTCGTCGTCGTCGTCGGCCTTGGCGCCCGCGGCGTCTCCGCCCTTGCCGGCCGCCTTGTCGTCGTCCTTGTCTTCGGCCGACGCGTCGCCGCCACGGCGCACCGTCTGGGCCGTCGCCGGCGCCGCCAGCGCCGCTGCCACCAAGGCCGAGAGAACCACCGCGAGCCGCCGCATCCGAACCTCCAAGGCGCGCCGGGCGTCTGCCACGAACGCGCGGGCGAGGCTACGGGGTGAGGCGCCGCGCCGACGCTCGATGTACCCTGTGCGCCGCATGCGCGCCGGCCTGTCGACGCGGATCTTCCTCGGGTTTCTCGTGCTCTTGCTGGTGTTCGCCGGCGCGAGCGCGCTGGCGGTGCGCCGCATGCACGCCATCCGCGAAGATCTGGTCATCATCCACCGCGGCTACCTGGCGCTGGCGCGCGGCAGCACCCAGGCGCGCACGCTGCAAGAGGCCCGCGACGCCACCGTGGCGCGCGCCCTGGCCGCCCCCGACGCCGCGGTGCGGCGGCAGCTCTTGGCCGCCAGCCGCGAGGGCGACCAAGGCCGCGCCCTGCGTGACCGCCTCGACGAGCTCGAGGCCCTGAGCCGCCAGCTCCTGGCGGGCCGCGCGCGGCCCGTCGACCACGCCTTCCTCGAGCGCGTCCTCGCCGAGTGCGCCTCGGCGCGCACCGCCGGCGACGCCTACGACCAGGCCACCGCGCGGCTCGCCGAAGCCGGCGACGACCCCGCCGAGGCGGCCCTTTTGGCCGACGAGCAGCGCCACGCCGGCGACGTGCTCTCGGAGCAGCTGCGCTCGCTCGGCGTGGGCATCGACGGCAAGGTGTCGGAGGCCGTGCTGCGCGCCGAGCGCGACGAGCGCGAGGCGGCCTTCGCGGTGGTGGCGCTGTCGGTGCTGGCGGCGCTGGTGGGCGTGCTCGTGCTCGTCGGCACGATCCGCGCGCTGCGGCCGCTGCACGCGCTGGTGGAGAGCGCCAAGGCCATCGGGCGCGGCTCGCTCGACGTGCAGGTGGCGGTGCCCGCCGACGACGAGGTGGGCGCGCTGGCGCGCGAGTTCAACGCCATGGCGCGCGCGCTGCGCGATCGCGAGGCCGTGCTCGAGAGCCGCGGCGCCGAGCTGTTGCGCCTGTCGGGCTTCGCCGAGAACGTCATCCGTTCCGTGCGCGTGGGCATCCTGGTCATCGACGAGCGCGGCTGCGTGCGCACGCTCAACCCGGGCGCGCGCTCGGTGTTCAAGCTCCCCCTGGTCGACGTCGACGGGCGCCCGCTGGTGGAGCTCATCGACGACGCCCTGCGCGAGCCGCTCGCGCCCCTCTTGCGTGGCCTCGAGCAGGTGCGCGCCAGCGGCGAGCCCACGGGCTTCCCGCTCCTGCGCCTGGGCGACAAGGTCGTCGACGTGGGTCTGGTGCCCATCCGCGATCGCGCGGGCGCCTCGCAGCCCGACGTGCTGGTGCTGGCCGAGGACGTCACCGCGCGCGAGGAGACGGCCGAGCGCCTGCTCCAGACCGAGCGCTTCGCCGCCATCGGCCGCCTGGCCGCGCAGATCACGCACGAGATCCGAAACCCGCTGTCGTCGGTGGGCTTGAACATCGAGCTCTTGGGCGACGACGTGGCGCACCTGCCGCCCGAGCGCGCCAAGGAGGCCAAGGCCATCCTCGACGCCGTGGGCAAGGAGGTCGACCGGCTCACGCAAATCACCGAGGGCTACCTGCGCTTCGCGCGCCTCCCGGCGCCAAAGAAGGTGGCGGGCGACGTGGGTGACCTGCTCGCGGACCTGGTGGCCTTCACGCAGGCCGACGCCGCCAAGGCTGGCGTCATGCTCGAGCTCAACGTCGAGCCCGGCCTGCCCGCCGTGCCCTTCGATCCCGCGCGCCTGCGGCAGGCGCTGGTGAACCTGGTGCGCAACGCCGTGGAGGCGGCGGGCCAGAGCGGCACCGTGCGCGTGGGGGCGCGCGCCACCAAGGCCGGACTGCGCGTGACCGTGGAAGACACGGGCCCGGGCATCCCCGAGGAGGCGCGCGCGCGGCTGTTCGAGCCCTTCTTCACCACCAAGCCCTCGGGCACGGGGCTTGGGCTCTTGCTGGCGCGCGAGATCATCCTCGAGCACCAAGGGGAGCTGTCGGTGGAGGGCTCGGCGCTCGGGGGCGCCGCCTTCCACGTCGACCTGCCGAGCCAGCCGGCCGCGGCGTGATCGCCGGTGTCACGTTGCTGTCAGGGTTGACGGCGATCACTGTCCGATGCTGATCCATCGGCTGACAGGCGGACACACACCCACACGTGCGGCGGCGACAATTCCTCGGTGGAACGCGGAATTGCTCGCCGAGGGGGGCCCGGGTCCGGCTGGCACGGCGTGTGGACAGCGGGGGCGAGGTCGGCGGATGGACGCCGATGTATGCAGGAGGATCGGATGCTTCACGACGGCGCTGGTCGATTCGCACTGGGGCTCTTGGCGGTGGTGGCGGCCCTGACATCCGCGGCCCCCGCGTCGGCGCTCTCGCCCGACGAGGCCGCGGCGCTGGCGCGCCAGGTGGGGCGTCCGTTGCCGAGCTACCTCCAACTGCGGCAGGCGCCGAGCGAGGACCGCCCGCGCCTCATGTTCGCCCCCGGCGGGCCGGCCCTGCCGCTGTACCTGAACCGCCACGGCGGCCACTACGAGTGCGCCGGCTTCGACGAGGACTCGGCGCAGAACCACTCGTCGGTGGTGTGCAACAACTCCGGCGGCGGCTCCGGTGACATCGGCGGCTTCTCGGGCAGCGACGCGCAGTGGAACACCATGCGCAACTGCGTGGCCGACCTGTTCTCGCGCTTCAACGTCTATGTCACCGACCAAGAGCCGCTCTCGGGCCAGTACGTGGAGGCGGTGGTGGGCGGCAGCCCCGAGCAGGCCGGCATGCCCTGGGGCGTGGGCGGCGTGGCGCCGTACTTTTGCGACGTCATCCCCACCGCGGTGGTCTATGCGTTCGCCGACGTGTACGGCAACGACATGCAGGGCGTGTGCGAGACGGTGGCGCAGGAGATCTCGCACGCTTTCGGCCTCGACCACGAGTTCCTCTGCGAAGATCCCATGACGTACCTGTCGGGCTGCGGCGACAAGACCTTCCAAGACGTCGCCGCGCAGTGCGGCGAGTACGAGCCGCGCGAGTGCTCGTGCGGCGGCACCACCCAGAACAGCGTGCAGATGATGTACGAGCTGCTCGGCGCCTCCGACGGCACCACGCCGCCGCCGCCGGCCGACGACCGCGAGGACCCCGAGGTGACGCTCCTGAGCCCCGACTCGGGCGCCACGCTCGAGGCCAACGGCACCATCGAGATCGAGGCCCTGGCCGTCGACGACGTGGGGCTCGCCGTGGTGCAGCTCGAGTGGGACTACAGCGGCGAGAGCATGTTCTGCCCCGGCGAGGGCGGCTCGTGGACGTGCACGCGCGCCGGCACGCGCTACACGTGGAGCATCCAGGTGGGCGAGGGCGCGCGCACCTTCCGCGTGCGCGTGCGTGACGTCGTGGGGAAGGAGGCGGTCTCCGAGGACCGCAACATCTGGCTGTCGGCCGACGGCACCCCGCGCCCGGAGGATCACGAGCCGCCCAGCGTGAGCATCGCGAGCCCGCTCACGGGCGCACGCCTGCCCGCCAACGACACCTTGGTGGTGGTGGCGAGCATCGCCGACGACTCGGGCATCGCCCGCGCCGAGCTCCTGTGGCCCTACAACGACGGCGCCTTCCCCTGCCCGGTGGAGATGGACGGCATCTCCTGCACCGTCGACCGCTCCACCTACACCTGGGAGCTCACGGTGGGCGAGGGCGAGCGCAGCTTCAGCGTGCGCGTCATCGACACCGTGGGCAACGTGGTGGAGACCGACGAGGTCACCATCGACCTGATCGACGGCGCCGCGCTCCCCGACGACGACGGCAACGACACCATCGACTCGCCGCGCGAGCTGAGCTGCGGCGACTCCCTCGAGGTCGAGGTGCAAGACGCCGACTGGTACGTCGTCGACGCCCCCGACGGCCAGCGCGTGACCGTGGCGGTGGACGGCGAGGCCGCCGACGACGTCAGCGTGGTCGCCACCACCGGGCCTTTGGGCAGCGACGTCTTGACCGACGACGACCGCGCCGTCAGCTACTGGGCCAGCGGCGAGGAGAGCGTGGCCGTGTTGCCGGGCCGCGCGGATCTGGGCAGCTACACGATCACCGTGGAGTGCACCGAACGGCCCACCGAGCCCACCGCGCCCTTCGCCTGCGGCCAGGTGGGCGGCGCCGGGGCGCTGTGGCTCGGCCTGTTGGGCCTCGTGCGGCGGTCGCGCCGCCGCTGACGACGCAGGGCCGTTGACGGGGGGGAGATCAGCACCTAAGAGCTGATCTCCCCGCTGTTTTTTTGCGCCCTGCCGAGCGGCAGCGCGAGGTTCGCGATGAAGCCCGACATCCACCCCATCTACAAGCCCTCCACGATCACGTGCGCCTGCGGCGCCGCCTACGACACGCGCAGCACCCGCACCGCGTACGCCGTCGACATCTGCTCGGCGTGCCACCCGTTCTACACGGGCAAGTCGCGCGTCCTCGACAAGGAAGGCCGCGTGGAGAAGTTCCGCTCGCGGTACAAGAACGCCGGCGCCGCCAAGAAGTAACTCGTACACCGCTCGCGTGACCTCCGCCCTCCGCGCCATCCTCACGCTCGCGGCGCGCCCGGTGATCGGCGGGCAAGCCGTCATCGAGGGCGTGATGATGCGCTCGCCCAAGAGCCTCGCCATCGCCGTGCGCCGGCCCGACGGCGGCATCGTGCTGCGCGAAGAGGCGTGGCTGAGCTTCTCCACGCGTCTGCCCTTCCTGCGCTGGCCGCTCTTGCGCGGCGCCACCATGCTGGTGGAGAGCCTGTACAACGGCCTGCTGGCGCTGAACTTCTCGGCGTCGGTGGCCATGCCCGACGACGCGAAGGCGAAGCGCGACGTCACCACGAGCGGCGCCGCCACGGGCGACGCCACCACGAGTGACGCCACCACGGGTGACGCCACCACGGGTGACGCCACCACGAGTGACGCCGCCAAGGGCGGCGGCGCGCTGTGGCTCACCATGGCCGTGTCGCTCGCCTTCGCGTTCGCGCTCTTCAAGGGCGTGCCGCACCTGTCCGCGTGGGGCCTCGGGCGCGTGCTCGGCGGCGACGACGGCAGCGCGCTGCCCATGACCTCGCCGCTCTTCCACCTGGTGGACGGCGGCATCAAGCTCGCGCTCTTCGTGGGCTACATCGCGCTCATCTCGCGCATGAACGACGTCAAGCGGCTGTTCATGTACCACGGCGCCGAGCACAAGAGCGTGCACGTCTGGGAGGCCGCCGAGCCCCTCGACGTCGAGCACGCGCGCGGCAAGTCCACGGCGCACCCGCGCTGCGGCACCAGCCTGATCCTCCTCGTCATCGCGGTGTCGATCGTGGTGTTCGCGGTGGTGCTGCCCTTCGTGCCCGTGGTGTTCGAGCACGACCTGGCGCAAGCGCTGTTCCTGCTCGCGGTGAAGCTGCCGCTGCTCCTGCCCATCGCCGGCATCGCCTACGAGGGCCAGCGCCTGGCGGCCAAGCACCCCGGCAACGCGCTGGTGCGCGCGCTCATCGCGCCCGGCATGCTCATGCAGCGGCTCACCACGCGCGAGCCCGGCGACGCCGAGCTCGAGGTGGCGCTGGCCGCCCTGCGCAAGGCCGTGTGGCGCGAGCAGCAGGCCGAGGTGGTGCCCCTGCCCGCGCGTCAGGCGTCGGTAGAGGTGTTCGAGTCGTTCGACGCCGTGGCAAAGTCGGTGGCCTGACGGTAGGAAGCCCCATGCACGCCCTCCTCGACATCGCCCGCGCGCTCGCTCTGCAGGTCGACCCGAACCTCGGCACCAAGGAGGCGCAGCAGGGCGCCATCCAGCGCATGTCGGACCCCACCGCCTACGACGTGGTGTTCCCGGTGGTCGCCTTCGTGCTCGTCATCGTGGTGCCCGCCGCCGCCGCGCTGTGGGTGATGTTCAAGACCGCCACCGAGAAGACCAAGGAAGCAGACGAGACCTAGGAGCACGTGATGTTGAAGACCCTCGCCCTCGCCGCCCTCGCCGCCCTCGCCGCCCCCGCCGCCCTCGCCGGCGACGATCACCCGGGCTGCGACACCGACGCTCCCGCCGCCACCACCGCGGCCGCGCCCGCGGCGCCCGCGGCGCAGACCGAACCGAAGAAGCTCGAGGTCGCCGACCTGGCGGCCATGATCGACGCCGCCACCAAGAACAAGACCGCCTTGTTCATCTTCGACGCCAACTCCGACAAGACGCGCAAGGACAAGGGCATGATCCCCACGGCGGTCAAGCTGCCCTCGTCGTCGGACTACGACCTCGCGCTGCTGCCGAAGAACAAGGCCGACGCCACGGTGTTCTACTGCGCGGGCCTCAAGTGCGGCGCGTCGAAGTCGGCGGCCATGCGCGCCATCAAGGCCGGCTACACCAACGTGCACGTCATGCCCGCGGGCATCGCGGGCTGGGTGAAGGCTGGCAAGGCCGTGGAGAAGCTGCCACAGGCGTGAGCGGGCGAGCGTCTCGATGAAGGCGCGCGCGGGCCCTTGGGCCCGCGCGTGCGTTCTTGCGATCGCGGGTCCCACGCGGAGGTTGGCGATCGCTCTCGGGGCGAGCGGCGCGGGCGCGACCGCTGGCACCGTGGGACGAGTGCGCGCACCGCGCCCGCCAACCGTGCAGCGCGCACTGCGTGTGTCGCAGGAGGCGCGGCCGGTACGCCATGCGCATCAGACACGGCGCGTCTCGTGAGCCACGCGCCGACGCTGCGCGATTCGGCACAAACGAAGCGGACATGCGTCCACCGAGCGGCACCCGCAATCGTGGGTGGCGCACCAGGAGGCCGCCGTTCAAGGCGGGCCCTCGGTGTGCCGATTCCATGTGTGCCTGTTGTCAGCGGTCGCGCCGGCGTCCTGCGGGGTCGTTGAGACACCTCTGTCCCGCGCTTTGTTGTGCTGGTCGGTCGGCGGTAGCGTCTGGTGGGACTCGATACCGTGAGATCGATCACGGCTCACCAAGGTGCGCCAGGGTGTCACAGCGGGACGGACGGCCAAAAGACACGGGGCCACCTGGCAGCACCGCTCGCCAGGACGATACCGATGTCTTCGAGTCGCGGCCGCCCGAGGTGAGTCACCTCGCGCCCGGCATGCACTTCGGGCGGTACGAGATCGTGAGCCGCCTGGCGACCGGCGGCATGGCAGAGGTCTGGCTCGCGCAGGTCACGAGCGTCGGCGGCTTCCACAAGCAAGTGGTCCTGAAGACCATGCTGCCGCACCTGGTCACGTCGTCGCAGTTCACCAAGATGTTCATCCGCGAGGCGTCGCTCGCGGCGCAGCTCAACCACCCGAACATCGTGCACATCTTCGACCTCGGCGAGACCGATGGGCGCCTGTTCATCGCCATGGAGTACGTCGCGGGCCGGACCTTCCGCCAAATCCGGCGGCGCGCCGAGCAGCGCAAGGAGATGATCCCGCATTGGTTCCTGCTGCGCGCGATGATCGACGCGTGCGAGGGCCTGCAGTTCGCGCACGACTTCTCGCTGCCAGACGGCCGGACGTCGGGCCTGGTGCACCGCGACGTCAGTCCCGAGAACCTGATGGTGTCGTTCAACGGCGTGGTCAAGGTGCTCGACTTCGGCGTCGCGCGGGGTTCCGCCACCGACTCGCTGACGTCGTCGGGCGTCCTCGTCGGCAAGCTGCTCTACACCGCACCTGAGCGCGTGAGCGGCATCCCCGCCGATCGGCGCAGCGACGTGTACTCCCTCGGCGTCATCCTCTACGAGTACCTGACCGGCAGCCGCCCCATCGTCGGCAAAGACGAGGTCTCGCTCATGGCGCGCCTGCTGTCGGACGCCCCGCGCGACCCGCGCGAGCTGGCGAACATCCCCGACGAGCTGGCGCGCATCACCATGAAGGCGATGGCGAAGGACCCGGCGCAGCGCTACCAGGAGGCCGCAGACCTGGCCCACGACCTGCGCAACTACGTCCGGACTCTGGGCGTCCCCGAGGACCAGACGCTCGCGAGCTACCTCGGGTCGCTCTTTCCCGAGTCGGCCGAGATCCCGAGCCACCTCAAGCGGCAACGCGCGGCGGCGGAGCGAGTGCCGAACCCCGTGGTGCTCGCGGCCCCGGCGCCGGCGTCGCCGGTGGCCGCGGACGCCACGACGTTGGTGCCACCGGCAAAGACCGCCGCCGACGTTCCGACCGCGCCCCCGCCCAGCTCCAGCGCCGACGGCGTGATCCAGCTGGAGAGCGCCGACCTGCTCAACGTCGACATCACCGTCGACCTGGGATCGTCGACCAAGGTGGTGAAGCCGGCGGCGACGTTCGACGAGTCGGTGGAGGCAACCGTCACCGAGGGGCTGCCGCAACCGTCGGTGTCGGCGCCCGCGGCAAGCGTGCTGGCGCCGCCGGCGCTGTTCGACGACACGGTGGACCAACCGCGCCCCGCGGAAGCCGCGCCGAGCCCGAGAATCTACCCTGACGATGTCGATGATCCCGGCCCCGACTGGACCCCGTCACACCCGAGCACGGTCTTCCAGGTGCCAACGCCGACCCGCGGCACCGGCGGCACGAGCTCCGGCGACGTCTTCTCGGTGAGCCGCGCCACCGAGACGCTGGCGTCCGACGTGTTCACGTCGTTCACGCGCGCGCGCAAGCTCAAGACCCCGCCGGTCGAGCTGCCGATGCCCGAGGTCAAGAGCAAGAAGCCCGAGCGTCCGACGTTGCCGACACGGTCGGGGCCGCCGTCGCCCTTCGGTTCGGGAGCGCGCGCAGCCGACAAGCCGCCGCCGCCGCCAAAGACGGTCGTCGCGGGTCACATCGAGCGCGGCTTCCAGCACATGCGCGCGGGGCGTTACCTGCAGGCGCTCTCGGAGTGGGAGCGCGCCATCGAGCTGGAGCCAGACAACGGGGCGGTGCGCGCGAACCTCCAGCGGTTGCGCAAGCGCCTGGAAGAGGAGTGAGGAGAGCCGGCAGCGCAGCCGTCACCGAGGCGGCCGAATGTTCGACGAAGAGGCAACAACTGACCACCCGAGTGTGGGTGGCGAGGAGTAGAGATGGCGACACGTACAGAGCGTATCAACGACGTCCTCCGCGGCATTCGCACGAGCTCGCCCGAAGTGCTCGGGGCCGTGCTGGTGAACGGGGACGGGTTCATCGTGGCGTCGGTGGTGCCCAACGAGATCGACGACGACCTGATCGGCGGTATGGCGGCGTCGCTGTTGGGTGTCGGTGAGCGCATCGCGTCGAGCTTGATGCGGGCCGAGATGGAACAAACCTACGTGCGCTCGTCCAAGGGCTACATCATCGTCAACTCCGTCGGCGAGGATTCGGCGTTGGTGCTGCTGGTGACGCGCGAGGCCAAGCTCGGGCTCATCTTCCTCGAGCTGAAGCACACCGTCACCGAGCTCGAGAAGCAGCTCTCGTGACCCGTTCCACCGCCCTGGTCGCCATGGGTGCCTGCCTCGTCGGCGGCGTCGCCGACGTCGCCGCGCTGAACCTATGGGCAGTGCCGCGCGCGCTCGACAACTGGCGCGCGCAGCAGCCGGCCACGGCGGTCGTGCAACAACAGGCTGCGCAGGGGGTGGGCGCGATCGCGACCGCGCCGCCGGTGGCGCCCGCGGCGCCTCGCGCCGCCACCGGCGAACAGCCGGCGCCGGCCGCGCCCAGGACGGCGACGCCTGCGGTCGACACGCCGCCGGCCGCCACCGGCGCGACCGGCGACGTCAAGGCGGGCGACAGCGACCAGGGTTCCGCCCCGGTGATCGCGAGGGCGGAGCCGCCGCCGCCGCCGGCGCCTCCCGAGCCCGACGACGGTCGAGCGCCGGCCGCGGGATCCGAGTCGTCCGACGCCGACTCGGTGGTGCTGCTGTTCCCGACCGGAGACCATGCGCTCACCGACAAGGCACGGGCGTCGCTGTGGCGGCTCGCGCGCAAGCTGCGCGGCGAACGGGGCTTCACGGTCCAGATCGACGGGCACGCGGATCCGCGCGGGCCGGAGGACTTCAATCGCGAGCTCGCGCGCGCACGCGCGCGAACCGTGGAGGACGTCTTGAAGAGCTACCGGGTCGGCGCCGACGAGTTCGTCGTCGAGTCGTACGGCGAGGATCGGCCCGTCGTCGAGGGGTCCACGCCCGACGCGCTGCGGAGAAACCGGCGCGTCGAGGTCCGCATCAAGCGAGGTGAGCGATGACCCCGGAAGCCGGCATCTGGCTCCTCGCCGTCGTGGGCGCGGCGCTGTTTTTTTTCGCAGGGGCCTTCTTCACCAGGTCGCGCCGGCCACTGGCCGCCGCGCCGACCGCGACCTCGCCGCAAATCGCCGCCCCCGACCCGGCGCTGCAGCGCAAGCTCGAGGAGGCGATCCACGCCTTGACCGCGAGCGAGGCTGATCGCCGAGACCTGGCGGCGCGCCTCGCGAGCCGTGAGCAGGAGCTGGCGCAGAGCCATCGGGCGGCACAACAGCGGGAGGCGAGCCTGGCGGGCCTCGAGGGGAACGCCGAGGGGACCCGTCGGGAACGCGATGAGCTCGCGGCGGCGCTGCAGGCGGCACGCGCCGAGATCGCCGCCCTCAAGCCCGCGGCCGCGGAGGTGGCGGCCGCGCGAGCGCAGCTCAAGGCGACGCGCGCCGAGCTTGCCGCAGTGAAGCCCGTCGCCGGCGAGTTGACGGCGGCGCGCGAGCAGTTGCACGCGGCGCGCGAGGAGCTGGGCGCCCTCCGGCAGACGGCGAGCGAGCCCGCCGTTCCGGAGCGATCGGCCCGCCGGAGGG
>CAZONM010000082.1:0-17226 GCA_964580865.1 uncultured Myxococcales bacterium | reverse complement strand
CGCGCCGAGCGCGGCGGGCGCCCCGCGGTACCGAGCCTCGACGAGCTGTTGGCGCAGGGCCGCGGCGAGTCGCCGCCGCAGCCGCCGCCGGGCGCCGCCGGTCCGGAGGCCAAGCTCACGTTCCTGCGCGAGAGCCTGCGGCAGAAGGAGGGCGACCTCGCGCGCGCGCGCGAGCTGTGGACCCAGCGCGATCGCGAGACCTCGCAGCTGCAGGAGCTCCTCGAGCTGCGCGAGCGCGAGCTCGAGCGCGCGCGCAAGGCGCGCGAAGATCTGCTTGAGCAGCTCACGGCCACGGAGGATCAGCTCGCGGCGTCGCGCCTCGACATGGAGCTGAACGTCGAGCGCACCGAGCGGCTCGAGCGCGAGAAGAAGGCGCTGGCCGACGAGCTCGAGAACCTGTCGAACGAGCTCGAGCGCAACATCGTCCAGCTGCAGACCAAGAACTCGCTGCTCGAGGACGGCTTGCGCGGCGAGCAGGCCGCGCGCGCCTCCGAGAACGAGCGCAGCGCGGCCGAGATCGACGAGCTGGTCAAGGACCTCGATCGCGCGCGCGCCGACTTCGCCAAGCGCGAGAGCGAGCTGCTCGAGGCCGACGCGCGCGCGCGCTCGCACGCCGCCGACCTGCAGGCGCGCATCGCCGGGCTCGAGGTGGACGGCCAGACCCTGCGCGGCAAGCTCGGCGACGCGCAGCGCGACGGCGAGACGCTGCGCCGCGAGCTGACGCAGCTGCGCCACGACAAGGCCGCTGACGACGAGCGCGCGCGCACGCTGGTGGAGGACCTCGAGGGCCGCATCCGCGACCTGTCGCTCGACAAGGACGGCCTCGAGGCCGATCTGGCGCGCGCCGAGGCCGCGCTCAACGAGGCGCACGCGAGGATCGAGGACGGCGCCACGCGCGTCACGGACCTCGAGGCCGATCTGGCCGACACCCAGGGGCGCCTCACCGACGCCACCAGCCAGCTGGAGGCCAGCGAGACGCGCGCCGCCGAGCTCGGGCACGAGCTGTCGGAGGTGCAGCGGCACGCGCTCGAGCTGTCGCAGGAGAAGCATCGCCTCGACAACCGCCTGGCCGACATGCAGAAGTCGCTGGCGGCGGCCGAGGCGCGCGGCGCCGAGCTGACCGCCGACCTCGACGACACCAAGCAGCGGGCGCTGGCCCATGCGCGCGAGCAAGACGCGCGCATCGGGTCGTACAAGGAGAACATCGCCGAGCTCGAGGACCGGGCGCGCGAGGCCGCCGACGCGTACGCGCAGCTCGAGGCGCAGCTGAAGGACACGGGCACGCGCCTCGACGAGAAGCACCGCGACTGGGACCAGGAGCGCATCAACCGCCAGAAGGACGTGCTCAAGCGCGATCAGCGCATCGGCGACCTCGAGCAGCGCGTGCGAGACCTCGACGCCGCCGTGCACGAGACCGAGCGCGCGGGCAAGGCGCGCGAGGCCGAGCTGTCGCACGAGCTCGACCTGCAGCGCGCTCGCGGCGACGAGCTCGATCGCGATCTCAACCGCGCGCGCGCCAAGGGCGAGGAGCAGGCGGGGCTGCTCGAGAACGCCAAGGGCAAGCTCGTGGAGCTGACGCGCGAGTACAAGCGCGCCGAGGCGCGCATCACCCAGCTCGGCGAGGAGCTGCAGGCGGCCGCCGATCGCAACGCGCAGCTCAACCGCGAGATGCAGGAGACGCGCGAGCGCACCACGTTCATCGAGGCCGAGCTGTCGGAAGAGCGCGCCAGCCGCGCGCAAGACGTGCAGTCGCGCGACTTGGCCATGGATCGCACCAACCAGCAGGCCAAGGAGCGCATCGACAAGCTGCAGGACGCGGTGCAGCGCCTCAAGGCCGAGCTCGGCACCGCGCAGGCCGAGACGCAGACCGTGCGCGCGCTGCAGCAGCGCGCCGAAGAGCGCGCGCGGCAGCTCGAGGCAGACCTCGACCGTGAGGGGCGCGAGCGTCAGGCCGTCGCCGATCGCAACAGCATCCTCGACGGCGAGGTGGAGGGCGCGCAGGCGAGGGCCGAGCAGCTGCAGGACGAGATCACGCGCCTCAAGGCCTCGCTCAAGCGCGCGCAAGAAGAGGCACTGGCGGCCAAGAAGGAGCGCGCGGGGCTCGAGGACCGCTATCGCCAAGAAGAGCAGACCATGGTCAAGCGCCTGGAGGAGGTGAAGGCCTCGGCCATGGAGGCGCGCGCCGGCGTCCAGGGTGACGTCGAGAAGGTGACGCGCGAGCGCGACGAGGCGCGCGCGCAGGCGCTCGAGATCCGGCGCAAGGCCGAGATCGCCGTGCGCAAGTACAAGGAGGTCGAGGCGCAGCTGCAGGCCGCCGGCAGCGGCGCGGACGCGCGCGTGCAGAAGCTCGCCGACGAGCTGCGCGCCGAGAAGGAGGCACGCGCCCGCGAGGCCGCGCAGTCGCGCGCGCAAGAGGAGCGCTTGAAGGGCGAGCTGTCGACGCTGCAGACGCAGACCGCGCAGTTGAACGAGGTCGAGCTGACATCGCTGAAGGCGCAGGTGCGCGAGCGCGACGAGAAGCTCGTGAAGTTCCAGACCGAATACACGTCGCTGCGCGAGAAGGCGCAGAAGGCCATCGCGCAGGCCAAGGCCATCGAGGAGAAGGCGCGCGCCGGCGGGGGCGCTGGCGAGGCCGAGCTCAAAGGCCGCGTCGAGCAGCTCACGGCCAAGTACAACGAGGCCGTGCAGAAGCTGAAGCAGCAGGCCGAGCTCAACAAGAAGATCGACGGCGCCTACAAGGAGCTGGCCGAGAAGCACCGCAAGGCGCTGGTCATGCTCAAGGAGCACCGCGAGGCCGGCGCGTCGGAGTCGACCCAGATCATCCGCCCCACCGAGGGTTGAGCCGTGGCGCGGGTCAACCCCGAGGCCGCGAGTCGTCTGGCGAAGCTGTCGCGGCTGCTCGATCTCGAGGAGCGCGAGGTGCGCGCGCGCGCCGACGAGCTGGTGCAAGGCAAGAGCGCGAAGGAGATCGAGGCGGGCGGCGCGCTGTTGCGGCGCGCCCGCATCCACGAGGTGCGCCCGGCGATGTTCGGGCGCGCGTGCGTCACGTTCGTGGAGGACCCGTCGCGGCCCGGTCACGTGGATCGCTTCGAGGTGCGCCCCGGCGCGGTGGTGTGGCTGTTGGAGCGCGACGACGAGGGGCGGCCGTCGCCCGTGGCCGACGGCGTGGTGGTGCGGCGCGCGCGCGGCCGCCTCGACGTGGTGTTCGCCGACAGCGAGCAAGTGGGCGACGTCGACGACACCGTGGACCTGTTGCGCGGCGAGGACGAGGTCACGTTGCGCCGCATGCGTGAGGGCCTGGCGTCCGCCGAGCGCGCCGAGGGGCGCACGGCGCGCCTGCTCGAGATCGTGCTCGGCGCCGCGCCGCCGCGGCCCACGCGCGCGGCGGAGCTCACCACGCTCGACGCGCTCAACGAGGACCAGCGCGCGGCCGTTCGCCACGGCGTGCTCGCCGAGGACGTGGCGCTGGTGCACGGGCCGCCGGGCACGGGCAAGACGCGCGTGCTCGTCGAGGTCATCCGCCAATGCGCGGCGCGCGGCGAGCGCGTGCTCGCGCTCACCGCCAGCAACGCGGCCATCGATCACCTGGCGCTGTCGCTGCTCGACGCCGACGCCGCCCTGCCGCTGGCTCGGCTGGGCAACCCCGCGCGCGTCGCGCCCGCGCTCGAGCAGCACACGCTGCTGGCGCTCACCGAGGCGCACGAGCGACGACAACTCGCGCGCGACCTAGTGGAGCAGGCGTTCTCGCTCTTGCGCCAGGCGCGCAAGCGCTCGGCGCGCGGCAAGGACGCGTGGCAGGCCGAGCGCGAGGCGCGCGTGGAGGCGGGCAAGCTGTTCGCCGACGCGCGCCGCCTCGAGCGCCAGGCCGCCGAGGAGGTGCTGCGCACCACGCGCGTCTTGTGCGGCACGCTCACGGGGATGTCGGAGCACGCGCTGCCGAGCGCCGACGAGCCCGACTTCGACGTGCTGGTGGTCGACGAGGCCAGCCAAGCGCTCACGCCGGCGCTCCTGCTCGGCGTCTTGCGCGCGCGCCGCGTGGTGCTGGCGGGCGATCACAAGCAGCTGCCGCCCACGGTGCTGTCGCCCGAGGCCGCGCGCGGCGGCTTGGCGGCCACCGCGTTCGACGAGCTGTGCACGGCCGACGCCGCCGGCGCGGTGTCGCATCGCTTGACCGTGCAGCACCGCATGCACCAGGCGCTGATGGCGTTCCCGTCGACGCGCTTCTACGACGGCGCGCTGCGCGCGCACCCGAGCGTGGCGGGGCACACGCTGGCCGACCTGGGCGTGCCGAGCGATCCCGTGGGCGCCGCCGAGCGCGTGCTCGACGTCATCGACACCGCCGGCACCGGCTTCGACGAGCGCCAGGCCCAGGACTCCGACACGCGCGAGAACGAGGGCGAGGCGCGCGTGGTGGAGCGCGTCGTGCGCGCCCTGCTCGACGGCGGGCTCGCGCCCGCGCAGGTGGGCGTCATCACGCCCTACGCGGGGCAGGTGGGCGTGCTGTCGGTCGCGCTGGCGCCGCTCGTCGACGCCGGCCTCGACATCGACAGCGTCGACGGCTTCCAGGGCCGCGAGCGCGAGGTCATCGTGTTCTCGGCCGTGCGCAGCAACGCGGCGGGCGAGGTGGGCTTCCTGGCCGACGAGCGCCGGCTCAACGTGGCCATCACCCGCGCGCGCCGCAAGCTGGTGGTGGTGGGTGACTCGGCCACCTTGTCGTCGCGCGAGTGCTGGCGCGCCCTGTTCGACCATGCCATCGCCACCGGGGCGTATCGGTCGGCCTTCGAGCTGCCGGAATAGGTAGAGTCCTCGTATGGCCGCCAACAACGGCGTCGTGGTGCGGCGGTTCGCCGGGCACATCTCGCACAGCGAGGTGTTTGGGCAGCCGCTGCGCGTGGCGCACCTCACGGACCAGCACGTGGGGCGCGTGACGCCCATCGAGGCGCAGGTGAGCGCCGTGCAGCTCGCCACGGCGGAGCGACCGGACCTGGTGATCATCACCGGCGACTTCGTGGCCCACAGCCAGGCCTACCTCGACGACCTGGCCGAGGTCATCGCCGGCTTCTCGGCGCCGGTCTACGCCGTGCTCGGCAACCACGATCATTGGTGTGGCGCCGACATGGTGGCGCGCACCCTCGTCAAAGCGGGCGCCGAGGTGCTGCGCAACCAGCACACGGTGGCCACGGTGCGCGGCGAGCGCTTGCAGATCGTGGGCCTCGACGACGCATACACCGGCCACGCCGACGCGCTGCGCGCCACGCGCGGCCTCGACCCCGCGCTGCCGTCCATCGGGCTCTCGCACATCGCCGAGGAGGCCGATCACCTGTGGCAGCTCGGCGTGCCGCTGGTGTTCTCGGGCCACACGCACGCGGGCCAGGTCACGGTGGCCGGTCTGCACGAGCTGGCCATCGGCACCTGGGGCGGCCACCGATACGTGCACGGCCTCTACGGCCAGCGGCGCGGCGGCGGGGCCGTGTACGTGGGGGCCGGCATCGGCGCGGCCATGTTCCCGTTCCGCCTGGGCGAGCGCGCCAAGCGCGAGGTGGCGATCTTCGAGCTCGGCGCCGAGCCCGGCAGCATCGACGAGCACCACGGCGAACAAGTGGCGCTGCCCGGCCGGGCGCCGTCGGCCGAGCTGCAGGAGAAGCGCAAGCGGGCCGTGGCCAAGAAGGTGGCGGCGCGATCGAAGCGGCGCTGACCGAGGCGCCGATCGCGCTTGACGTCGAGGGCCGTAGCCGATAGCTGTCGGGCGGCCTTGGAGCGGTAGTTAAGCTGGTTATAACGCCGGCCTGTCACGCCGGAGGCCGCGGGTTCGAGTCCCGTCCGCTCCGCCACGTTTCGATCAAAAAGAGCCCGCCGGAAGGCGGGCTCTTTTTGATCGAAACGTGGCCGTCCGTGGCTCTCGTCGTCGGCGACCGGGCAGTGCGGGCGGTGGTGGTGAGGGCGTGCGAGCTGCCGCTCTCCCCGACGACGAGAGCGGGGCGCTCCGGTCGACCGGGTCGACGGGAGCGCTACGGCCGGCTCTGCTCGTGCCCTGCGGAGCTGCGCCCCGCGCCCGCTTCCGGTGCTCCCCCGGCAGGCATCCCCCCGGTCCCTCGGTTTTCCGTGACCGAGGCTCTCGTGCGGGCGTGGGGCCAGACAGGCCAGGGGATCGCCGCCGCCGTCGCTCCTTTCACACCTCGACACCGCGACGCCGCACGTGACGACGCCACCCCCACTCCCCGGAGCCAACCGCCCCCGCACCTGCTAAGCACAAGGGACCATCACGCTCTCGACGGGGATCCCCATGGCCGCACGCCGCTTCCTCCTCCTCGCCGCCCTCGCCCTCGCGGTGGGCCCCGCCTGCTTCTACGAGTTCCCGCGCGCCGAAGGGCACGTGCCGGGCGAGCTGTCGGGCACGGCCATCCGCGAGTCGCTCGACGAGCCAGCGTCGTTCTCGCGCGTCGACCTGCTCGGCACGCAGCGCGTCGCGCGCGCGCGCACCAACGGCGCCTTCGCCATCAAGGGGCTCGACGCGGGCACGGCGGCGCTGCGCCTCTCCGACGACGCCGACGGTGACGGCTGGCCCGAGCGCGGCGGCTTTGCCGGCGCGCTCTTGCCCATGCACCCCGACCTCACCGTGGGCTTCGTCTTGCTCGGCGAGGTGGACCTCACGGGCACCATGCAGGTGAGCGGGCGCGTGCGCATCGACGACGGCACCGGCGCGTTGGTGCCGCCGCCTGCGGGCACCACGGTCATCGTCTACGCGAGCCGTGGGCAGTGCTTCGGCTTCGACACGTCGACCACCGTGGCCACCGCGGCCGCCGCGTGCGACCCGTCCGACGCCACCGCGTATGCCGCGCGCGTCGAGGGCGGCGCCGAGGCGCAGACCGCGGCCGACGCCGAGGGCGACTGGCAGCTCACGGCCGTCATCGAGGGCACCGTCGAGCTCGGCGCCGTGCTCTACGACGTCGCGGGCAACGCCATCGGCACGGCGCGCGCGGCCGTGGGCCCGGTGACCGCGAGCGGGCGCGCGGGCGAGGTGGTCACCGTGGCCGACCTCGAGCTGCCGCCCATCGCCGCGCTGACGTCGCGCCCCGTGCAGGTCCACGTCACGCCGGCGCCCGAGAGCACCAGCAGCGCGTTCTTGATGCCGCAGGGGCGCGCCGCCAGCTGCGACGACGAGGCGGCGCCGGCCGGGCGCGTCGACCTGCCGTCGCTCGCGGGCGGCGACGCGCAGGTGCAGGTGCCCATCGGTGCGTGGGACCTCCACGTGTGCGACGGCGCGCGCAGCGGCGTCACGCCCGGGTTGGTGGCGCTGCCGCCCGTCGCCGGCGAGGCGGTGCCGCCCCTGTGGACGGTGCTGACGTTCGCGTACGACGTGTGCGAGGGCGACAACGGCATCCGCGACTGCGACCACGACGACGAGCAGGCGCTGCCCCTGCTGACGCCGACGAGCGAGCCCGTCTGGCAGGCGTGCGCCACGCAGTGCTGGGACGGCAGCACGCTCGGCCAGGCGCTGGCCGAGCTCGTGTGCACCACCACGGTCGACGGCGACGAGGCGGCGTACGACTGCGACGACGACGGCGACGGGCAGCCCGACGTGACCGAGCCGGCGGCGTGCTACGGCCTGGGCCGCGGCACCGACCTCGACGGCGACGGCGCGTGCTCGGGCGCCGACGCCTACCCGCAGTGCGCGGCCAACGACCCGGTCGCGTGCCAGGCGGGCACCAACGACGTCACGCCGCGCGTGCCCGTCGGCGGCGGCGGCCTGGGGCGTTGGGAGCCGGGGCCGCTCGTGCCCGGCGGCTACGACGTCAGCGACGCGGAGCTGATGTTCTTCCCCGACGACGACGCGCTGTTCGTCTTCAACCTGCGCACGGCCGCGGGCGCCGCGTCCGGCGACGTGCTGGTGACGCACCCCTCGGCGGGTGGCTCGTTCGCCACCGCCGCCGTCATCGTCGGCAGCGCGCCCGGCCCGTTCCCGCCGCACTTCGGCTTCGCCGCCGCCGACGGCGACACGCTCCTGGTGGGCGGCATGGACGGCGCCGGCGCCCTGCTCGGCGACATCCTCTCGCTGTACCCCACCACTCCCGAGACGCTGCACGTGAGCACGTACCCCGCGCCGCTCACGCCGCGCGCCTTCGGCTCGCTCGACGTGATCGCGCCCGAGGACGGCGCGTGGGTCTATGTGTTCTCCGGCGGCGTGGGCGCGGCGGGCGCGCCGACGGCGCTGGCGGAGTGGGGCGTGTGGGACCAGTTCTCGGGCGCCTCGGGCAGCCCCACGTCGCTGACGCTGCCGACGACACGCGCACGCCACCGGAGCGTGTGCCTGGGCGACCACGCGCTGCTCATCGGCGGCGAGGGCGCCGACGGCGCGCCCTTGGCGCTGGTCGATCGCCTCGATGTCGCCGCCGGCGGCGTGGTGACGGCGGCGGCGGGCCCGCCGCTGTCGCACGCGCGCCGCGGCTTCTCGGTCACGTGGCTGCCCGCCACCGAGGAGGTGCTGGTCATCGGCGGTGAGGGCGACGCCGACAGCCCGCGCACGGCGGAGATCATCGGGCGCGACGAGACGGCGTGGCGCTCGGCGGGCACGCTGGCGCAGGGCCGCGACGGCCACTCGGCCACGCTCCTGCCCGACGGGCGCGTGGTCGTCATCGGCGGCTTCTCCGACGGGCAGGCCATCGCGAGCACCGAGCTCTGGGATCCGGCCACGCAGACGTTCGCGCCCGCGGCGACCATGTTGGCGGGCCGCGGCTCGCACCGCGCGATCGCGCTCGGCGACGGGCGCGTGTTCGTGGTGGGCGGCCGCGACGCGCCCACGGGCACGCCGCTCGCCACCACCGAGGTGTTCGATCCGTACCAGCGCGCGAGCTACGGGCCCATCGACCTGCTCGGCGGGCCCGACCTCACCGACTGCACGGCCGCCGCCGTGTCCGACGACGGCGCGTGGGCGGCCGTGCGCTGCCCCGACGTGGACCTGCCGGGCATCACCGATGACGACGACCCCACCACGCTCGACCTCTTGGTGCTCGATCGCCGCTTCGCGCCGCCGCTCGTCACCTGCGTGAGCTGCGTGGACGGCGTGGCCGTTCACGTCGACGAGGAGCCCACCGACCCGGTGCTGCTCGTGAGCGGCCCGCGCGTCGCCTTCGTCACCACCGCGTCGCTGGTCGCGGAGGACGCCAACGGCGTGCGCGACGCCTACCTCTACGACCACCGCTCGCGCGCGTTCCTGCTGGCATCCGCGGACCAAGAGCTCGGCGTGCTCGGCGTGCTCGAGGGCTCGCGCATCGCCACCACCATCGACGCCTATGACCAGCTGGCGGTGGGCTTCTTCGGCCCCCACGGCGACGCGAACCCGCAGGTGTACGTCGCGCAGTACTTCTACGAGGGTGCGCTGCCGTACCTCTCGCGCATCACCGACGACGGCATGGGCGGGCCCCGCGTGGGCGGCGTGTATGGGCCGTCGCTCTCGATCGCTCGCGACGCCGTCAACTACCGGTGGCTCGCTGCCTTCCGCGTCGACAACGGCGGCGCGCCCGCGTGGGTGGGCGTGGTCGACGACGACAACAACTACTACACCACGCCCACCGAGGTGGCGCCGGCCGAGGACCAGCCCACCGACCTCGTGCTCGCTCCCGACGGCGCCTCGGTGCTCTTCTGGAGCGACGAGCGCGTCACCCAGACCGACGTCGATGCCACCGCCGATCTGTACCGCGTGCCCTATCCGATGGTGGGCCTGCCCGAGCGCATCACCACGTCGTTCGCGCACTGCGACATCGGCTACGTGCCCGACGGCGCGATTGGCTCGGACGAGCCCTGCCTGCCGCCGGCCGTGGGCGGCGGGCGCGTGCTCTACACCTCGGGCGGTCGGCTGTTCGCCGACGGCGTGCTCATCGCCGGCGACGCGCCCATCGAGAGCTTCTCGCTCTCGCCCGGCGGCTCCTTCGCCGCCTTCGTCACCACGTTCGGCGCGCTCCTCGAGCCGCCGCTGCCCGACGCGCGCCGCCCCTGGGTCGCCGAGCTCGCGCGCGTCATCGCCGAGGGTGAAGGCGAGGGTGAAGGTGAAGGCGAGGGCGAGGGCGAGGGCGAGTGCGGCGCCGCTACCTTGGCCTACGCGTACGATTGGACCCAGGACGCCGCGGTTGTGCCGGTCAATGACGGCACCGAGCGGCTGGCGTACTCGGTGCGCTCCGGGGTCGCTACCACGGGCGTGTTCACTGCGGACATCTCCGCGACGCCGACCGCGCCCTCGGGCGCGTCGCAGCTGATCCCGCTCGACAGCCCGCAGTCCTTCACCGACGTGCTCGCGTTCACGGCACAGTTTGGCGATGACCTGCTCGCCGTCACCGCCGGCGCGACCCCCGAGAGCACGCCCACCCTGCTGCGCGTGTTCGACACCAGCGCGTCGGTGGACGGACCGTTCGACTACGCCACGTACGATCCCACCCTCGACGAGGCCTTGTTCCCGAGCCTCAACCCCGACGACCCGGTGCTCGGCGTCCTCGCGACCAGCGACGTGCCCGGCGACTTGCTCGTTACCTTCCGCGTCCAGGCGACCGGTGCGGTGGGCGTGCTCAAGCTCCGCGCCATCGGCGACAGCGTCCTCAATGCCATCGGCCGCGTCTTCCTCCCCGGAGGCGCCGCGCCTGCCGCCACCGCCTTCGCCGAAGGAAGGCTGTACGTCCTGCGGACGGACGGCACCGTTGACGTCGTCGACACTGTCGAGCTGAGCGTCGTGCCGCCGACCATCAACACGGGCGTGTTCGGCGCCGATGCGCTCCTCGCGATCCCCGATCCCGCCAACGCGCTCGAGTCGCTGCTCCTGATCGCCGACGCCAATGGCGCGGTGTGGAGCTTCCCCGCGGGCGTGGCGACCCCCACCGTGTCGGTGTTCATCGCGTCGCCACACCGCGGCGGCACGGTGCGCGCCATGGCGGCGAACGGCGACCAGCTCTACCTCCACACCTTCGACCCCGTCACGGGCGACAGCGTGCTCGAGCGCTGGTCGTCAGAGGGGCCCACCTGGCAAGCGGTCGCCGTGCTGCCCGACCCCGGCTTGGACATGAGCTATGGGGCCATGGGGCGGCTCACGTCATCGCTGATGCACCCGGAGGTCATCTACGCCACCGGCGGCGGCGGCATCCTCACCGTGTTCGACCTCCGGCCCTGCGACTGACAGGCGCGTCCTGGCGCGCTTGATGCTCGTCGCGTGGGCACCAAGCAGCGGAGATCCCATGGCCCGCACCGCCCACGCCGTCGCGCTCGCGCTCGCCGCCACGTCGCTCGCGTCACAGCACGGCGGCTGCGCCTGCGAAGAGCCGCCGCCCGTCGTGGACCAAGACCACGTCGAGTGGGAGCCGTTCGACACCACCCATGTGCTGGAAGGCGCAGACCTGCGTGCGCTCACGCTCATGGACGAGGACGGCACGCTGCACTTCGAGGGCACGCCCACGGCGCTCGCGAGCCTGAGCGCGCTCGACGTCATCGTCGCCGAGCCCACCGCCGCAGCGCCCTACGGCCTGCTGCGCTTCGTCACCTCCACCGAGGAAGGCGCCGACGGGCTCACCGTGCACACGCTGCCCGCGCCCGTGCAGATGGCCTTCAAGCGCCTCGACGTGCGACTCACAGGCAGCACCGTCACCGACGAAGCGCCCACACGCGTCGATCGCTTCGCGCAAGCGCTCACCGTGCCCGGCGGCGGCGGCATCACCTACCCGCTGCACGAGCCCCTCTACGACGTCGACAAGGACCCCAACACCACCGACGATCAGGTGTACGCCGACGGCGCGCTGCACGGCGGGCTCGACTACGTCTTCACCATCAGCTTCGACTGGGCGGGCGTGGCCGCGGGCATCGACGGGTTCAAGAACTGCCTGGAGAAGGTGATCACGCTCGACTTCTCGTGCGACCCCGAAGACTTCCTGCCCGAGGTGAAGACGGGACTGTCGTTCAGCGCCGGCGCCGACGCCGACCTGGCGCTGCAGGGCGTGTCGTTCCTCGGCTACGACGCCAAGCTGCCCGTCTATCACCACGACATCCTGCCGCCGATCGTCTATCCGCCGCTGGCGTTCTTCCCGTCCGTCGACGTCGAGGCCACGTTTCACGGCGAAGGCACGAGCCAGTTCTCCTTCGACCTCCACGGCGGCGCCACCGCGTCGGGCGGCTTCTCGTACTCCACCTTCACCGGCCCCGACGTCGACGAGCCCGACCTCGACTTCGAGTTCAGCGCCGGCAGCGTCGACGCGGTGCTGGCGGCCAACACCTCGTTCACCGTGGGACCGAAGCTCTCGGTGCTGCTCTACAACGTCATCGGCCCCACGGCGTCGCTGGCGGTGGGCGCGCGCCTCGAGGTCGATCGCGATGTCGACCCCTGCTACCGGCTCGTCGGCCTGGTGACCGGCCGCGTGGGTGTGTTCGTCGGCTTCAAGGGCCTGCCGGGCTTCACCCTCATCGACGACGGCATCGACTTCGGCGTCACCGAGCACGAGCTCGACGCCGGCGACTGCCTGCCGCTGCCCAACGACGGTGCGCCGTCGGCGACCGCGGGCAGCTCCGATCTGGCCGCCTTTCAGGATCCGCAGTTCACGCGCTTCGCGCGCGTCTTCCCCGGCACCGTCGACGGCATGCCCATCGAAGACCCGGGCGCGCAGGTGGAGTGGAGCGCGCTCGTGCCCACCGTCGACGGCCGCTTCTGGATGCTCGGCTCCGACAACGACGCGCTCGCGTCGATGAACCCCGACGGCTCCCTCGCGTGGGCCAAGCGCTACACCGCCGACGTCGACTTCTGGCCCGACCTGGGCGAGCCGAAGCTCCTGCTCTCTCGCGCCGCGCCCATGAGCGACGGCACCATGCTCGTCGCGGCCTACCCCTACACCCTCCTGCGCCTCGACCTCGCGGGCAACCTCCTGTGGTCGCGCCGCTTCCTCAAGGAGCCCTTCAAGGAGGTGTGGCTGCGCTTCACCGACCTCGTGGAGGACGGCGAGCACGGCTTCTACCTCGTGGGGCACGTGGGCGAGAGCTACAGCGAGGGCTACCTGCACGACACCTGGCTCTTGCGCCTCGATCGGTACGGCGCCGTCACGTGGTCGCGGCGCATCACGGCGCCCGGGCTCAACCTCTCGACGCGCGCGCTGGTGGCCGACGGCGGCGGCGTGACCCTCATCGGCGACACCTACGAGGTGGCGGGCTCGCTCGAGAAGGGCGCGGCCGTGCGCATCGACGGGCAGGGCGCGCTCCTCTGGGCCACGCACCTGGTGGCGCAAGACTGCAACGACGCGTCAGAGAACCGCGTGTGGCTCACCACCGCGCAGCGCGCGCAAAACGGCGACGTGTTGGTGGGCGGCGCCGTCCTCGCCTGGGGCTACGAGAGCGTGGTGGCGCGCATCAAGCCCGACGGCGCCGTGCCGTTCTCCGCCAGCCACCGCTCCGGCGACGACGCGCAGCTCGGCCCCACGCTCACGTCGATGGTGGAGCTGCCCACCTCGGGCTTCCTCGTGGCAGGTAATTGGTCGGGACCACAGGCCACCCACGACTGGTACCTCGCCGGCCTCGACTCGGCGGGCCTGGTGCAGTGGGCGTTCACCGTCGGCGGCCACGACAACCCGGTGAACGACCTGCTCGACGCCGACACCTACCCCTCGATCACGCTGACCCGGGACGGCGGCGCGATCCTGTACGGCGTCACCGAGGCGATCACGCCCGCCGACGGCGCGCTGGTCATCAAGGTGCCCGCGCGCAGCGGCGCCATCACGCTCGACCCCGTCATGGTGCCGCACCACGCCGCGCTGGCGCTCGACGGCGGTACCACCTGCGTGGTGGCAGCACCGCTCACCGTCACGGTCGCCGACGACGCCGTGGCGCCCCTCGAGGCGCTCGGCGTGCTCGAGAGCGACGCGGGCCTGGCGCCGGAAGACATCAGCGCCGCGCCATAGCGCGCACGATCGTCGGCGCATGCGCGCGTCGCCCCGCTGATCCACGCTCGGGGAACCGCCGCGCGCCCTCGCGCGTTGCCACCGGTGCCCGTCGTGCACCGGAGGCCTCATGCTGCGCACCCTCGCCTGGACCGTCACGCTGGTCGCCGCCATCGGCGGCTCCGCGTTCCTCGTCGCCCACCACGTGATCCAAGACAACGCGCGCGCGCAGCAGGTGGAGCGTGAGCTCGCGTCCCTGCGCAGCGACCTCGACTCGCTGACGCGCTGCGACGAGGCCCCGCCCGCGCCGCCCGCGCCCGCGCGGCCTGGCGAGACCGACCCCGCCACGGTGTACGCCGTGCCCGTGGGCGACGCGCAAGTGCGCGGGCCGGCTGACGCGCCCGTGACCATCGTGACCTTCACCGACTACCAATGCCCATTCTGCGGCCGCGCCGAGGCCACGCTGGCCGCGCTGCGCGAGCGCTACCCCGAGGACGTGCGCGTGGTGGTGCAGCACAACCCGCTCCCGTTTCACCGCGCCGCCTTCGACGCGGCCGTGGCCGCCGAGTGCGCGGGTGAGCAGGGCCTGTTCTGGCCCGCGCACGATCGGCTGTTCGAGCGCCAGCGCGAGCTGTCCGGGCAGGAGACGCCCGCCTCGATCGTGCTTGGGCTCAACGGTGTTTCGCGCGCGCCCTTCGAGCGCTGCCTCGCGAGCGAGCGCGCCCGCGCTCGGGTCACCGAGGACCAGCGCCTGGCGGAGCGCTTTGGCGCCCGCGGCACGCCCACGTTCTTCGTCAACGGCCGCGTGCTCGTGGGCGCGCAGCCCCTCGAGCGCTTCGTCGAGGCGGTCGAGCGCGAGCGTGACGCTGCCCGCGCCAGCGACGTGCCGCGCGGCGAGTACTACCGGCGCGTGGTGCTCGAGAAGGGCGAGGGCGGGGCTCGGTGACAGCGCGGCCTGACACCTCGCGCGCGACCCAGATCACGTGAAGCCCCTTTGCGCCCGCGGCGTCGGAGCGGCAGCCCACCCGTTCCCGGAGGTCGACCATGCTCGTCCTGGTGGTGCTGACGTCGCTGCAGCTGAGCGCTCAGGCGCAAGAGTGCACGTCGGCCTTCGGCAAGACCGCGTGCGGCTACCACTGCTTGGCCGCGTTCGGCGATGTGAAGTGCGCCGAGCACCCCGAGGGCACCTGTAAGGCAGCCTTCGGCGAGATCGCGTGCGGCTTCGACTGCACCGCGGCCTTCGGCAAGGTGCGCTGCGCGCCCGAGCCCGGCGGCGTGTGCAAGGCCGCGTTCGGCGACGTCGTGTGCAGCGCGCCCGCGCGCCACGACGGCGCCGGGTGGCGCGGGCCGAACCACCGCGGCGATCGGTGGCGCGCGCGCACGGGCCGCGTGCCGGTGGACGCGCCGCCGCAAGATTGCCGGAGCGCGTTCGGCAAGACCGCGTGCGGCTACCACTGCCAGGCCGCGTTCGGCGACGTGAAGTGCGCGCGCACGCACCTGGGCGCGTGCGAGGTGGCGTTCGGCGCGATCACCTGCGATGACCCGCCGCGCTGGGTGCTCGCGGATCCGAACGCGCCCGCCATGACGTGCCACACCGCCTACGGCAAGACCGCGTGCGGCTACGGCTGTCAGTCGGGCTACGGCGACGTGCGCTGCGCGCGCACGCCGAACGGCGTGTGCCAGGCGGCGTTCGGCAAGGTGGTGTGCAGCGAGTAGCTGCGCGTCAGTCCGGTACGCGGTCCATGCTCGCCGCCGCCTGCGCGCGCTCCTCGTCGCTGACCGGGGCGAGCACCGCACCCTCGGCGTGGGCGGCCTTGGTGAGCTCGCCCAGCGCGTGGGCCAGGCCCAGCCGCGCGGTCTCGAGCTCCAAGCGCGCGCGCGTGGCGTCGACGTCGGCGGCGAACTGCCCCAGGCGCGCGTCACGCAGGTCGGTCTCGGTCATCACGCCCTGCGCGTACAGGTCCTCGGCGGAGGCCGCCTGCTTGCGCGCGAGCTGCGCCAGGCTCGCGGTGGTGCCGACGTTGTCGCTCTTGAGCGCCAGGTCGTCGAGCGTGCCGCGCAGCTCGCGCTCGATGGTCTGCTCGAGCTGGCGCACGCGCAACAGCTCGGCGCCCACCTTCGCGTCGGCCTCGGCGATGGAGCCCGGCGTCATGCCGCCGTCGTAGATGGGCAGCGTGCCCTGCACCATGACGGCGCCCGCCAAGGGCTGCGAGCTGAACCCCGACGTGTTCGACGAGTAGCGCCCCTGCGCCACCAGCTGAAAGCTCGGCAAGAAGCGCATCCACGCCTCGGCGCGGCTGCGCTCGGCCAGCGCCAGGCTCTGTTTCTGCACGCGCAGATCGAGGCGCTGCGCCCACGCGCGCGCCAGCAGCTGCTCGTGCGCGGCGCCGAGCTCGAGCGCGTCGACGGGCGCGGGCGCCTCCACCTCGAAGTCGTCGGTGCGCCCGATGATGCCTGCCAGCGCGGCCTTGGCGGCGCGCAGGCCGGCGCGCGCTTGGCGCGCCTGCTGCTCGGCCTTCCGCACCTCGAGGTCGGCGCGCTCGAGCGCGAGGTCGGTGATGAGCCCCTGTTGGTGGCGCTGCACGGCGAGCCCCAGGTGACGCTTGCTCGAGGCCACCTGCTCGTCGGTGATGGCCACGATGCTCTTGGTGGCCACGGCCTGCAGGTATGCCTGCGCCGTCCCCCACAGCACGCTGGCGCGCGCCTGCTCCACCGACAGGCGCGTGAGCTCCACGCCCGCGTACGCGTTCTGCAGGAGCGGGAAGGCGCGCCCGTTGAACAGGGGCATGGCGAAGGTGAGGCTGCCCTCGACCAGGTGGGGCGGCGCGAGCGCGATCTCCATGGGCTCGGTGTGCGCGATGTCATCGGCGGCCTTGCGCAGCTCGGCGGCGCGCTCGACGGCCGCGCGCTGCGCCAGGGGATCGGGGTTCATGGCCGCCGACTGCTCCGTGATGTCGGCGATGGAGTTGAACAGCAGGGCTTGTTGCTCGTACTGCGCGGGATCGCCGAACAGCGCGGTCTGATCGGGGTAGTTGAAGGTGTAGTTGGCGCCCAGGCTGATGTTGGGCAGGAGCACGGCCCACGCCTTCGTGAGGTTCGCCTTGCTGGCGGCGAGCTGGGCCGCGGCCACGCGCAGGTCGGTGTTTCCCGTCGAGGCCAACGAGAACGCCTGTGCCAGCGTGATGAGCGGCGGCACATCGAGCGGGCGCAGGCCCGCGAGGCCGGTGGTGCCGCGCGGCGCGCCGCTCACCGGGCTCGAGGGCGCGTCGGCGGCGGAGGCCGGCGCACCGCCGCCGCGCGACTGCGCGAGCGCCGGAGCCGCGCCGAGCGCGGC
>CAZONM010000081.1:0-17239 GCA_964580865.1 uncultured Myxococcales bacterium | reverse complement strand
CCCAGGGCATCCAGGACGTCGGCGCCGCGCGCGCCGCCGTGGCGGCGGCCGTCGAGCAAGACCTGGCCGAGCTGGCGCCCAGCGCGCCGGGCGACGCCGCGCTCAGCGGCGAGCTCGCCGGCCCGCTGGTGCGCCCCACGCTGTCGTACAACGCCGCCGAGAGCGATCGACGTCGGCGCCTGGAGGCCGAGGCCGTGCCGCCCGTGGTGGTGCGCGCGCGGCGCGGCGAGCTGGTGCTGCGCCCCGGCGAGGTCATCACGCCGCGTCACCGCCTGCTAGCGCAGGCCATGGCCGTGCAGCAGGCCGACAACCTGCGCACCAGCGCCCTGTTCGGCACCGCGGCGTTCGTCGCGCTGGTGTGCTTGGTCGTGTACCTGTTCGGCGCGCTGCGCGTCTTTCGACGCACATTGCGGCTACGCGACCTCACGTTCTTGGCCGTGCTCTTGTTGATGGAGCTGTTCGGCATCGTGCTGGCCGACGCGCTCACGCCGTTGGCGCAAGCGACCCTCCCGGGGCTGTCGACGGCCGCCATCTTTTTGGCGGTGCCCGTGGCGCTCGGCGCTATGACCGTGCGCTTGACGCTGCCGCCCGACGTGTCGCTGTTGTTCGCGCTCGTGGTGGCCCTCATCGGCGGCGTGGTGGTGGAGCCGGGCATCCACTTCGCCGTGGTCGCGGTGGCCACGTCGCTCACCGGCGCCGCGGGCGTGTCGCGCACCGAGCGACGCGGATCGATGGTGCTCGCCGGTGTGGGCGCCGGCCTGGTGGGCGCGCTGACGGCGGTGGCCCTGGAGCTGTTTCGCGGCGCCGGCGCCGGTCGCGACCTCGTCTGGCTGGCGGCGGCGGCGGTGGCGGGCGGCGCGCTGTCGGGCGCGCTGTTGCTCGTGGTGGTGCCGCTCGTGGAGCTGGCGTTCGGCTACGTCACCGAGCAGCGGCTCTATCGGCTGGCCGACCTCAACCGCCCGCTGCTCAAGGACCTGGTGGTGCACGCGCCGGGCACTTGGCACCACAGCGTGCGCGCCGCCGAGCTGGCGGAGGCGGCGGCGCGCGCCGTGGGCGCGAGCCCACTGCTGGCGCGCACCATGGCCCTCTACCACGACGTGGGGAAGATCAAGCAGCCGCTGATGTTCTCGGAGAACCAGAAGGGCGACAACCCGCACGATCGCATGCCGCCCGAGGAGAGCGCGCGCGTGCTGCGCGCCCACGTCGCCGACGGCGTCAAGATGGCGCACGAGGCCGGGCTGCCGCGCGCCGTCATCGCGGGCATCGCGGACCACCACGCCGACAACCTGATGGAGAGCTTCGCCGCCAAGGCGCGCTCGGCGGCCGAGGAGGTGGGCGCGTTCGACGAGCAGCCCTTCCGCTACCTGGGGCGCCCGCCGAGGAGCAAGGAGGCCGCGCTGGTGATGCTGGCGGATCAGGTCGAGGGCGCGTCGCGCAGCCTGAGCGATCCGACGCCGGCGCGCCTGCGCAGCCTGGTGGACGCGCTGTTCGCCCGCGCGGTCGACGACGACACGCTGGGCGAGTGTGACCTGTCGCTGCGCGATCTGACCGTGGCGCGCGAGGCGCTGACGCGCGCGCTCTTGCGCCTGCACCGGGCGGAGCAGGAGTGACGGCCGCGCGATGCGCGCGGTTGATGAGCAGCGATGGACGCCAGCGCGGCGCCGAGCGCCACCGCTACTGCCGGTGCGCGTTCGACGCTGCTATCGTGGCTCGGCGGTGAGCCGCTCGGCCCCGCACCGCCAGGAGAACGCACCGGTGACCGCCCCTGGAGCCCCAAGACCGCGCGGCCGGCGCGCGACCTCCGCCGCCGCGCCGTCGACGGGTCGCTTGCTCGTGTCGGGGCGTCGCCTGTTGCGCGCCGATCAGCGCGCCGCCGTGCGCGCCGCGCGCCGCGTCTTTCGCGCCGCGCGCACCGGCGAGCTCGACGTGGGGCTCGTGTTCGTGCACGACCTCGAGATGCGCGCGCTCAACCGCGCGTGGCGCGCGAAGGACCGGCCCACCGACGTGCTCAGCTTCGCGGCCCACGAGGGCGAGCCGGTAGCAGGCGCCGAGCACCTGCTCGGGGACGTGGTGATCTCGGTCGACACGGCGCGGCGCCAAGCGCGCGCCCTCGGCCACGGCCTCGACGAGGAGGTCGCGGCGCTGGTGGCGCACGGCATCGCGCACCTGTGCGGCCTCGATCACGAGCGCGGCGTCGACGACGGCGAGGTGCAGCGGGCGTGCGAGATGACGCTGTTGGCGGCGGCGCGCCTGGCGCCCGCGCTCGCGCTCAGCGGCCGCGCGCCCTGAGGTTCGGACGCACCTTCGCGGCCACGCGCCCGTCGAGGCTGACGGTGCCCTTCCACGGCGCGTAGCCGTCGGCGTGGATGCGCACGGCGTGCTTGGCGTAGCGGTCGAGCTCGCGCACGCGCAGCGAGGGGCCGCGGCCGCGCTCGACGCCGTCGACGAACACCACGGCGCCCGCCGGCACGTCGACGATCAGCATGCCGTCGGCGGGCTCGGCCTCGAGGGTCTCGGCGCTGGTGCCGGTGGCGCTCGAGCCGATGATGTTGCGCGCGGTGCGCGCGCGCGGCGGCGGCTCGGGCGGCGGGGGCTCGGGGGCCGGCGGCTCGGTGGCGTCGGAGGTGGGGCCATTGGCTGCCAGCACCGTCGGCGCGCGCGGCGGCGGCGGGATCACAGCTGGGTCCGAGGGCGCGGTGCGCTCGTCGTCGAAGTCGGCCACGTGCCGCGCCAGCTCCTCGGGCGTGGGGCGTCGCTGGCCCTGTGCGTCGGGCGACATGAAGATGCGCGTGATGCGCGGCGCCGTGGGGCTCGTGCCCACGGGGTGCGCCTCGGTGACGGCGTCGCGGCCGGGCAACGGTCGCGGCGCCTTGGGCAGCGCGGCCGCCATGGCCGGCGCGGGCATGGGCGGCGGCAGGGGCGCTGGCAGGGGGGCCGGCGCGGGCGCGGCGCCGGCGGGGCGGGGCACTGCCATGGTGCGCGAGTCCTCGCCCGCCGATCGGGCCGACGACGCCGGGCGCGCCAGGAACTCGGTGTTCTCTTCGTCGGAGCTGTCGCCGGCGTGCAGCGGCTCGGGCTCCTCCGAGGTGATGTGCGCCTTGCGGGTGGGTGCGGTGGGCGAGGCCAGCACCTTCTTCTTGGGCGCGGCATGCAGCTTGCTGGACGCCTCGCGCATGTCGATGGCGGTGGCCTCTTCTTCGCCGGAGTGCTGCCGCCGCTTCGACGCCATGGCCAGCTTCTTAGCACGGATCGCTACGCGGCCAGCGCGTGGTCTCGACCCGGAACACGCTCCCCGCCCCGCGCGCGCTTCGCGCCGGTGGTCGCGGCGGTGCCGGCCGGTCGAGCGCGCGGAGGCGTCACAGGGGGCTGCTGGTCAGCTCCTCGACATCGAAGTACCAAGGAGCGGATCGTGCGATACGCGCCGTACTTCTGCGAGGAGAACGTCTGGCAGCTCGCGCACGAGCGCGCGGGCCTGCCCGGCGAGCGCCGCGCGCTCTTCGTGCTGGGGTCCGATCCTACTTGTCCCACGGTGGCGGTGTGGCGTCAGCGGGCCGCCGGTGCCGCGCCGTTCGTGGTGTGGGACTACCACGTGGTGCTGCTCGAGCGGCCGTCGTCGACCGGTGGCTGGCTGGTCTGGGACCACGACAGCACCCTGGGCATGCCCGTGGAGGCCGCCGCGTGGATCAGCGGCAGCTTCGAGGCCGCGCCGCCGGAGCTGGCGCCGCGCTTTCGCGTGGTGGACGCCGCCGAGCTGCTGCGCGTGTTCTCGTCGGATCGCCGGCACATGCGCGGGCCCGACGGCCGCGAGCGCGCGCCCTTCCCGCCGTGGCCTCCCATCCTCGACGTCGACGGGCGCCACCTCTTGCCGCGCTTCATCGACGCCGGCGATGCCTTCGTGGGCGAGCTGTGCGACCTTGCCGGTCTGCGGGCGCGCCTCGCCTTGTCATCGGGAGCACCATGAGGAAGCACATCTTTCGCGGGCGGGTCATCGACGTGGGCACCGAGGAGGTCACCTTGCCATCGGGCGTGACCGTCACCCTCGACGTCATCCGGCACCCCGGGGCCGCGCTGGTGGTGCCGCTCGACGGCGATCGGGTCACGCTCATCCGTCAATACCGCCACTGCGCCGGCGGCTGGCTGTGGGAGTGCCCCGCCGGCACGCTCGAGCCGGGCGAGGAGCCGCTCTCGTGCGCGCGCCGCGAGCTGGCGGAGGAGGCGGGCTTGGAGGCGACGACGTACCACCACGCCGGCTACGTCTTCAACGCGCCCGGCTATGCCGACGAGAAGATCCACGTGTTCGTGGCCACGGGCCTGTCGCCGCGCACGGCGGCGCGCGACCACGACGAGGTCATCAACGAGGTGCGCACCTTCACGTTCGATGACTGCGAGGCCATGGTGGCGCGCAACGAGCTCACCGACGCCAAGACGGTGGCCGCGCTGTTTCACGCGCGCCGCTTCGTCGTGCGCGAGTGACGCGCGGCGCCGTCCGCCGACCGCGAGGTCCGGCCGTGAGGTCCGACACAGCGCGCGCACCTCGCGCATTGCCCGCGATCCGCGCGCGGACGTAGGGTGCGGCGCCCCCGGGCGGTGGGGTCGTTGGAGGGCGCGATGGCGAGCGTGAAGGCGTGGAAGCTCAATGATCCGGGTGCGCCGCCGTTCTCGGCCGACTTCGACATCGTGAAGCGCGCCGTCCTGCAGGTGACGGACCTGAAGAACAACAACAACAAGTACTACGGCATCGAGCTGCACAAGGGCGCCGACCAGTACCGCGTGTTCACGCACTACGGGCGCACCGACGACCTCGAGCGCGACCCCGAGGCGGGGGCCAAGGAGAGCCGCTTCTTTTCGTCGCTGCCCGAGGCGCAGCGCGAGTATGACCGCATCCTTCGCGAGAAGACCTCGCCCGCCAAGGGCTACCAGGAGGTGAGCCTGGCGTCGTCGAAGATCGGCAGCGCCAAGGCGCGCGGCCAGAGCTCCGGCCACGTTGACGACAAGACGCTCGCGAAGATCAAGGGCGACGAGGGCGCGGCGCCGCCGGCGCCGAAGCCGAGCGCGCTGCCCGAGGGCATCCAGGAGCTCGTGCGCTACATCTACGCCGAGGCAACCAACGCGCTCACGTCGACGGTGGCGGCCGAGATCACGGCCAACGGCATCGAGACGCCGCTCGGCATCCTCACCGTGGGCCAGCTCGACAAGGGCGTGGCGGTGCTCGACGAGATCTACCGGCTGTTCACGTCGAACAAGGGCTCACCGAGCGCCTTCGAGGACCTGTCGGGCGACTTCTACACCGCGATCCCGCACCGCATCGGGCGCACGCGCGAGGCCATCGCGGCCGCCGTCATCGACACGCTCGCGGAGATCAGCGCCAAGCAAGAGACGCTGCAGCTGATGAAGGACATGCTGGCCGTGAACGGCGAGCAGGGCAGCGTGCTGTTCGACAACAAGGTCGACGACCAATACCGCGCGCTCGGCTGCACCATCGAGCACATCCCGAGCGCGGCGCCCGAGTTTCGCGAGTGGGAAGCGCACGTGCTCAAGAGCCAGATCAAGTCGAAGAACATCAAGGTGCAGAACGTGTACCGCCTGCGCCGCACGCACGAGTGGGACGCGTTCGACACCAAGGTGGGCAACGAGCGCATGCTGTTTCACGGCAGCCGCATCAAGAACTGGGTGGGCATCCTGTCGCGCGGCATCGTGTTGCCGAAGATCGTCGTCTCCATGGGCGTCAACCGCACCGACGCGGGGTGGCTCGGTAACGGCATCTACTTCGGCGACGCGGCGTGCACGGCGTCGTTCTACACAACGCCCGGCAGCGGCCCGCGCAAGACGCGCTTCATGAGCATCGCGCGCGTGGCGCTCGGTCGGGTGAAGGACTTCACCAAGATCACCTACGGCCTCGACGGGCCGCCTGCGGGCTTCGACTCGTGCCACGGCGTGCGCAACGTCAAGGGCGCGCCCACGCAGTTCGAGGACGACGAGTACGTGGTCTATCGCACGCCGCAGCAGCGGCTCGAGTACCTGGTGGAGTTCCGGGCGTAGGCCCGAGCGCGTGCAGCGGAGGAGCGGCCATGCTGGTGCGAGTGGTGCTGACCGACATCAACCCGAAGATGATCGCGGCCTGGCGCGACTCGTTCGAGGAGAACCCCGAGGTCGACATCGTGCAGGGCTCGATGCTCGATCAGCCGGTGAGCGCGTGGGTGACGCCCACCAACGCCAAGGCGTCGATGGACGGCGGCCTCGACGCGGTCATCAAGAAGAACCTCGGGGCGGCCATCGAGAAGGCCGTGCAGGGCGAGGTCAAGCGGCGCTACGGCGGCACCATGCCGGTGGGCACGGCCACGTGCGTGCCGACGGGGCGCGATCAGCCGCGCTTCCTCATCTCCACGCCCACCATGGTGGGCTCGTCCGACGACATCAGCGCCACCTTGAACGTGGCGCTCGCGTGCTGTGCGGCCTTCCAGGCCGTGCACATGCACAACGCCGAGCACGGCGGGCAGATCCGCTCCATCGCGCTGCCGGGCCTGGGTGCCGCCACCGGGCGCACGCCCGTGGAGATCTGCGCCGACCTGATGTGGACGGCGTACAACCTGTTTCGCGAGAAGGAGTTCACCGACTACGGCGAGATGCGCCGCGCGCTGGAGGAGATCCTCGGCGACCTGGGCGAGTTCGGCGGCAAGCTGAAGACCGGCGCCGGCAAGGCCGACGTGAAGAAGAAGACCGCGGCGGTGAACGCGCCCGCGCCCACGCCGCTGTCCGACGACGACGCCGATGACTTCGACGACGCCGATGAGGACGACGATGACCTCGACGACGATGAGCCCGGCGCCGCCGACGATAACGACGATGACGATGACGACGATGACGACTTCGACGACCACTGACGCAGCGGCGGTGGCGCGCGCGCGAGGGCTGCGGTGAACGCCGCGCCCTTGATCCGTCTGTTCCACCCCACCAAGGCGGCGCAGCGCCTCGCCGTGGTGACGTGGGAGCGCGCCGGCGGCGACGCCGTGATGCTGCAGGTGGCGCGCGGCAAGCACCGGCGCGCCCTGGTGGACGTGCGCATGTTCGGGCCCCTCGCCGACGCCGAGGCCGAAGCGGCGCACGCCGAGATCCTCGCCGGCTTGGCTGCCGAGGGCTATGTGGCCGCGGGCCTCGGCCAGCTCTTGCTCGCGCTCGAGGGCAAGAGCCCCAAGGCGCGCGCGCGCGCCGCGCTGCGCCTGGGGTGGCGCAAGGAGCGGGCGGCGGTGGAGGCGCTCGTGCGCCTCACCGACAAACCGCGCGAGGACATCGCGACGGTGGTCGATGCCCTCGGCATGATCGGCGACGCGCGCGCGCTGCCCGCGCTGCGCGCGGAGGCCGAGCGCAAGCTCTTGTCGCGCCGGCGTTCGGGTGTGGAGGCGCTCAAGCGCCTTGGTGACACCGAAGGCCTCGACCCAACCCGCGCGCTCGCCCTGGAGCGCTTGCCCGAGGGTGTGCGCGCCGCGCTGCCGTCGGGCGCCACCGCGACCATCGAGAGCGCGCTCGCCGCCGTGGCGCTCAAGGAGCGCGGGCTCGCCATCGACACGCTGTACGAGCTCGACGAGCCCGGCTGCCGCGACGCCGCCCTGGGTGCGCTCTTGCACGACGTCACGCTGCTCACGCAGCCGCACGTGTGGCGCTACGCCAAGAGCGTGTGGAAGCGCGCGCTCTTGCGCCACGACGTCGACGCGCTGGGCCGCCTCACGCATGCCTTCGAGATCGCGAGCCGCGGCACCACGGGCACCAAAGAGGCGCTCAAGAGCGGCTACGACGGCGAGACCCGTGCCACTCGCGTGTTCTCCCGCGCCACGGTGGCGTACCTGCGGCGGCGTGCGTGGCGCTGGCTTACCACGCTCGCGCGCCACGCGCCCGAGCAGTACGCGCTGGCGGCGGCCGCGTTCCTGGCGCCTTATTCCGACGCTGACGACGTGCTCAAGGGTCCGGTAGCCGCCACCGGCAGGAGCTACCTACTTCATCGCATCCTGTTCGATCGATCGGCGCGTTACGTGTTCAACCCGCGCGCCATGACGTTTCGGGTCAAGCCCAAGGCAACGGTGGCAGCGGCGGGGACGCGCGAGGAGGCGTTCCCCGAGCTGTGGGATCTGGTGCCGCGCGCCTACGTGCGCGTGCTCGGCGCCGCGCGCCACACGTTGGCCCAGCGCTTCGCCTACGACGCCGTTACGCGGCGCGTGCCGCAGGCGATGACGGCGGCCAGCCACGCGGAGGTCGGGGCGCTCCTCGGCTCCGACGATCAACGGATCGTCGATCTGGGCCTCACCGAGCTGCGCCGGCGCTTCGACGCGGCCAAGCCCGACCTCGACCTGGTGCTCGAGCTGGTGCAGTCGCAGAAGGACCTGGTGCGCAATTACGGGCTCACGTGGCTCGGCGAGTCGGCGCGCGTGTGGACGCGCGACCACGCATGGACGATCGCGTTCCTCGGGGCGCGTCACGGCGAGGCGCGTGACGCGGCGGCGCGCCTGGTGAACGCGGCGCTGCCGGCCCTGGGCGAGGCGGAGCGCCGCGCCCTCGCCGAGGCGTTGTTGGCGCGTGTGACCACTCCCGAGGGCGAGGAGGGCGCGCATGCGGGCTACGCCGAGGTGCTGCGCGGCGCGCTCGCGGCCACGGCCGCAGCGCTCTGTACGATCGACCGCGCCCTCGCGCTGGTGCAGGCCGCGAGCGACGCCGCGGTGTCGGTGGGCGCGGCGCTGTTGGCGCACAAGCCCGGCGCGCTCGCGGCGCTCATCGACAAGGTCGACCTCGCCGAGCTCGGCATCGACGGGCTCGTGGGCCTGGCCGACTCCACGCGCGTCGACGTGCAGCGGAAGGCCCAGGCGCTCTTGACCGCGGCGCTCGCGCGCGGCGACGCCGGAGGCGTCGACGTGCACGAGCTGCTCGGCCGGCTGGCGCAGCACCCGGCGCCGCTGATGCGCGCCTGGGTGGTGGACCTGGCGCTCTCGCACCTGCGCGCGGGCTACGTGCGGCTCGCCAAGTGCGAGGGCCTGTTTCGCGCGGTGCTGTTCGACGTGCGCCCGCAGCGCACGGCCAAGCGGCGGGTGATCGATTTCCTCGCCGAGCGCGGTGAGCAAGACGAGAACCAGGCGGAGCTGGCGGCGCAGATCCTCGCCGACGTGGCGCGCACCCGCACCCGCGACGACCATGATCGCGTGCTCGCGGCGCTCGCGCGCGTCACCCTGGCGTTCCCGTCGGCGTCGACCGCGATCCGCGTGGTGGGCGTTTCGCCCACGGGAGGCGCGGCGTGATCGTCGACGCGCGCTACCAGGGCGAGAGCGGCGTTGAGCACGGGCTGTCGTCGGGGCGCGTGGGCCTGGCCACCAACCAGCTGCGCGAGGCGACGTTCTTCCGCGGCGAGCTGCGGCGACCGCTGGTGTTCCGCGACGCCATGGCGGCGCTGCACCACGTCGTCATCTCCGACTTCCGCTATCAACCGAAGGACCGGCTCGCGTTCAAGGCGTGGCTCGCGGACCAGGATCGCAAGTTCCTGCTGGGGCTCAAGACCAAGAGCGCCGCGGCCAAGGTCGAGCTCGAGCAGATCGAGTCGCGGCTGGCGCTGCTCGACGTCGGCCGCGAGGAACGGCGTAAGCCGTTCCTCGCGGCGCGCCAGCGCTACTTCGAGTGGGCGTACCAGCACCAGTACGAGCTCAACTACCTGTTCGATCCGGTCATCACCGTGCACCCCGACGAGGTGTTCTTCGAGGCGTTCTCGCGCGACGAGTCGAGCTACGCGCGCGTGGGCGCGAGCAGGGCCCTGTTCGCCGACGTCACGGAGCAGCGCTGCGGCACCACCAACATCGACTTCTCCGTGGCGCTCGCGCGGCAGCTCGATCGCATCCGCAGCTACCGCAGGACCGCGTTCGACATCGCGCCTGGCGGGTTGACGGTGGCGACGAGCGGTGCCGGCGGGGGGGTGCACAAGGAGAAGAAGATCGAGCTACCCGAGAGCTGGGTGCAGGGCTTTCACCAGGTGCAGTCGACGATGGCGATGGCGCTGACGTCGTTCGAGGTGGCGCCCATCGACCTGTTCAACGTCGTCCGTCTGCTCATGCGCAAGAAGACGCGTGAGTCGCCGCGCGCGCTGCGCTGGGAGCTCGTGCCCGGGCGGCGCATCCGCGCCGTGCTCGAGCCCTGGGAGCTGCCCATCGAGCTCTCGACCAAGCACCGCGGCGACAAGGACGTGGTGGTGCGCACGTGGGGTCGCGATCGCCTGAAGACGCTGGCGCGCCTGCTCCCCGTGGCGCGGCGCGTGACCGTGCACCTCGCGGGCCTCGGCATGCCGAGCTTCTACCACCTCGATCTCGGCGAGCTGTCGTTCGTGCTCGGTCTGTCGGGCTGGACCGACAACGACTGGTCTGGCGGCGCCAAGTTCGACCTGTTGACGCGTCGCCTCGACGCCACCGCGGCGGAGCTGTTCGCCGTCTATGGCGCGCTCAAGGAGCCGCGCTTCGCCAGCGCCGACGCGCTCGCGGCGCGCACGGGCCTCGGCCTCGAGAAGACGCGCAGCGCGCTGTCGTACCTGTGTCAGACCGGGCGCGCCATGATCGACCTGTCGGGTGGCGTCTACCGTCACCGGGATCTCTTCTCCGATCACTTCACGCTCCACGAGGCGCAGCGCGCGCTCGCCGACGCGGTGGCCGACCAGAACCCCGCGCAGCAGGCGGCGCGCGCGGTGTTCGCGAGCGACAACGTGCGTGTGATCGCGCGCCGGCCCGTGCCCACTGGCTACAAGCTGTCGGGCTCGGTGCGCGGCACCGGCGGTGAGCGTGTGCGCCCGCAGCTGCACGTCGACGGCGACGGACGCATTCTCGAGGGCACGTGCACGTGCCGGCAGTACGCGAGCCACCAGTTGACGAAGGGGCCGTGCGAGCATCTGCTCGCGCTGCGCTTGGCGCACATGGACACGCTGGAGCACGAAGACGGTACTCGGCGTTCGTAGCGCCAAACCAGTTACGCCATACGACGTCGGGCCGCGGGCATGACGGCGTGCGAGGGAAAGGAGGCTGTTGGGTCGCGAGAGGACGGAGCGAGCGTGCGCAGGTAGCAACCGCGTGGCGTTACGCCGCGCATGCAGGAATGCCTGACATTCGTCACGCGCCCGTTCTTCACCCGCGGCCCGCACTACCCTCAGCGCCCAGCTGGATCGGCCGCTCCGCGGCCCGGGCGCTTACGAGGGTAGTGCGGGCCGCTTCAGTGGAACGAGCACGTCCTGAGCATGGTCGTACTGCACGCTCGCTCCGCCCTCCCGCGCCCCGACGCACCCGCCATGGCCGACGACGCCACGACCAAGAAGCCCGAGAAGAGCGAGAAGCAGAAGCTGTGGGAGCGGATCTCGGCGCGCCCCGACTGGGTCGTGGTCGAGCGCATGCGGGTGAACGGCTTCTGGCCTTCGGGCGAGCGCCTGCCCGAAGATCCGCCCGACGAGGTCAAGGAGCGCGCGGCGCTCGAGGCCGAGCGCGCGCGCCTGCTCAAGGTCGCGCTCGCGGTGCAGGACCCCGAGGCCGCGCTCAAGGCCGAGAACCAGCGTCGCATCGAGGAGAGCAGGAAGAAGAAGGCCGAGCGCAAGCTCTTGCGCGACAAGGCCGCGCGCGAGCGGCGCGAGGCCTTCATCAAGAAGAAGCGCGCAAGCCTCGTGCACCTGGGCCTCGAGGTGTCGGGCGGGCTCGAGCACACCGGCTGCGACGAGGCGCGCGTGCGCGCGCTCGGCCTGCCCGTGCTCGTCGACGGCAACGCGGTCGCCGCCGCCATCGGCATCCCGGTCGCCGAGCTGCGCTGGCTCACGTACCACCGGCGCGGCGCGCCCCTGGTCCACTACCACCGCTACGACATCCCGAAGAAGGCGGGCGGCCAGCGCCACATCTCGGCCCCCAAGGCGAAGCTGGCGCGCGCGCAGCGCTGGGTGCTCGAGGCCATCCTCGATAAGCTGCCGCCGTCGGTGCACGCCCACGGCTTCGTGCGTGCGCACAGCGTCGTCACCAACGCGCGACCGCATGTGAAGCACCGTACGGTGGTGAACCTCGACCTGAAGGACTTCTTCCCCACGATCTCGTTCCGGCGCACCAAAGGGCTGTTCGGCGCCATGGGCTACGGCGAGCACGTGGCCACGGTGTTGGCGCTCTTGTGCACCGAGCCGCCGCGCGTGCTGGTGGAGCACGACGAGCGCCGCACCCACGTCGCCATCGGCGAGCGCGCGCTGCCCCAGGGCGCGTGCACCAGCCCGGCCATCACGAACCTCTTGTGCCGTCGCCTCGATCTGCGATTGGCCGGCGTGGCGCGCGCGCGCGGGCTCTCGTACACGCGCTACGCCGACGATCTCACCTTCTCCGGCGACGATGTCGACGCGGGCGTGCTGTTGGCGGTGGTGCGCCGCGTGATCGCCGCCGAGGGCTTCGTCGTGCACCCCGACAAGACGCGCGTCATGCGTGCCGGGCGCCGTCAGGAGGTCACGGGCGTGGTGGTCAACACCAAGACGTCCATCGCGCGCGATGAGTGGCGACGCCTACGCGCGACGCTGCACAACTGCGCCAAGCACGGGCTCGCCCGAGAGAACCGCGAGCAGCACCCCGACTTCGCCGGCTTCCTCGCCGGCAAGGTCGCGTGGGTGCGCATGGTCGACGCACGACGCGGCGCGCAACTCGGGCTCCTGTTGCAGCGCGCGCTCGCGCGGTCCTAAGAAGGCACCGGGCGCATCGTCGAGGAGGGGGCCATGGAGCTGGTCGATCGTTTCCGCGGTTCGTTGCTCGGGCTGGCCATCGGCGATGCCCTCGGGCATCCCACCGAGTTCATCGCCAGCATCGATCGGATCCGGGCCAAGTTCGGCCCCGACGGCATTCGCGCGTTCGCGCCGTCGGGCCATCACGCCGCCGGCACGTTCACCGACGACACCCAGATGACCATCGCGGTCGCGCGCGCGCTGACGCGGGCGGGCAAGCAGAGCCTCGATGACCTCATGCGCGTCATGGGCGAAGAGTTCGTCGCGTGGTCGCAGCACCCATCCAACAACCGCGCGCCCGGCGGCACGTGCCTGGCGGGCTGTCGCCAGCTCGCGCACGGCGTGCACTGGAAGGCGGCGGGCGTGAAGGAGTCGAAGGGCTGCGGCGCCGCCATGCGCGCGGCGCCCGTGGGGCTCTACTTCTTCGACAACGACGACGCGCTGGTGCGCGTGGCCGCCGCGCAGAGCACGCTGACGCACGCGCACCCCACTGGTATCGCGTCCGGCGTGGCGGCGGCGGCGCCGGTGGCGTGGGCGTGCAAGGGCAAGGGGCTCGACGGCATGGTCGCCTACACCAAGGCGATGGTGCGGAAGCTCACGCCCGAGGTGCTCATCGACCTCGGCAGCAACGAGGCCGACGCCCGCGGCGTCGGCGTGTCGGAGATGGTGCAGATCCTCGACGAGATCGAGCCGCTCCTGCACGAGGACCACGACGACGTCTGCCAGCTCCTCGGCGGCGCCTGGATCGGCGAGGAGGCCGTGGCAACGGCGCTGTGGTGCGTGCTCAAGGCCAAGGGCGACTTCGACGAGAGCATCATCCGCGGCGCCAATTCCTCGGGCGACAGCGACTCCATCGCGTGCATCGCCGGCTCCATCGCAGGCGCCTTGGGCGGCGCCGACGCGCTCGCGCGCCATTGGATCGACGGCGTGGAGCGCGCGGCCGACCTCGACCTGCTGGCGCGCAAGCTGTGCGAGGCGCGCGCCGGCGGCGACATCCCGGCGCTCGGCGGCTCGCTCGACTTCTTCGACATCGAGCGCCCGCGCCATCGCGTCGCCACGGTGGCCATCGGCCGCGTCAGCGACGACCCGACCATGGACGAGGCGAGCCTATCGGGCGACTCGCCCGATGGTGACGGCGATGACGACGAAGAGCCTCCGGGGGCGCTGCCCATCGAGCCGGTGACGGTCGACGAGCTCGAGCGCGCGGTGGCGCGCCACAACGCGCTCTACTGGGAGCACGCGGCGCCCGAGATCAGCGACGTCGAGTTCGACGCGCTCACGCGCCGTTTGCAGGCGCAGCGCCCCGACAGCCCGGCGCTCGCCCACCTGGGCCCGGCGCCGCGCGCGGGCGCGGCCGTGCGCCACGCCGAGCCCATGCTGTCCCTCGACAAGTGCTACGACGAGCCAACGCTCGCGCGCTGGCTCGACGAGGTGCGCGGGGCCGTGCTGGTGATGCCGAAGGTGGACGGCCTGGCGTGCTCGCTGCGCTACGATGCTTCTGGCACTCTGGAAGTGGCCGCCACCCGCGGCGACGGCGACGAGGGGGAGGACATCACCGCCAACGCGCGCGCCGTTGGCGGCGTCCCCGCGCGCGTCGCCGAGGGGCCGCTCGAGGTGCGCGGCGAGGTCTACCTGCCTCTCCGCGAATTCGAGCGTCACCGGCGCGAGGGCAAGGCCAACCCGCGCAACGTGGCGGCGGGCGCGCTGCGCCAGAAGGACCCGAACCAGACGCGCGCCGCTGGCTTGGCGTTCCTCGCGTACGACGTGCGCGGGGCAACGGACGCGAGCCAGGCGGGCCGGCTCGCGCGCGCTCGCTCGCTCGGCTTCACGCCGGTGGCGCACGAGGTGGCGCCGACCAACGGTGCGTTCGAGGCGGTGCAGCGCTTCTCCGCCGCGCGCGCGGACCTGCCCTACGAGACCGACGGCGTGGTGCTCCTGGCCGATGACGTGAGCGAGCACGCGCGCCTCGGCGTCACCGCGCATCACCCTCGCTGGGCCATGGCGTGGAAGTTCCAGGGCGAAGAGGGCCAGAGCGTGCTGCGCGGCATCGAGTGGAGCGTGGCGCGCACCGGCACGATCACGCCGGTGGCGCTGGTCGACCCGGTGGTGCTCTCGGGCGTCACGGTCACGCGCGCCACGCTGCACCACAAGGGCAACGTGGAGCGCCTCGGGTTGCGCGTGGGTGCCTCCGTGGCGATGGTGCGGCGAGGCGGCGTGATCCCGCACGTCGAGCGCGTGCTCGCGCCGGGCACCGACGTCATCGAGGCGCCGACGACCTGCCCCGCGTGCGGGAGCGGCGTTCGCGTCGAGGGAGACTTCTTGCTGTGCGGCGCGCCTGATCGCTGCCACCGCGCGCGCGTGGGGCGCTTGCTGCACTTCGTGGCGGCGGCCGACATCCAGGGCTTGGGCGACGCCATCGTGGACGAGGCCGTGGCGCGCGGTACGCTCACCGGCCCCGCCGATCTCTACCGCGTGCGCGCCGAGGACCTCGCCGCGCTCGACAAGTGCGGCGAGAAGAACGCGCTCAAGATCGTCGCCGAGATCGCGGCCAAGCGACGGCTGCCGCTCGACGCGCTCTTGCGCGGCCTGGGCATCGAGGGCTTGGGCAAGAGCGCCGCGCGCACGCTCGCCGAGCGCTACCACTCGCTGGCGCGCGTGCGCTCGCTCACCGTGGCCGAGCTCGCGGCGCTCAAGGGCTTCGGCGAGCTGAGCGCGCGTCAGATCGTGGAGGGCCTGCGCGCCAACGGTGCGCTGCTCGACGAGCTGACGGCGCAGGTGGAGGTCGCCGAGACCGCCGAGCGCGCCGATGGCCCGCTCGCGGGCAAGAGCTTCGTGTTCACGGGCGCGCTCTCGATCGATCGCAAGGCGGCCGAGGCCCAGGTGGTGCAGCTCGGCGCCTCGGTGACGTCGTCGGTGACCAAGGGGCTCACGCATTTGGTGGTCGGCGGCAGCGGTCGCGACGCGCCCTCGACCAAGCAGAAGGCGGCCGAGAAGCTCCGCGCCGAGGGCGCCGACATCATGGTGCTCTCGGAGGCGCAGTTCGGCGAGCTCGTGGCTGCGCTCGCGCCTCCAGCGGAGCGCGCGCCCGAGGAGGGCGCGCCGGCTGCGGCGGCTGCGCCCCCCGCCAGCGCCGGGGAGATGTCCAAGAAGACCCAGCTCACGCTCTTCTGAACGGCGTCGTCACGGCGCGCCCGCGCGCGCGAAGATCATGCCCTGCAGACCGTTCAGCATGCCCGAGCCCATGCACTCCATGGTGTTGAGCCCGAAGCCGTCGTCGTACAGGCCGAAGACATCGAAGCACGTGCCATCTTGGTCGCGCAGGTAGAACGCGCCCTCACGGCCGTTGCAGCCCGCATGGACGAACATGTAGGGCGCGTCACTGTGGTTGGTGACGCTGTCGCCGGCCTCGGAGCAGGTGCTCCCGACCACGGAGCGGGTCTCGAACTCGACCTGCGCGTTGTCCCAGTCGCCGTGCAGCACGTCGTCGCCGTAGCGAAAGACGTAGCGCCAGATGCTCGGCTCCTTGTTGTTGGCGATGCCGGTGATGAGCAGCTCGCGCGCGCGCACGTTGGCGCGCACGGTGTCGAGGGCGTAGGGGCGGGTGTCGTCGGTGACGTTGCCGGTGGGAGCGAACCAGCCGAACTGGTCGGCGCCGCCGGCGGGCACCGAGCGCGCCACCAGTGTCCAGCCGCCGCCCTGCCAACGCTGCTCGCACCACACCGTGAGATCGCTGCTCGCGCCGCGCGGCGTGTACGTGAGCGGGCCCGTCACCGCGGCGACCCCGAGGCGACGCCGCTCGGCCGCGCAGCCCTGGCGCTCGCGCGCGTAGAGCATGCCCTGCTCGCCCTCGAGCAGGCCGCTGTGGATGCAGGCGCCAGCGTCGCCCGGCGTGTCGCCGGCGGTGAAGCCGTTGGCGAACAGGCCGCTGGCGCCGCAATTCGCCGCCGCCGAGCTGTCAAACGAGAACAGGTCGTTCTCGTTGGTGCAGCCGCCGCCCTGGAAGACGGTGGGCCCCTGCGTCAGGCCACTGCAGGTGGTCGCGACCACTCTGCTCGAGAAGCGGCGGACGTACTCGGTGCGCGCGTCGCCGTGGAGCAGATCATCGTCGTAGGAATTGACGAAGCGCTGGCTCCCGGGGGCCGCCGGGTCGTCGCCCGACACCACCAGGACCTCGTCGGCGACCAGGTTGAGGTCCTCGACGTCGAGCACGTAGATCTGCGTGCCGTCGTCGGGCGCGACGCCGCTCGTGGGCTCGCGCCAACCGAAGTCATCCGACGGCGAGGCGCTGGCGTTGGAGCGCGCCACCAGCACCCAACCGCCGCCGTCGATCTCGTGCTCGCACCAGGCCCGCACCGCGGTGCCGCCGTCGCCCTGGAGCAAGTAGGCGCCGCGCGCCACGCCGGGATCATTGGCGCGCGCGTCGTCGCAGCTGGTGAAGACGGGCTCGCCCTCGCCCTCGCCCTCGCCCTCGCCCTCGCCCTCGCCCTCGCCCTCGCC
>CAZONM010000080.1:0-17266 GCA_964580865.1 uncultured Myxococcales bacterium | reverse complement strand
AGAAGAAGAAGAAGAAGAAGAAGAAGAAGAAGAAGAAGAAGAAGAAGAAGAAGAACTGGCTGGGGCTTGTTGTCTCTCCGTCGTCGTCGGTCGCTGCTCACGCGTGAGCACGCGGCGGTGGCCTGATGAGGGTTCGGGGTGTGGCGGGTTTGCGGCGTCCGAGGGATGGACGCGGTCCCCCTCCTAGATCCTCCCCCGTAAACGGGGGAGGTCGTGCCGAGTCCGGGTTGGTTCGGGCGCGGTCGTGGCATCCCCTGGAGCTGTTCGAGCTCATGGTTTCTGGGCGTCCTCATTCTTGTCGACAAAGAACACCGAGAGGTGCGGCGTCCGAGGGATGGACGCGGTCCCCCTCCTAGATCCTCCCCCGTAAACGGGGGAGGTCGTGCCGAGTCCGGGTTGGTTCGGGCGCGGTCGTGGCATCCCCTGGAGCTGTTCGAGCTCATGGTTTCTGGGCGTCCTCATTCTTGTCGACAAAGAACACCGAGAGGTGACGTGCGTACCGGTCGGCAGCCTGCGCGGCAGTCGTCGACCAAGCACGGCCTCCCCCGTTTACGGGGGAGGATCTAGGAGGGGGACCGCGCCATCACCCCCGACCTCCGAACCCGCAACTACGCCGCCCTCCACGAAGGCACCGCCGCGTGCTCACGCGTGAGCAGCGACCGACGACGACGGCGCAGCGACAAGCCCCAGTTCTTGGTCACGGACACTCACGAAGCTCCTCTGCGACGCGCACGGGGCTTCACCGCGACCCACCCGAGGCCAGCCACACGCCACGGGCCGGCCTGGCGTTGGACACGCCACGCCGTCCGACGTTGGGACGAGGGCGATCACCCGAAGCGCCTCGCGCGCGCCCTCTCCATAGTGGCCGCGGGAGGACGAGATGCGAACCTGCATGCTCGCCGCGTACGCGGCGCTGTGCTGCGCTTGTACGCCCATCGGCGGCGACCACGCCCACACGCGGCGCGCGCCCACCGACGACCCCGAGGAGCGCGCGCCCGACGACGACCACGACAGCGACGACGACGACCACCCGGGCTCCGACCCGCCCGGCGATCCGAGCGACGACCCGCCCGACGACCCGAGCGACGATCCCCCCGACGACCCGAGCGACGATCCCCCCGACGACCCGAGCGACGATCCCCCCGACGACCCGAGCGACGATCCGCCCGACGACGATTTGCCCGCGCACTGCGCCAACGGCCCCCTCGACCTGCCCCTCGACGGCTGCGAGCCCACGCCGCCGTCCTCCACGGGCGATCCCCACCAAGACTGCGTGGCGCGCATCAACCAGTTCCGCGCCGAGTGCCAATGCCTGCCGCCGCTGTCGCGCTGGACGGGCGGCGAAGACTGCGCCGATCGCATGGCCGAGGCCGACCACGACAGCGGCCAAGCGCACGGGGCCGCCAACCGCGGGCTGTGCGAGTGGGGCTACGGTCAGAACGAGTGCCCGGGCTGGGGCAGCGTCGGCGACGTCATCGACGGCTGCCTGCAGATGATGTGGGACGAAGGACCGGGGGCGAACTTCTGGGCCCACGGTCACTACTTGCACATGGCGAGCACCGAGCTGACCCACGTGGCGTGCGGCTTCTATTCCGGGAACAACGGCACCTGGGCGGTGCAGAACTTCTACTGACGACGGTCAGGGCTCGGGGCCGAGCGCCTTCGTGAGCAGGCGGATGAGCAGCTCCTGCTCGCCAGCCTCGTCGAAGGGCTCGCCGAGGCGCAGGAAGTAGCGGTGCACGGCGAAGCCGGCGGTGAGGCTGATGATGGTGCGCATCACCAGCTCGGGTGCCAGCGTCATCATCTCGCCGCGCCGCTGCAGGTCGGCGATGGTCTCGCTGGCATGCGGGAAGATGTCGCGCACGAAGACCTCGTCGACGATGGCGCGGACCTCGGGATGGAACGGCAGCTCCTGCAGCGCGATGCGCAAGACGCGGTGGTGGCGACGCACGAAGCCCGTGCGGTCGCGCACCAGCGCCGCGAGGAACGCCGGCAGGTCCGCGTAGCGCCGGGTCATGATCTCCTTGACGTCGGCGACGAGGGCGGGCGCCACCACGCGCAAGATGGGCGCCACCACGCCGATCAAGAGATCCTTCTTGGTCTTGTAGTGCCGAAAGATGGCCGCCTCCGACACGCCGGCCTTCTTCGCGATCTCGCTCGTGGCCGTGCCCGCGTAGCCCTGCTCGGCGAACATCTCGAGCGCGGCGTCGAGGATGCGGCGGTGCTTCTCGGTCCCCGCTTGGCTCCACAGCACCTCGTCGGTCATCATGCAGTGCATATCGTCCCCCGGCGCCCGAGTCCATCATGCCCCTCGCCATCAACGAGCGCTTCACCATCCCCGCGCACGAGCTCGAGGTGAGCTTCGCGCGCTCCGGCGGCGCCGGCGGGCAGAACGTCAACAAGGTGTCGTCGAAGGCGCTGGTGCGCTGGCACTTCGCCGCGAGCCAAGCCTTCCCCTGGGACGTCAAGGCGCGCCTGTGGGACAAGCTCGCCGGCAAGCTCACCGACGAGGGCGACCTGTTGGTGGTGAGCGACAAGACCCGCGACCAGCACCAGAACCTGGACGACGCCCGCGCCAAGCTGGCGGCCCTGGTGCGCGCGGCGCTGGTGGTGCCGAAGCCCCGCCGCGCCACCAAGCCCACCAAAGGCAGCAAGCGGCGCCGGCTCGAGGACAAGAGCCGGCGCGGCGCCGTCAAGGCTCAGCGCGGGCGGGTGAGTGACGACGAGTGAGCGGGCGCCCGGTGGCCCGCGTTGCGCCAACGGGCCATGGATCCGACGCCGAGCAACCCAGCGACGGAGGACAAGGGGCTTGTGGTTGCGCCGCTCTCGTCGATCGCTGCTCTCGCGAGAGCAGACGGCGGTGCCTTGATGGAAAGTGGGGGGCGGGGCGGTGGCGGGTTCGAGGCGCCGGGGGCTGGACGCGGTCCCCCTCCTAGATCCTCCCCCGTAAACGGGGGAGGCCGTGCAGCGTCGACGACGTCCGCGCACGGCTCGCCCGAGACATGCGCCTCGCCATGCACTTTTTCATCGACAAGAGCGCAGCACACCCAGCCCGCCTGACGCCGTGACGCAAAAGCAGCGGACAAGGCACTCCGCGCGCGAAGCCGCCGCAGCACGAACGAGATCGAAGCACGCCCGCGAAGTGCAACGGCCGCACGAAAACCTCGTCTGCCTCGGCACGGCCTCCCCCGTTTACGGGGGAGGATCTAGGAGGGGGACCGCGTCCAGCCCCCGGCGCCTCGAACCCGCCACCGCCACCGCCACCGCCACCGCCACCGCCACCGCCACCGCCCCCCGCCCACAAAGGCACCGCCACCTGCTCTCGCGAGAGCAGCGATCGGCGAGAGGGGCACTGCGACAAGCCCCATCTTCTTCTTCTTCTTCTTCTTCTCCTCCTTCTCCTCCTTCTTCTCCACCTCCTCCGTCGCCGCCGCCCCAGCAGAGGAGCCGACGGCGCCGCGGGGGATGTGACCAGCGCCGCGCCAAACGCCGCCGCGACGCGCTAGAACCGACACCATGCCGCTCATCGACGACTTGCGCCGCAACGTGTTCGCGCGGATCCGCGGACAGACCCCCACCGAGGTCGGCTCGACCGGGGGCGCGCAGCACGTCAGCGGCACCGAGAGCGGCGGCGGCATCCACGTGCGCGCGCAAGACGGCATGGAGCGCAACGCCGCCGTCCAGGAGACGCGCCTCACGCGCACGCAGGTGATCGCGAAGGCCAAGGTCGCCGGCGTGCCCCAGCGCGTGCAGGTGGGACCCACCTGCGGGCTGTACGCCCTCGGCATGGTGATGGACTCGTGGAACGAGAAGGACCCGAAACACCCCACGGCCCTCGTGCAAGACCTCGACGTGCGCGGCAAGGGCAAGCAGTACACGCGCGAGCCCACCACCAACGAGCGCATCCTCGACTACGCGAAGGGCGAGGGCTTCACCGCGCTCGGCGAGATGTTCACGGCCACGCAGCTGGCCGCCACCGCGCGCCACTTCGGCTACGACGCCACCACGCACCTGAAGGCCACGCTCGACGACCTGTACAAGGTGCTCGACGCTGGCCACCCGGCCATCGTCGCCTTCGACGTGGACTACAACGGCAACCCCACCGATTCCGGCGGCGAGCGCGCGCACTACGCCGTCATCGAGGGCTACTTCGACGACAAGGGCGAGCGCTACCTGATCGCGCGCCACGGCTGGGGCGTGCAGCAGGACCACATCTGGAAGGCCAGCGACTTCGACGAGAGCTGGAAGGCACTGCAAACCACCGGCTTCTACGGTACTCCCGGCGACGGCGTCATCCCGCGCCACTCGAGCCTCAACATGAGCCGCGAATTGCCCGAGCCCTCGCAGATGACGCTGCCCGACGCGGGCCAGGGGCGCGCGCACATCTTCGAGTCGCTCGGCACCAAGATCGTCGAGGTGGTGCCGAAGGGCGAGCAGCCCGTGGGAGGTGTGCGGTGATCTCGCGCCTCGCCACCAGCCGCCTGCCCGTCGCCAAGAGCGTGACGCGAGAGAAGGTCACGCGCGCGCCGTCGCCGGGCCGCGGCAAGAGCGTGGGCGAGAACGCCGCGGGCGACCGCGTGCTCCAGGACGTCGTCGACGGCGTGGTGGCGCGCCTCGACGCCACGGGCGCGCCGCGCGACACGGTGAAGGTCGCGTGCGCGCAAGATCCGCTCACGCCGGGCCTGGTGGCCGTGAGCGACGACGGCACGCGCGCGCTCGTCATGGCCTGCAAGGAGCACCACGGCGAGCCCGCGCTGGTGCTGGTGGACTTCGCCACGGGCACCGCCACCACCGTGCGCACCTTCGCGGGGCCGGGCTGGGTGGTGGGCGGCTTCCTCGGCGACAAGGTGCTGTGCCTGGCGCAGCGCCTGGGCGACGAGCCGGAGCTGTCGGTATGGCTCGGCGACAAGCGCGTGTGGACCGTGGCCGGCATGCAGCAGCCGTGCGTGCCCGCGCGCGTGTCCGCCGAGGTGGCGGCGCTGGTGGTGTGCCCCGCGCCCGACGAGCTCACGCTCACAGGCCCGTCGCAGCTGTGCGCGCTCGACGTCACGAGCGGCGCGCTGGCGCCGTTGGCACCCGCCGCGGGCACGCGCGTGCTCGCGAAGGGCGGCGCGCTCGTGGTCGAGGGCGGCGTCGAGCGCGTGGTGGTCGCGGTCTGACGACGCGCCGCGCCGGTACCTCAGCACGACAGAACCTCAGAAGTACAACAGCGCCCCGGCCACGTGCGTCTGCACCACCAGGCGCAGGCCGCGCGCGCGCACGTCGAAGCCGAACAGCGAGCTCTCGTAGAGGAAGAGCCCGTCGATGACCTCGAGCTCCACCAGCGGTTGCGCGCCGAAGCCGCGCGCCAGCGCGCCGCCGAGGAACACGCGGCGACCGGCGGCCCCCTCGTCGATGAGCGCGAGGCCGGGCGCCACCACGAGCTGCGCGAACGGGCGCAGCAGCGCGCCGGCGGCGCCGCTCTGGGACCGCTCGTCGGTGCCGAGGCCCTGCGCGCCGAGCTGCGCGGCCACGAGGAGATCGTGGCCCAGGGCCACCGAGTGGCCGAGCTGCACGTCGGCCTCGAGCGCGAACGGCGGGTACCAGCGCGGCTTGAGCCCGAGCACGGTCTGTCCCGCGAGCGTGTCGAGCTTCGTCGAGAGGGCCAGCGGCAGCGCCACCTCGAGACCCGGGCGCATGCCCCAGCGCAGCTCGCTGTCGGCCACCGGGAAGGGGAGGGGCCCGGCGGGATCGTCGAGGACACCCACGCCCGCGCCGGTGCGAAACGCCATCAGGCGCGCGGGCAGGAACAGGCGCTCTTGCAGGCTCGGCCGCGCGCGCGGCGGCGGCAGGCGACCCAGGTGCTCCTCGAGCGCCGCGGCCTTGGCCTGAATACGCACGCGATCGGGCGCGGCGCGCGGCCCCGACACCAGCGCGGCGAAGGCCTCGGCCACCAGCGCGTCGACGTGCGCGGCGCGCGCGCCCTCGAGCACCAGCACGTCACGCCCGCGCCGCTCCAGGTGCACCACCTCGTCGCGCGCGGTGCGTACCTTTCGCTGCTCGGCGGGCGCCGCGGGGATCTCCCACCGCGCGCGATCGCCCTCGACCCGCGGCGCGCCGGCGCGCTCGCCGTAGCGGCGCGGCAGCGCGCGCGTCCACGCGTCGACGAACTGGCGCGCGTCGTCGTCGCTGTCCCAGGTGGTGCGCCACACCAGCAGCGTGCCGCCCTCATCGTCGAACAGGTCGTAGCGATCGCCGCCCCAGCCGTTGGCCACGGCGTCGGCCTCGAGCGCGCCCACCAGCGGCTCGAGGAAGTGCTTGAGCGAGAGCGCGCCGAACACGTTGGTCGAGATGGCGCCGGCGCCCGGCACGCTCGCGGGCGGCCTGGGCAAGGGCGCGATGGCGACGGGCCGATCGAGCGTGGCCGCCGCCTGCTTCTTCGGCCACAGGAGCTGCTCGGTGCTCTCGGGCAAGGCGCCGGGCTCGCCGGGCACGCGCAGGTAGGCGCGCGACAGCTCGTCGTTGCCCCCCCGATCGAGCTTGCGCTCCACGAAGGCGAGCCCGAGCTCGTACTGCGAGAAGCCCTGCTTGCTGAAGTACGACGGCGTCTTGCCCGCGAGCAGCTGCATGAGCGGGCCGTTCAGCAGGTTGTTGTAGCGGAGGAACAAGAAGAACGCCTTGCGCACGGCCAGGCGCGTGAGGTCCATGCCGAAGAAGTGCGCCATGCCCGTCACGTTGGCGTCGGTCTCGAGGATGGTCTTCCGCACGAAGGCGGCGTCGTCGTTGTCGTCGTACACGCCGCCGCGCAGCTGCTCCGCCAGGCCGAAGTGCTGATCTTGCAGCGCGTGCACCAGCTCGTGCGCCAAGAACACCTCGTAGGCCCAGTCGATGCCCGTGAGCAGGCCGATGGCGTCTTGCTGCGCTCTGGCCCACCACGCGTAGTCCGACACCAGCACCATGCGCTTGTTGCCGTCGTCGTAGAGGCCGCCCACGAAGTCGGCCAAGAAGCCCTTGTAGGCCTCGGCCGTCGACAGCGTGGGCGGCAAGATGCCCAGGCGGTGATAGAGGCGATCCTCCTTGGCGAGCTCGGCCTTGCGCGCATCGGCGTAGCCGTCGAACCAGGCCTTGAGCTCGGCCACCGTCATGGCCTCGGCCGGCACCTCCTCGAGGAAGGGCAGCCGACGCTCCTGCTCGGTCGTGTGCTCGACGCGCTCGAAGGCGGGCCGGCTCACCAACGCCGCGCCGTCCTTGCCCTCGACGAGGATGCGATCGGTGATGCAGCCCGTGAGGGCCGCCAGCGCCACCAACGCGGCCGCGCGCGTCAGCCGCCGCCCCCCAGGGCGGCCGCGGCCTCCGGCAGGCCCGGCAGGAGGTCGTCGACGGTGAGCACCACCGCGCGCTCGAGCCCCGGGATGCCCTTGCCGTGCTCGGCCAGGTCGCCGACGGCGATGACCGCGGCCTCGTCGGGGCGCACCAAGCGCTGCGCCGCGGCCTGCAGCGCCTTGGCGTCGACCTTCTGCGCGGCGTCCATGAACTGCTGCAGGCGCGCGCGCTCCAGGCGGCGCGCCGCGAAGGTGGCCCACTGCTGCGCGGTGGCGCGCCCGCTGTCGAACGCCGACGGCACCGTGAGCGCGGCCACGTTGCGCGCGCGCAGCGTCTCCTCGTCGGTGGCGGGGGCGCGGATGCGGTCGAGCTCGGTCATGATCTCGGCCAGCGCGGGCGCCGTGGTGGGCGCGTTCACCGACGTCATCACCATGAACACGGCGCCGGGCTTGGTGAACGACACGCGCGAGAACGCGCCGTACGAGTAGCCGTGCGTCTCGCGCAGGTTGGTGTTGAGGCGCGAGGTGAACGACGCGCCGAGCAGCGTGTTCATCACGTCCTCGTCGGCGGTGAACGGCAGGGTGCCGGCGGGCGCGGGAATGGTCACGCGCAAGACGGTCTGCGGCGCGCCCGGCACCTGCACCGTGGTGAGCGTGCGCGCGGCGCGCGTCAGCGGCCCGCGCAGCGCGGGGGCGGCGGGCGCCGGGCCGCTCGCGCTCCACGCGCCGAGCTCGGCGTCGAGGAGCTTCTTGAGCGCCGCCTGCTCGATGTCGCCCACCACGATGAGCGTGGTGGTGTCGGGGCGGTAGTGCGCGGCGTGAAACGCCTTGAGCTCCGCCGTCGTGGCCTTCGTGAGCGCGCGCGGCGTGCCGCCGACCGCCGTGCCCAGGCGATGCTCGGCGCCCCAGGTGGCGCGCTGCGCGGCCAGCTGCGCCAGCTCTTGCGGCTCCTGCGCTTGGTAGGTCATCTCGCCATAGAGCTGACCGCGCACGCGCTGCCACTCGGCGTCGGCGAAGTCGGGCCGCGTGAGCGCGGCCGCGAACAGCTTGAACGCGGGCGCCACGCGCGCCGAGGTCACGTGCAGGCTGACCCACGCGTTGTCGATGGCGGCGGTGCTCGAGACCTCGGCGCCGAGCGACTGCACGGCGTCGGAGAACGCCACCGCGCTCATGCCGCCCGAGCCCTCCGTGAGCAGGTCGGCCGTCCACTTGGCGAGGCCGGGGCGATCGGCGGGATCGAAGAGCGGGCCCGCGTCGACGACCGCGTGCACATCGACGAGCGGGGCGCGCTTCCTCGCCACGTGCCACACCGTCAGGCCGTTCTTGAGCGTGAACACCTTGGGCTCGGTGATGGTGAAGGGCTTGGGCGCACCCGCCTCGGGCGGCTTGCTGCGATCGGGCGGCGCGCCCTGGGCGTCGACGGCGGCGAACGCCACCAGCACCGCGGCCACGAGCGTGTTCGACAGCGTCTTCACCGGGCACCTCCGAGGGGGCTCGTCACCGCCAGCGCCGTCTGCCCCACGGGCACCGCGCTCACCACCACGCGTCCCTTGCCGAGCCGGCGCTTGGCCACGTCGGTCAACGACGCCGGCGTGGCGTCGCGGTAGCGCTTGAGGTCGCGCTCGAAGCCGTCGGGCTGGCCCCACGCGGCCGTGTACTGCGCCAGCCGCTGCGCCTTCTCGCCGAGCGAGTCGAGCGCGTCGGCCACGCCCGCCTCCACGCCCGCGCGCGCGCGCTCGACCTCGGCCGCCGTGACGCCGCCGGCCGCGAGCTTCGCGAGCTCCTCGTCGACCACGCGCGCGATGGCGCGGAGGTCGCCGCCGGGGTTCGCCAGCACCACGATGTTGAAGGTGCCGGCGCGCTCCATGCTCTGCTGGAAGACCATCACCTGCTGCGCGATCTGCAGCTCATGCACCAGGCGCTTGGTGAGGCGCGCGCCGGCGCCGCCGCCGAGCACGTCGGCGAGCAGGTCGAGGGCCGCGTCGTCGGCGTGGAACACCTCCACCGTGGGCCACACGAGCTGCAGCATGCCAAAGGGCGCCTGGTCGTCCTCGATGACCAGGCGCTTCTCCGTCGACAGGGTGATGGGCGCCGGCGCGGGCTTCTCCACCGGGCCGCGGCCGGGCACGTCGCTGTACCAGTGCTCGACCTTGGCCTTCATGTCGGCGGTGGCGAAGTCGCCCACCACCACGAGCGTGGCGTTCGCGGGCGCGTACCAGCGCGTGTAGAAGCTCTTGACGTCGTCGATGGAGGCGGCGCTCAGGTCCTCCATGGAGCCGATGACGCTCCACGAGTACGGGTGACCCTTGGGCCACAGCGTGGGCGGCAGCAAGAGCTCCACGTCGCCGAACGGGCGGTTCTCGATGCTCTGGCGTCGCTCGTTCTTGACCACGTCGCGCTGGCCCTCGACCAGGTCGGGCACCAGCTTGTCGACGAAGAAGCCCAGGCGATCGCTGTCCAAGAACAGCGGCAGGTCGACGGCGTTGGACGGCACCTCCTCGTAGTAGAAGGTGACGTCCTCGCTGGTGAACGCGTTGTTCTCGCCGCCGGCGGCCTCGAGCCACTGATCGAACTTGCCCTCGGGCACGTGCGCGGACCCCTCGAACATCAGGTGCTCGAAGAGGTGGGCGAAGCCGGTGCGACCGGGCGCCTCGCGCGACGAGCCCACGCCGAACCGCAGCCCAATGTGCACGCGCGGCACGCTGTGGTCCTCGTGCAAGACCACGGTCATGCCGTTCTTGAGCTTGAAGGTGGTGGTGGGCACCTTGATGGGCGCGGCCACGGCGGCGGTGGCGGCGACGAGGGCTGCGGCGACGAGGACCGCGGCGAGCGGGGGGGCTCTCATGATCGCTCCGATCGTGATCGGGGCGCACCCTCGCACACCTCAGTAGCGCATCGCCACCTGGGTCTTGTCGCCGTCGGCGCGCGGGTCCTCCGGCTTCGGCACCGGCTTCTTGTCGCCAGGAGCCGGCGTGGCGCCGGCCATGCCGTCGGCCACGGCGATGCCGGTGACCGTGGCGGGCCCCGCGACGAGGGCGAGGCCGACGCCGGTGCCGAGCAGCACCAGCGGCACCGTGAAGTCGCCGGCGGCGCCGTCGAGGGTCACGAGCCCGGCGATGACGCCGCCCGTGCCGAGGAGCCCGAGCGCGAAGCCGGGCAGGCTGCCGAGCACCACGGGCCAGATGTCGCGGTCGTTGAGCGCCGCCAGCGTGACGCCGCCGCCTGCCGCCGCGCACGACGCGCACGGCCCGAGCAGGATGGCCGAGGGCGCGCCGATGGCGATGCCGTACACGGCGCCGAGGATGACCAGCACCACGCCGCCGCAGCCGCCCTCGGCGATCCCGGCGCTGATGGTGCTGACGAGGATGGTGGCGCCGAGCGCGGTGCCGGCGCCGGGCAGGCAGCCGCCGCCCAGGCACGAGAGCGCCGAGCCCCAGCAGGCGTCGCCGCCGAAGCCGACGGCGGGCGCGTCGGGCGCCGGCGCCTTGGTCTCGGGCGACTTGGGCTTCGGCGCCGGCGTGAAGCCGGGCGCCTCATGCTCGCTCGGGGGCTCGATGGGCGGCGGCGGCGGCTCGAGGGGCGGCGGCGGCGCGTCCTGGGCGCGCGCGGGGAGCGCGATGGCGACCAGCGTCAGCACCGAGAGCATCGTGCGCATGCGCACCACCGTACCAGCTCGAGCGCCGGCGCGCGCACCGTCTACGGCGTGGTGGGCATCGGCACGAGCTCGGTCTCCGTGGTGCGCTCGACCTTGAACTCGACGCGTCGGTTCTCGGTCTTGCCGGCCTTGGTGCGGTTCGACGCGATGGGCCGGGTCTCGCCGTAGCCCACCGACTCGAGGATCGCGGGATCGAGCTTCTCCTTCTCGATCAGCCACAGGCGTACGGAGTTGGCGCGCTCCTGCGACAGGTTCATGTTGTACTCGTCGTCGCCGTCGCTGTCGGTGTGGCCCTCGATGGTGACCTTCTTGATGCCCTCCGACGTGCGGATGGCGATGGCCACCTGGCGCAAGAGCTCGGCGCTCACGGGCTTGATGGTGGCCTTGGCGACGTCGAACTTGGGCTGCTGCTTGATCTCGATGCGGTCCTTCTTCACCACCACCAGCGTCAACGGCGGCGGGCAGCCGTCGCCGCCGCTCGGGTTCTTCTGCTTCCACTCGGGGTTCTGCGCCCACGACACGCCCGGCTTGTCGGGGCACACGTCCTCGCCGTCGTGGATGCCGTCGCCGTCGCGGTCGGGGCAGCCCTTGGTGGCGGGCGAGCCCGGCACGTTCGGGCATGCGTCGACGGTGTCGACCAGCCCGTCCTTGTCGTTGTCGAGCTCGGGGCAGCCGTCGTCGTCTTCGAAGCCGTCCTTGTCTTCCTTGTCGGTGTCGGGCTTGGCGTAGCAGGTGTCGCACTTGGGCGGCGGCACCTCCTTGCCGTCGGATCCCTTGACCGGCACGAGCGGGCAGCCCTCCACGCAGTCCTCGATGCCGTCTTGATCGGCGTCGAGGTCGGGGCGGCCGTCGTCGTCGCGGTCGCCGTCCTTGTCCTCGGGGGCGTCGGGGCACGCGTCGAGCTTGTCGTTGATGCCGTCGCCGTCGCGATCCCCGTAGGGGCAGCCCTCGTTCTCTGCCGGTCCGGGCGTGTTCGGGCACTTGTCGAGCGGGTCGAGCACACCGTCCTTGTCGTTGTCGGGATCGGGGCAGCCGTCCTCGTCCTCGAACAGATCCACGTCCTCGGGCTGCTCGGGGCAGGCGTCGACCTCATCCAGGATGCCGTCGCCGTCCTTGTCGGTCTTGGTCTTGATCATCACGCGCTTGGGCGCGCAGTCCTTGGAGTTGGCCAGCGCCGCGTTGGCGTTGGTGACGGCCACCTCGATGTGCTGGCCAGCGCGGATGAAGTCGCCCTGGGCCAGCTCGTTCTCGGCGAAGTCGACGCTGGTCTCGGCCATGGCCAGCTCGCGCGGCGCGCACTGGTAGGCGCCCGACTTCTTCGCCTTGTCGATGTCGGCGTGGACGGCGTCGGCCTGGCGCTGGATGCCGGGCCCGGCGCAGGTGGCGAGGAGGAGGGCACCCCCGACGGCGACGATGACGCGCGCGTTCCTGCTCACTTCGGCCCTTCCTCGACGGGGATGGGCACCACACGCACCTTGCCGGGCTCGCCCTCACCCTTCTTCTTGATGATGACCTTGGGCTGCTCGCCCGTCTCGGTGGGCGCCTCCCACGACGCGTCGGGCTGCTCGAGCTGGCGCTTCTTCTCGTCTTCCGCCTTGGCCCGCGCCTTCTGCGCCAGGTCTTGCGCCTTGTAGGCGAAGTCGATGGCGGGCCCGAAGTCGGCGTAACCGAGCTCTTCCTTGGCCTTGTGCAGGTACTCGCTGGCCGCCGTGGTCTCGTACACCGCGTACTTCTCGCTCTCGGCCGCGCGCGCGCCGTCGAGGTCCGCTTGGGCCGAGGTGATGAGGTAGGTGGAGATGACCGGGCCGCAGCCCGTCGCGCCGAAGATCGCCGTTGCCACGAGCGAGACCAGAGCCAGGCGCAGCATCGTGTGGGGATACCGCTTCCCCCGCGACGGGGTCAAGAAACCGGCGCCAGCAGCTGGGGTCGCGGGCGCCGATCGGTCTGGCGTTTGCGAGCCCCCACCGCCGCCTCGTACGCTCCTGGGGTGACGTCGACGCCGCTGCCCGGGGAGGAGCTGCGCGGCCGCATGCTGGGCGGGCGCTACCGCATGACGCGCTTGCTCGGGCGCGGCGGCATGGGCGCCGTGTGGGTGGCCCACGACGAGCACGGCGGCGCCGACGTGGCCGTGAAGGTCGTCAAGGCCTCCCTGCTCGACGACGCGGCGGCGCTGACGCGCTTCCGGCGCGAGATGGCGGTGGTAGCCGGGCTCGCCCACGACAACATCGTGCGCGGCCTCGCCGCCGGCGAGGACGACGGCGTGCTGTGGCTCGCCATGGAGCTGCTGCACGGGCAGACGCTGCGCGAGCGCCTCGACGGCCGCGGCCGCATGCCGTGGCAGGAGAGCCTGGGTGTCGTGCGCGACGTCGTGCGCGGCCTCGGCGCCGCCCACGCCGCCGGCGTGGTGCACCGCGACCTCAAGCCCGAGAACATCATGGTGGTCCACGACGGTACCGACGGCCCGCGCGTCAAGCTGCTCGACTTCGGCGTGGCCAAGGCGTCGTCGGTGGACGCGGCCCAGTCGTCCATGACCGGCACCGGCTTCATCATCGGCACGCCGGGCTACGTGGCCCCCGAGGTGGTGCTCGAGGGCAAGACCAGCGACCCGCGCAGCGACTTCTACGCGCTCGGCGTCGTGTGGTTCGAGCTGCTCACGGGCGTGAAGCCCTTCACCGCCAAGACGCCGTTCGCCCTGGCCATGCGCCACGCCCACGAGCCCCCGCCCACCCTCAACGACGTGGCGCCGTTTGCGCCGGTGCCGGCGCCCGTGGAGGCGGTAGTGGGGCGGCTCATGGCCAAGAGCCCCGACGAGCGCCCGCCCGACACCGCGACGCTGCTCGTGCTCCTCGACGGCCTGGAGCGCGCCGCCGCCGCCGCCGCCGCCGGCACGCCGGTGCCGAACACCTTCGAGCCCACCGTCACCGACGTGCGCGAGACGCCCAACACCACGGCGGTGGTGCCGATCCGCCTCACGCCCACGCCGAGCCCCTCCGCCACCAGCATGGGAACCCCGGCCACGGGGCTCGCGGGCGCCGCCCGCGGCCCGGCGCCGTCGGACCTGCACCTGTTCCGTCAGCTGCCCTTGCGCATGAAGGTGGCGCTCGTCGCCGGCGCCGTGCTCTTGCCGTTGGTCGCCCTCGGCGTCGTCGTCGCGGTGTACCAGACGCGCTCGAGCGACGGCGATCGGCCCGGCGTCATCGACGACGTGCTGGCGCCACCCGAACCCTACGCGGGGTTTGGGCCGGTGCGTGAACCCGGACCGGCGAACGACCACCAGACCGTGGTGGTGGCGCCGGCCCCGCAGCCCCGGCCCCCCGTGGGCGAGAAGCTGGCGGACCGCCCGCCCCAGGCCGACCGCGACGCGAGCGTGCCGGTGCGACAGGGGCGAGCCAACGAGCGCGACGCCAAGCGCACCGCCGATCGGCCGCCGTCGCGCTCCGCGCGGCCCACGCCGCCCCCGCCGCCGGCGCCCCCCGGGGTGGCCTACGGCTCGTGGTCGATGAACGCGCCCGGCGCCAACGTCAAGATCGTCGTCGACGCCGCGCGCTATCAAGACCCGCCCTTCACCGGCGCGCTCTTGCCCGTGGGCCCGCACGATCTGGTGGTGCTCGACGGCGCCACCGGCGCGGTGCTCGAGGTGACGCGCTTCGACATCACCGCCGACCGCAACTACCACTACACGTACCAGCCGGAACCGCCGTGACGGCGCTCGCCCTCGCGCTCGCCCTCGTCGCCGCCCCCGCCGACGACATCGCGCGCGCCCACGAGCTGGTGGAGCGCCTCGAGTGCGAGCAGGCGCTGACGCTCGGCCGCGCCATCGCCGCCGACCCCGCCGCCAACGAGGCCGAGGCGCGCGAGGGCCGGCTCATCGCCGGCTACTGTCTGGCGGCCAGCGGGCGCATCAGCGACGCCGAGGAGCAGTTCCGCGCCGCGGTGCTCGAGGACGTGCGCGTGGCGGCGGGCTTCCCCATGGAGCACCGCGTGCAGTACCTGCTCGAGGCCGCGCGCGCCGAGGTGCTGCTCGAGCGCGCCGAGCGCGCGGCGACGGCGCGCGCCGCGCTGGCGGCGCAGGTGGAGGTGCTCGTGGACGCGCCGGCGCGCATCACCGGCGGCGAGCGCGCGTCGTTCTCGGTGTACGTGGTGGGGCCGGCGGCGGCGCGCATCCAAAGCGTGACGCTGCAGTTCCGCCGGCCCACCGATCCCGAGTACTACAGCCTGCCGGTGCGTCGCGGCAGAGACGGCGCGTGGCGCGGCGAGATCGGCGGCCTGTACACGGGGTCCACGCGCGCCACCACGCTGGAGTGGTTCGTCACGGCCGCCGACGAACGGGGCGCGCTCGTGAGCTACGGCAGCCGCGTGTCGCCCCACCGGCTCGAGGTGGCCGCGGGCAGCAACGTGGCCGCCGATCTGCACGCGCGCGAGCGCCTGCCGCCGGTGACGCGCCTGTTGATCGCCGGCGTCGGCGCGCCAGCCAGCGTGCTCGCGGCGGCGGGCCTCCACCTCGCGGCCACGTCGATCATCGCGTCGCTCAACGTCGGCGTCGTCGATGACGTCGAGGTGATGGCGCTGCTGTCGTGGGCCGTCGTCCCCGTCACCATGGCCGGCGCAGAGGCGCTGACCACGATGTTCCTCCTCGAGAACGACGTCGCCCTGGCCCCGGCGGCGGCGGTGGCCAGCGCGGGCCTGCTCGTCGACGGCCTGCTGTTGCTCGGCGTGCTGAACCCGGACGTCGCCCCGCGCCTCGTGCCTTCGTCCGTCGGCAACCTCGGCGACTGGCTCGAGGGCGACGAGGGGCTCGCGTTCCAGAGCCTCATCGCGGTCACCGCGCTGGTGGGCGGCGCCGTGCCGTTCTCGATGATCCTGTGGGAGACCGGCCAGTACGTCGAGTAGCGGCCCTACAGCCCCACGCGCGCCAGGAACGCGTCGGGCGAGAAGAACGAGAAGGCTCCCTCGGGCGTGCGCGCGGCGTTGGTGAGCGTGCCGCGCGCGGCCTCGGGGGCCTGGTCGAGCAGCGCCTCGGTGGCCGACTCCGGCAGGGGCTCGTAGGTGGCGACGGTGCCGAGCAGCGTCTCCAGGCGCAGCCCCACGGGGCCCTTGGCCGTGGGAAACAGCGCCACCGTGGCGCCCGGCGCGTGGGCCGCGGGCGCGGCGCCGAACAGGCCGCGCATGTCGAAGACCGGCACCGGGCCGTCGGCGTCGGCCAGCATCACGCCCGCCAGCGCAGGGTGCGAGAAGGGCACGGGCGCGATGTGGTCTTCCACCAACAGGCGCCCCACCTCGGCGAGGAACACGCCGAGGCGCAGGCCCCCGGCCGAAAACAAGAGCACCTGGCCCTGGCTCATGCGCCCGCCTCCACCAAGCCCATGAGCACGCGCGGGTCGAGCACCAGGCGCAGCGCGCCCTCGTCCTCGGCCAACACGCCGCGCACGAGGCCCGGCCAGCGGCACGCCACCGTGCGCGGCAGGGGCGCCGGCGCGGGCGCGTCGAACACGCCCGACACGCCGCACACCGACAAGAGCACGGGGCCGATGTGGCCATCGAACAACAGCAGGCCCGGCCGCCCCGCGCGCGCCGGCTTCTCGAGGAGGCGCGCCAGCGAGATGGGCTCCACGCCGAGCGCGCGCGGGTCCGTGGGCGCCATCGACGACGCGCCGCCCACGTCGAGAATCTGGCGCACGGTCAAGAGCGGCAGCGCGAGCGTGAAGGGCCCGGCGACCACCCCGAGGTAGCGATCGGTCTCGGCCACGGGTACCAGGCTACTGCGAAAGCGGCGGCCGCCGACCCCGGCGGCGGTGGCTTTCTTGAGCCGAACCGGGCGAACGGGCTAAACGGGAGCGTCGTGCGCCCGCGGCCTGCGCCGTGGGTTCCTTGCTTCGCTTGCGCGGGGGCTCTTGTTCTCCATGCACACCATCCTCGTCGCAGATGACAGCGTCACCATCCAGCAGGCCGTCGAGATCGCGCTCGGCAAGGAGCCCTTCTCCGTCGTCAAGGCGGGCAGCGCCGCCGAGGCGCTGGCTCGGGCAAAGGACGCCCGCGCCGCCTTGGTGCTGGCCGACCACCAGCTGCCCGACAAGAGCGGCTACGAGCTGGCCGAGGCGCTGCGCGCCGATCCGAGCACGGCGCAGATCCCGGTGCTGATCCTCACGAGCGCCGCCGCCCCCTACGACGAGGCGCGCGGACGCGCGGCCGGCGCCGTCGGCAACCTCCAGAAGCCCTTCGACTGCCAGTCGCTCCTTGAGCGCGTGCGCGCGCTCCTCGGCGTGGCCGCCGGCGCGCCCGTCACCGCGCCCGCCGTCAGCGCCGCGCCGCT
>CAZONM010000079.1:0-17276 GCA_964580865.1 uncultured Myxococcales bacterium | reverse complement strand
GCAGTTATTCATGGTCCGCTCCCGGGGCGAGCGGGACGAGCGGCACCACCACCGCGACCTCGCCGTCCTTGGGCGCGCCGGAGAAGATCACGGCCGAGGCGGTGCCGCCGAAGAGCAGGCTGCCGGCCAGGCCGCTCGCGTACCACGCGAGCAGCGTGCGGCCGCGCGAGCGGCGCGGCGCCGGCGGCTCGGGAGCGGTCGCCGCCGACGGGGGCTCGGACGGCTCGGCCACGGCCAGCGCGTCCGAGGGCAGGAGCATCGACGGCTCGGGCGCGCGCGCGGCGGCCGGCGCGGGCGCCACCTCGTCGTCGACGCTGATCATGGGCGGGTCGGCGTTGCGCACGCGCACCTGGGTGTCGCCGCCGGTCTGTGCGAAGCGCAGCACGCAGCCGCAGATGCGGATCTCGTCGCCGTCCCGGAGCTTGACCCGCTGCACCGGGGCGCCGTTGACGATGGTGCCGTTCCTGCTCTCGCAGTCCATCAGGAGGTAGTGCTCGCCCTCGGCCACCAGCTTGCAGTGCACCTTCGAGACGCCGGCCTCGGCCGTGAGCGGCAGGTCGCAGGTGTCGTTTCTGCCGATGACGAAGGTGCCGGCCGAGAGCTCCCAGGAGCGGCCGGCCAAGGTGCCCGCCACGCACGCGAGCTTGCCCGCGAGCATGCTCGGCAGCTGAAACATCACGGTACGTTCAGGTCCGCTCATCGAAGCACCGCCCGGGAACGAGGCTACCCCGTCGAACTTGCCAACGCGCGACGACGGCCGGCGATCCTCGGGGCCTCATGCATGGGGTCGCACCTTGTCGCACATGGGGCTCGGTCAGGGGATGACCACGAACTCGGTGCGGCGCCCCTTGTCGGCGTCGGCGGCGGAGAGCGGGACGCCCTTGGTCTCGAGCCGCGAGGGCCACACGCCGTGCTCCACGAGGTAGTCGGCCACGGCGGCGGCGCGGTCGTCGGCGAGCTTCTGGCTGTCGGCCTCGACGGCGGCGGGCTCGCTGTAGACCTCGATGCGCACGCGCACCTTGGGGTTCTGCAGCAGCACGTCGACCACCTCGTCGAGGAGGAACACGGCGGTGTTCTGCAGGCGCGCGCGCTTGGCCTCGAAGGGCACCTTGTGGGCCTTGGCGATCTGGTCCTTCTCGAGGGCCACGGTGCGCTTCTTCGGCGCCTTCTTCAGCGCCAGCGTCACCACGTCGCGCTCGCCGGCGTCGACGTGCACCTCGACGCCCGAGGCCAGGTAGCCCTCGGCGCGCGCCACCACGATGGAGGTGCCCGGGCTGACCTCGAGGTCGAAGGCGCCGTCGTGGGTCTTGGCGGGCGCCGACGGACCGCGCGCGTCCCACAGCTCGAGGTCGGCGTCGATGGCGACGTCGTCCTTGTTGGTGACGTAGCCGACCACGCGGGCCGCCGCCGGCGCGCCGCCGCTCACCGCGGGCGCGGGCTTCGGCGCGGCGATGAGCGCGAGCTTGAGCTGCGCCTCCTTCACCTCGTTGGCCACGAGCGTGCCGCCGATGGGCAGCTTCTGCGAAGCCAGCGGGTGCGAGACCAGGAGCTGCACCTCGCCCACCGCCAGAGGCGGCGTGGTGAAGCAGCCGGTCTCGTCGGTGACCAGGCGCGCGCCCAAGAGCGCGGCGCCCTCGGCCACGGCGCCGGCCACGGGGCCGCCGTTTTGGTCGACGACGCAGCCGCGCAGCTGCCCGAGCTCGAGCGCGCGTGCGCTGGTCGCGGGGCCGGGCGCGTTCGGGTCGAGCTGCAGCGTGAGGCCCACGCGCGCCAGCCACAGCGGGTTGAGCGGCGTGCCCTCGACCACCTGCGCCAGCGCGGGCGTCGCGAACCCGCCGTTGCCCGTGAGCCCGATGTCGGCGCCGAGATCGAGGGCGACCGCGCTGCCGAAGCGCACGCGCGCGCCCGGCGTGACGATGACGTGGGCGTCGCCCACGTAGTCGTAGGCGCCGCCGTTCTTGCCGCGGGTGTCGGGCACGCCGATGGCAGTTTGGTACCAGGCCTCGACGTAGGGCGTGATCACGGGCAGCGGCACCTCGAGCGACAGGCCCGCGGTGACCTGGTCGTAGAACCACTGCTCGGTGGTGAGGGCCAAGAGCGCGCCGTCGATCCCGTCGTAGAAGTTGGGGTTGTCCTCGAACGTGCCCTGGCCGTCGGCGATGCCGGCCGCGATCTTGCCCACCTGAAACACGTAGCCGGCGCCGAGGTTGGTGCGCAGCGGCACGCCCGAGCCCGTAAAGTCGAGCGTGAACAGGCCCTGCCCGGTGAAGGCGCTGTTGGTGAAGTCGACGCCCGCGGCGTCGAAGCGCGTGGGCAAGCGGGCGCGCAGGTCGAGCGCCACGGCCGCCGGCCCGAACGCCAGGCCGGTCTTGAGCGAGGGGGAGAGGTCGCCCACGGAGAAGGTGGACGCGCCGCGCGCCGCGTTGGCGTTGCTGGCGGCGCGCGTGGCCAGGGCGAGCTCGAAGACGTCGAAGAAGCCGACGCTGCCGGCGACCTGCGCGCCCGCCAGCGCGTCGGCGTCGGCGGCCCCGTCGACGAGGAAGTCAGGGTAGTACGTGAAGAAGCCCTGCGTGGTGCCGGCGACCGAGAGGTGGGGCCGAGGCTTGGCGTTGGTGGTGCGCACCAGGCCCGCCTGGCCATAGAGGTTCGGGAGCGCGGCGCCGCTGTCGTCGGCCGCGGCCGGCGCCGCGACCAGCAGGCCCGTGAGTACCGCGGCGAGCGCCGTGCCCATGGACGCCGTCGCGCCGGCGGAGCCGGAGCACGGCATGAGCGCGCGGTCGTCGGGAATTGGGCGGCGCACGCCCCTAGGCTCCCCCCGCGACCGCGACGACGTCAAGTTCCTGTTGTCCCCACGGCGGCGCTCCTCTATCAAGCGCCCGGCGTCGCGCGCAGGAGGAAGCGCCATGATCCCTGTCGACTTGACTGGAAAGGTCGCGCTAGTCACCGGCGTCGCCGACGACGTCGGCTTCGCCTGGCACATCGCCAAGTACCTGCGGGCCGCGGGCGCGGAGCTGATCCTGGCCAGCCACCCGCGCGTGGTCTCCATCGTCGAGCGCTTCCTCTCCCGTGACAAGAGCGCCGAGAGCCGCGCGCTGCCATACGGACGCGGCGAGCTCACGGTCAAGGCGCTGCTTGGGTGCGACGTGGCGTGCGACACCACCGCCGACATCCCCGCCGCCATGAAGGACGAGAAGGGCTACGAGGGCGACGTCTCCATCGCCGGCTGCATGGCCAAGGTGCGCGAGCTGTCGCCGCACGTCGACATCTTGATTCACTCGGTGGCGTTCTCGCCCGAGATCGCGAAGCCGCTGCCCGAGGTGAGCCGCCAGGGCTACCTGACGGCGCAGAGCGTGTCGTCGTATTCGCTGACGGCGCTCTACCGCGCGGCCGAGCCGCTCATGCGCGGCCGCAGCGGCACCATCGTGGGGCTATCGTACCTGGCGTCGGAGCGCGCCGTGCCGTTCTACGGCGGCGGCATGTCGTCGGCCAAGGCGGCGCTCGAGGCCGATGCGCGCCAACTCGCGTGGTTCGCCGGCGAGCACGGCCACCGCGTCAACATCGTGTCGGCGGGCCCGTACGCGTCGCGCGCCGCGCGCAGCATCGGCAACATCGGCAAGATGATCGACGACACCGCGGTCAAGTCGCCGCTCCGTCGCCCCATCGAGGCCGACGACGTCGCCAAGACCGTGCTGTACCTGTGCTCGGAGCTGTCGTCCAACGTCACGGGCGCGACGCTGTACGTCGACGCCGGCTACCACGCCATGGGCGCGTGGTGATCGTCGACGCGGCCGGTTGACGCCTCCCGCCTCGTGTGGGACCGAGGTGGTCCATGGCACCACGGAAGACCAAGTACATCTTCGTGACCGGTGGCGTGGTCAGCAGTCTCGGCAAGGGCATCACGGCGTCGTCGATCGGGGCCCTGCTCGAGAACCGTGGGCTCGACATCACCGTCCTCAAGCTCGATCCGTACCTGAACGTGGACCCGGGCACCATGAGCCCGTTTCAGCACGGCGAGGTGTTCGTCACCGACGACGGCGCCGAGACCGATCTCGACCTCGGGCACTACGAGCGCTTCACCTCGGCCACGCTCTCGCGCCTGAACTCGGTGTCGGCGGGCCAGATCTACTCGCGCGTGCTCGAGGCCGAGCGGCGCGGTGACTATCTGGGCAAGACCGTGCAGGTGATCCCCCACGTCACCGACGAGATCAAGCGCGCCATCCGCGCGTGCGCCCAGGGGCACGACCTGATCATCGTGGAGATCGGCGGCACCGTGGGCGACATCGAGTCGCTGCCGTTCCTGGAGACGGTGCGCCAGCTCAAGGCCGAGGAGGGCGCCGAGAACGCGCTCGCCGTCCACTGCTCGTACGTGCCGTACATCAAGAGCGCGGGTGAGCTGAAGAGCAAGCCCACGCAGCACTCGGTGAAGGAGCTGCTCTCCATCGGCATCCAGCCCGACATCCTGGTGCTGCGCGCCGACGTCGCGGTGCCGCGCGAGATGAAGCAGAAGATCTCGCTGTTCTGCAACGTGAGCGTGGAGGCGGTGGTGAGCTGCCCCGACCTCGACACCATCTACGAGGTACCGCAGTACCTGCGCGCCGAGGGGCTCGACGACAAGCTCACCGAGCTGTTGAACATCTGGAGCCGCGCGCCGCGCCTCGAGCGATGGGAGAAGATCGTCGACGCCACCAAGAACCCGCAGCGCGAGGTCACGGTGGGCATCGTCGGCAAGTACGTCGACCTGAAGGAGAGCTACAAGTCGATCAACGAGGCCATGGCGCACGCGGGCATCGCGCACAGGGCGCGCGTCACGCTCAAGCACATCGACGCCGAGGAGATCGAGGTCAAGGGCGCCGACGATGCGCTCAAGGGCTGCGACGGCATCCTCGTTCCCGGCGGCTTCGGCGAGCGCGGCACCGCGGGCAAGATCGCGGCGGTGCGCTACGCGCGCGAGCAGAAGGTGCCCTTCTTCGGCATCTGCCTGGGCCTGCAGATCGCGGTCATCGAGTTCGCGCGCAACGTATGCGGCATCGCCGGCGCCACCAGCGAGGAGTTCTCGCCCGACGCGCCCGACAAGGTGATCCACATGATGGAGCACCAGAAGAGCGTGTCGAAGAAGGGCGCGTCCATGCGCCTGGGCGCCTACCCGTGCGCGCTCAAGGCGAGCACGCTGGCGCGGCGCGTGTACGGCGCCGACGAGGTGCGCGAGCGCCACCGCCACCGCTTCGAGGTCAACAACGCCTACCGCAGCCAGCTGCAAGACATGGGCATGGTGTTCTCGGGGCTGTCGCCCGACGGCGAGCTCGTGGAGATGATCGAGCTGCCGAACCACCCGCACTTCATCGGCTGCCAATTCCACCCCGAGTTCCTGAGCCGCCCGTGGAAGCCCCACCCGCTGTTCGCGAGCCTGGTGGAGGCGTGCCTCAAGCGCGGCTGATCGGGGCCGCTCAGCCGCCGGGGATGAACGGCAGGATCGAGCGCAGATCCTCGTCCTGGAACGTCAGGCCCACGCCGATGAAGTAGTCGAGGCCGTACCCCACGCGCGGGTCGTAGAGCTGGATGCCGCCGGGGCCCACGCCGTTGAGCGCGTCGTCGATGCCGGCGGACACGTACAGGTGCGGGATCGGCTGCGCCTTCACGAGCGTGCGCCACCGCGGCAGGTAGAGCTCGGGCAGCGCGTCGGTGGCGAGGGTGTCGCGCGGGCCGCGGAAGTCGAACAGGTCGGTGCGCAGCTCCACGCGATCGTCGAACAGGAACAGGTTGGCGCCCACGCCGCCCGTGGTCTCGATGAGCCCCACGCGCAACACGAGGAAGTCGAAGAAGCGCTTGGCGAACATGGCGCTGATGCGCAGCTGGTTATCTTCCTCGCGCACGCTCTCACGGATCACATTGCCGTCGACGTCGCGCTCGGTGAAGCGCTCGAGGCGCCCGCCGTCGTCGACCACCTCGAGCAGGTAGTACTTGTCGGGCTTCGGCTGCAAACGCAGGCTGAGCGTGGTGGTGTTGGCGTCGCGGTTGACGTTGTACCAGCTGCCGATGTCGACGTGGGTCTCCATGGACGTGAGGCTGGTGACGAAGTCGGCGGCGCCCGACACCGCGCTCTCTACCTTGTCGGCGATCTTCTCGTCGGTGAGTAGGCGCCCCACCGTGCCCTCGCCGCGCTCCACGCGGCCCATCACCTCGGAGAGCGACGAGAGCGATCGGTTCAGCTCGTCGATGGTGGTCTTGAGCGACTTGACGCCCTGGCCGAGCTCGTCCTCGTTGTCGCCCAACACGCCCTTGAGCTGCTCGGTGACGACGGCGAGATCGTCGGCCACCTTGCGCACGCTCGCCATGGTCGCCCGAATATCGCCGTCGCCCTCGCCGGTGCCGCCGTCGGGGCCCGCGCCCGCGCCCGGGCCAGAGCCCGTCATCTCCGCGAGGTCGGCGGTGATGCGCTGCACGTTCGCCACGAGCTTGTTGAAGTCGCTGTCGTCCTTGGCGATCTTGCCGTCGATGTCGCGCACGGCCTTCTCGACGGTGTTCACCGCCTTGCGCAGGTCGTTCATCACCAGCTCATAGATCTCGCCGATGGGCTTGGTGTCCTCGTCACCGGCGATGAAGCGGTTGAGCTCGGCGGTGATGCCGTTGATGTTCGACGTGATACCGCCGATGTCCTCGTCGATCTTGTGCGTGATGCTCGCCAGGTCGGCGATGATGCCCTCGGCCTTGCTGAGCAGCGTCTCGGTGCCCGTGGCCGAGCGCACGTTGATGAGGCGCTCGCCCTGCTTGAGCACCTCTTTGGCCGGCCCGGGCTCGAGGAAGAGCGCGTTGGCGCCGAGCAGGCCGAGGCTGCCCTTCTTCACCCACGAGTCCACCGGCACCGGCCACTGCGACGCCACCGAGAAGTCGATGCGCGCCACGCGCACGCGAGCGGCCTTGGCCTTGTCGATGGCCTCGCGCACGCGCGCTTGATCCCAGCTCTCGGAGGTCACCTGCTCCCGGGTGGGCAGGCGGCCTTGGCGCTCCAGGATGCCGATGACGCCGTCGAAGTCCTCGTGGGCCTTCACGGCCAGGTCGGCGCCGAGCGGGCGACCCACGCGCTGCAGCACGCGCGCCTCCAGGTCGACGATGTACTCGCTCACCGGGATCTCGACGAGCGTGGCCTGGTTGATCTTGCCGGCCTTGAGCCCGGCGATGCTGATGATCGACTTGGCGTTGATGCCGCCGGCGTCGGTCAGGTACGCGTAGTAGTCGAGCGAGTTGCGCGCGAAGCTGGTCTTCTCCGACGACACGTAGAAGACGACGGCGATCACCGTGCCCACGATGATGACCAGCCCGGCGCGGAACGCGTTCGCGGCGTCGCTCACACGTTCTTCTCCTTCCACGTCGCGAAGAAGCGCTGCACGAAGGGGTGCTCCGAGGCGAGCATAGCGCTCTTCAGGCCGCGGCAGACAATCTCGCCGTCGTACACGAAGATGATGTCGTCCGCGATCTTGAACGCCGACGCGATGTCGTGGCTGATGACGATGCTGGTGACGCCGAGCTTGTGCTTGGCGGCCAAGATCATCTCGTCGACCTGGTCGGTGGTGATGGGGTCGAGGCCGGTGGTGGGCTCGTCGTAGAGCACGATCTGCGGCTGGAGGGCCACGGCGCGCGCCAGCGCCACGCGCTTGCGCTGTCCGCCCGACACCTCCGACGGCGAGCGCGGGCCGATGGCGTCGGGGTCGAGGCTGAACACGTTGAACAGCTCGCGCACGCGCGCGTCGAGCGCGGCGCCCTTGAGATCCTTGCGGTGCTCGCGCAACGGGAAGGCCACGTTCTCCCAGTTGCTCATGGAGTCGAACAGCGCGCCGTTTTGGAACACCATGCCGAACTTGCCGCGCGTGGCCTTGAGCTCGAGGGGCTTGAGTCGCGTGATGTCTTGCCCGTCGACGATGACGGAGCCGGAGTCGGGCTTGAGCAGGCCGATCATGTGCTTCATCAGCACGCTCTTGCCCATGCCCGAGCCGCCGAGGATCACCAGGATGGAGCCGCGCGGCACGTCGACGCTCATGCCCTTGATGACCTGGCGTGTGCCGAAGCGCTTCTGCAGGTCGATGACGCGCAAGGCGAGGTCGGGGCCCGGCAGCGGCGGGTTGTCGCCGGTGCGCGCGGTCTCGGGGGCTTGCACCACCTGCGTCGTCATTTGGAGAGCGCGTCGAACCGGATCCACGAGTGGATGAGCGGGTCGAGGACCTCGGCTAGGAGATAGGTGCTCACCAGGATGCACACGTTGGCGATGACGACGGTGCGCGTGGCCGCCTCGCCCACGCCGCGGGCGCCGCCCGAGGCACGGAAGCCCTGCCACGACGCGATGAGCGCGATCTGCAGGCCGAAGACCGCACCCTTGATCCAGCCCTCGTAGAAGTCGTCGGGGTCGAGGGCCTGCCAGGTCTCGTAGAGGAAGACGCCCGGATCTACGCCCTCGCGCAACACCGCCATCAGGTAGCAGCCGCCGTAGCCGGCCGCGCAGAAGACCGCGGTGAGGAACGGCATCATCAGCGTGGCGGCGATGGCGCGCGGCACTACGAGGTACTGCACCGGCTCCACCGCCATGGTGGAGAGCGCGTCGATCTGCTCGGTGACGCGCATGGTGCCGAGCTCGGTCGCCATGCCGGAGCCGGAGCGCCCCGCCACCATCAGGCCCGTGAGCACGGGTCCGAGCTCGCGCACCAGGCCGAGCATGGTGGTGGGGCCCACCAGCGCCTCGGCGCCGAAGCGGCGAAAGCCCTGCAGGCTCTGGAAGCCGAACGCGAGCCCCGTGAACACGCCGGTCAGGGCCACGATGAAGAGCGAGCCGAACCCGATGTCGCGCGTGTGGCGCGCCAGCTGGGCCCAGCGAAAGGGGCGGCGCGGCAGCCAGAAGAGCACGTCGAGGCAGAAGAGCCCGAGCTGCCCGATCTCCTCGACGAACTGGATGACGGGCCGGCCCACCGCGGTCACGGTGTTGGTGAGGCTGGTGCGCAGCGGCGAGGGCGCAGGCGTGACCTGCGTCGGTTCGGCGGCGCCAGAGGCGGGGCTGGTGCTCAACGCGACGACGTTCCCGCGGCCCGTCGTCGACGTCAAGAAGCGCGGCCGTCGCGGTGCAGGGAGAGGTGGTAGGCTGCCTCCGCATGGCGACCACCGGCGACCGCCCGCGGCAGATCGGCATCGATCTCGGCACCACCAACACGCTCGCCGCGTGGACCGACGGGCGCGTGCCGCGCGTGATCCCCACGGAGAAGGGCGGCAACCTGCTGCCCTCCGTGGTCGCCTTCGCCGGTGAGCGCGTGATGATCGGGCAGCCCGCCAAGGAGCAGCTGCTCATCAACCCGGCCGACACCATCTACGGCAGCAAGCGCTTGGTGGGCCGGCCCTTTCACTCCACGCAGGTGCGCGCCCTGCAGAAGCGCTTCCCCTACGAGATCGTCGAGGGCGACCGCGGACTGTGCGCGGTGAAGGCCGGCGGCCGCGTGCATGACCTGACCGAGATCTCGACCATCATCCTGGAGCAGATCGCGCGCTACGCCGCCGTGCACCTCGGTGGACCCGTGGAGGGCGCCGTCATCTCGGTGCCCGCCGACTACCCGCTCACCCAACGCGACGCAGTTCGGAAGGCCGCGCGCGCCGCCGGGCTCGACGTCTGGCGCCTGGTCAACGAGCCCACCGCGGCCGCGCTCGCCTACGGGCTCACGCGCAACCTCGATCAGAAGATCCTGGTGTTCGACCTCGGTGGCGGCACCTTCGACGTGTCGATCCTCGAGATCGGCGGCGGCACCTTCAACGTGCTCGCCACCGGCGGCGACAGCACCCTCGGCGGCGTCGACTTCGACATCCGGCTGTGCGACCACCTGATCGAGCGCTTCGAGACCGACGAGGACCTGACCATTCGCGACGAGGCCGTGGTCGTGCAGCGCGTGCTCAACGCCGCCGAGCTCGCGAAGATCGACCTGTCGCTGTTGCAGCATGCCGAGGTGCGCTTGCCCTTCGTCACGCAGCGGCGCGGCAAGCCCGTGGACCTGGCGCTGCACGTGAGCCGGCAGCAGCTCGTGCAGCTCACCGAGGACCTCATCGAGCGCTGCGCCCGCACCGTCGACGAGGTGTTGGCGCACGCGGGGCTCAAGCACGGCGACATCGACGAGATCCTGCTGGCGGGCGGGCAGACGCGCATGCCGGCGATCCAGGCGCGCCTCGAGAAGCAGTTCGGCAGGCCCGCGAAGAAGGGCGTCAACCCCGACGAGGTGGTGGCGCAGGGCGCGGCGCTGCTCGCGCGCTCGCTCGCGGGCGGCGGCGAGGTGCGCTTGCTCGACGTCATCTCGCTGCCGGTGGGCATCGGCCGCCGCAGCGCCACTGGGGTTACGTTCGAGCCCGTGTTGGCGCGCAACGCCACGCTGCCCGCGCAGGGCGCGGTGGAGGTGAGCACGTTGGTCGACGGGCAGAGCGCCATCGAGGTGGACCTGTTCCAGGGCCTGTCGCGCGACGTCAAGGCCGCCGACTACCTCGGCACCGTCAAGATGGACGTGCCCCCGGGGCCGGCGGGCGCGCGCGCCATGACGCTCACCGTGCACGTCGACGCCGAGGGCTTGCTCGACGTGCGCGGCGTCGCCCCGGGCGCGCCGGCGCGGCGGTTGCCGGTGGTGGCGCGGCAGCCCACGTTGCGCATGGACGCGCCGCCCGCGCACCTGAGCGACGCCTCGTCGGGCTCGATCCCGATCCCGCGCCCGGCGCAGGGGACCGCCGCGGCCAAGCCCGGGCTGCTCCAGCGGCTGTTCAAGAGGTGAGCGGCCGGGGCCCGAGCACGAGACGCTGCGAGCGATCGCACGTGGCCCGACCGGTTGTGCTTTACTGACGCGACCAATGAATCGGGCGAGCGTTCGGAGCGACGACGGAGCGTTGCGCGACGGTGGCGGCATCGCGGCCGCGGCGCCGCTGCCGAGCCTCATTGCCACCATCGGGCGCCTCGCCCCGGTGCGGCATGCGGCCGACCCGCGCGCGCCGCTGGTGATCATCACGGCGCTCTCGCTGGGGGCCGGCTGCCTGTTCTTCGGCTTGACCTATCTGCTGATGCAGGCCTACCTGATAGCGGCGGCCACCATCGGGGTCGGGCTCCTGGCCATCGGGCTCGTGCCCGCGCTGCGGTGCTTCTCGTCGCTGGCGCCGGCCGTCCACGTCCTCGCCGCCACGTTGACCGTGCTCTTGGGCGCCACCGAGGTGCTCGTCGGCGGGCCGAACCCGAGCAACCTCATCTTCCTCGCGGTCACGCCCATCGCCGCGCTGTTCGCGGGCGGCGCGACGGCGGGGCTCCTGTGGCTCCTCATCACGTGGGCCGTGATCGGCGCGTTGTTGGTCGCCGCGCGGATCGGGTGGATCCCGCCGTGCCCCCCCGACGTCGCCAATGATCCGCTCGGCGTGCCCGTGGTGATCGGCATGGTGTTCGGCTTCGCCTACGCGTTCGACCGCGTCCAGGCGCGTCTGGCGGGTGCGGTAGAGGACGCGCGTCGTCGCGCCGAGGCGTCGAGCAAGCGGCGCGGCGACATGCTCGCGTCCATGAGCCACGAGCTGCGCACGCCCATGAACGGCGTCATCGGCATGACGCACGCGCTGTTGCAGACGCCGCTGTCGCTCGAGCAGCGCAGCATGGTGGAGACCATCGACGGTTGCGGCCGCTCCCTGGTCGACGTCATCAGCGACATCCTCGACGTGGAGCAGATCGATCGCGGCCTGCTGACCGCGGCCGACGAGGTCATCGCGCCGCGCGCCGTGGTGGACGCGGCAGTTCGTGTGGTCGCTCCCTTGGCCGCGCAGGCCAAGCTCGAGCTGACCATGAGCGTCGACGACCCCGTGCCCGCGTGGGTCCGTGGCGACGCCGCGCGGCTCCGACAGATCGTGGTGAACCTCTTGGCCAACGCCGTCAAGTTCACGCGCCAAGGCGGCGTGGGTGTGCGCGTGAGCGTCGAGGGGGCGCAGCTGGTGGTGCGCGTGCGCGACAGCGGGCCGGGCGTCGACGTGGCGCTGGTGCCGCGCCTGTTCCAGCCGTTCGCCGCCGGCGCCACGCCGAGCCCGCGCGGCAAGGGCTCGGGGCTTGGGCTGGCCATCTCGCGCGGGCTCGCGGGCGCGCTCGGCGGCACCCTCGAGCTCGAGGAGCGAGGGCCCGGCGCCGTGTTCGCGCTCCGCGTACCCTGTGTTCCCGCGTCGGCTCCGTCGTCGATGTCCGCACCGGCACCGCGGTCGCCGGGCGGCCATCACGTGTTGGTGGTCGAGGACAACCCGGTCAACGAGGCCGTCGCTCGCGCCTTCCTCGGCAGCACCGGCGCCACGTGCGGCGTCTGCCGGTGCGGGGAGGACGCCATCGCGCGCGCCATGGGCGAGCGCTTCGATGTGATCTTGATGGACCTGCTCATGCCGGGCATCGACGGCGCGGAGGTGACGCGGCGGTTGCGTGCGCTCGGCTGTCGCACGCCCATCGTCGCCATGACCGCCTCAGTGCGGCCGGAGGATCGCGCCCGTTGTCTCGACGCTGGCATGGACGACTTCCTGGCGAAGCCGCTCACGCTCGAGACCGTGAGGCGCGTGCTCGGTCGCTTCGCATCCGGCGCCACGGTCGTCGACGCGGCGGCGCCCGATCACCCGGGTGCGCCGGCGCGCCCGTGACCCGCGCTCACCGGCGCAGGCCCGCGTCGTCGGCGAAGGCGACGCCGTCCCACTCGTCTGCGGCGAGCGGCAGCGTCAGGCGCGGCGCGCGCTCGGCGCTCGCGAACAGCGCGCGCCCGGCCTCGGCTTCGGCGAAGCGCGTGGGGTACGTGGTGGCCTCGATGACGAGCTGCCACGCGCGCTGCGCTGCGTCCTCGATGGCGCCCAGGGCGGCGCGCCGCGCGGGATCGCGCAGCTGCGTCAGCAGCGCGTCGACGGCCCGTGCCTCGAAGCACGTGGGCGCGACGTCGTCGTCGCGGGTGCGCGCCGGCAGCGGCAGGTTGTCGCCGCCCAGCCACAGCGACGTCTCGCCGGACGCCGCGAAGGGATCGACCTGCACACCGCCCAGGTACACGTTGAAGTGCAGGTGCGGCGCCACGGCGCCGAGCGACGCGAGCGCGTCGATGCCCGAGTAGCCCGACAGCGCGATCACCTGTCCGCGCGCGACGCGCGTGCCTACTGGCACCAGGGCGCGCGCCAGGTGGTTCGACGACGTCATCAGGCCGCCGCCGTGATCGACATAGAGCTTGAGCCCGCCGCGGTTGTATTCGTTGCGCTGTGCCACCACCACGCCGGGTGCCGCCGCGACCACGCGCGTGCCCGGCGGGATCGCGAAGTCGGTGCCGTTGTGGCTGTCGTAGGTGAGCCCCTTGCCGCGGAAGTCGCGCACCTGGGTCACGCGCACCGACCATCCACGATCCACGGGCGTGGGCGTGCGGTTCACGAGGTTGATGATGGGCGCGCGCCGCCCGAGGGCGCGTCGGCCGCGCCAGGTGAGCGCGGCGAGGCGCGGGGTGAACAGGCGCGTGCTCGACGGGCCAAAGCGCGACGGCGGCAGGCCGGGGTCGCCGCGCAAGGCGAGCCACGCCTCGCGCGCGGCGCCACCGTGCAACCCCAGCACCTCGCGCAGCGAAAGGTCGGAATCGAACATCTGTTTAGTTTAGCGTGATCGCCGCCGTTGTCGAGGGAAAACGCGGCGCGCGGGCTCGACGTTCCCGCGCGCCGCGCCGGCCGCTGCTGCGCCTCAGCCGATCTTGATCTCCTTGCTCTTCGGCGGCGGCGGTGCCGCCTTGGGGATCAGCACGTTGAGCACGCCGTTGTCGTAGCTGGCGGCCACCTTGGTCTCGTCGACGGCGGCGGGCAGCGTGAAGCTGCGCTGGAAGCGCCCGTAGCTGCGCTCGACGCGGTGATAGGTCTTGTTCTTCTCTTCGCGCTCGAGCTTGCGCTCGCCCGTGAGCGTCAAGACGCCGTCCTCGACGGTGAGCTTGATGTCCTCCTTCTTCATCGCCGGCAGCTCCGCGTGCAGCGTGTACGCCTCCGGGGTCTCGGCGATGTCGACCGCCGGCGCCCACTCGGTGCGCTGCAGGGCCTCGTTGCCCTGCGCGAAGTCCCGCAACAGCGACGTGCCGAACAAGCGCCGCTGCCAATCGTCGAGCTCTCGCATCGGATCCCATCGAACCAGTGCCATGACGTCCTCCTTCGTGGGCTTGACCAGCGCGCGACGGTGCTTCTCGACAACGATCACGCTGATCGTCGTCGTCACCGCCGCGTTACGAGGGCAAGGTAGGCACGCCATGGTCGCGTCAAGCGATCGCGCGCGCTAGGCTGCGCGTCCGCACCACGAGGGATCCATGCTCACGAGCGCGCTGTTGATGTTCGTCGCGGCCCAGGCGCCCGCGCCCGCCCCCATCCAGCTCGATGCGGCCGCGCTCGCGTGGGCCGACGCGCCCAGCTCCATGCCCAAGGGCACGAAGATGGCGGTGCTCGAGGGCGATCCGAAGAAGGAGGGCATGTTCACCCTTCGCTTGCGTGCGCCGAAGGGCTTCGTGCTCGGCCCGCACACGCACCCGGCGGACGAGCGCGTGACGGTCCTCGAGGGCACCATCGCGGTGGGCTTCGGCACGGTCATCGACAAGAGCAAGGGCCGCGGCTTCGGGCCCGGCAGCTTCTACGTGAACCCGCCGGGCCGCACGCACTTCGTGTGGAGCGACGAGGGGTGCGTCGTGCAGATCACGGGCGTGGGCCCATGGAAGGTCGAGCCGCACCAGGAGACGCGCGCGCCCTGACGCGCGAACGTCGTAGGACCGGTGCCCGATGCCGCGACCATGTGGTCGCGACACCATCGGCGCCATGGTCCAACGCCCCGCGCCGCTGCTCGTCGCCCTCGCGCTGCCGCTCACGGGGCTCGGCGCCTGCGTCGCCGACGTCGACGAGGACGGCGACCACGACCACGCGCACCCCCTGGACCTGGTCGACGGCCGCAACGCCGGCCACACGCTGCAGGGCCTGGCGCGCGCGGGGCGCTGGCAACCGTCGCCCGAGGTCATGGCCATCGGCGACCTGCAGCTGGTGGCCTACAACCCCGCGCCGTCCTGGAGCGACGGCGCCAACTGCTCCGACGGCGCCACCGACGGGGCGCTGACGCTGCGCGATCACCTGCTCGGGTTCTTCCCGCAGATCGCGTCGGTGGGCATCTACAATTGCCGCCCCATCGCGGGCACCAACTCCATGTCGCTGCACGGGGTGGGGCGCGCGCTCGACATCATGATCCCCACGGTCAACGGCGACGCCGACAACGACCTCGGCGATCCCATCGCGGCGTGGCTCATCATGAACGCCGCCGCCATCGGCATGCAGACCATCATCTGGGACCACAGCATCTGGCGCGTGACCTACGACCCGCGCATCCACGAGTACTCGGGCGAGAACCCGCACGTCGACCACCTGCACGTGGAGATCAACGTCGACGCCGGCCAGGAGGAGCCTCCGTGGTTCGAGGCGCCCTTCGGACCCGAGGCCTGCGCCGAGCTGCCGCCGGGCGAGAGCGTCATCGACAACGGCGACGACTGCCTGCGGCTCTATGGGCCCGGCCAATACTGGCGCGACGAGGTCGCGGGGTTCGGCGGCGACCTGATGTGGACCAACGCGTTCGAGAACGACACGGCGTCGAACTGGGCCGAGTGGCGCCTGCCGTTCGAGGAGCCCGCCGAGTACGAGGTCGCCGTGCACATCGATCCGACCTTCGGCGTGTACCAAGCGGCGCGCTATCGCGTGACCGCCGGCGAGGCCACCCACGACGTCGTGATCGACCAGGGCGCGGCCTCGGGGTGGACCACGCTCGGCACCTTCCGCTTCACGGGCGCCCCCGGCGAGGGCGTCAAGGTGTTCGACAACGCGCCGGGGCCCGTGGCGGGCGAGCAGCACATCGTGGTCGACGCGCTGCGCGTGCGGCCACCTTCGTCAGCGCCGCCTCCCGAGGAGCCGCCGCCCGAGGAGCCACCGCCCCCGTCGGAGGAACCGCCGCCGCCCGACGAGCCGCCACCGGAGAAGGGCTCCGACGACGACCCCGCGCCCGTCGATGACGACGAGGATCACGAGGGCGAGGGCGACGCCGGCAGCTACCACTTCCAGCCGTCGGTCACGGCGCAGGCCTGCTCGTCGGCGTCGCCGGCCAGCGCGCCGGCGCTGGCGCTGGTGATCGCGCTCGCGGCCCTTCGTCGCCGTCGTTGAACGCTCAGGCGCCGTCGCACACGCCGGCGCCGGCGCAGTCGCCGTCGTCGCACTCGGCGGACAAGCACTGGAAGCCCTGGGTGCAGTCCTCGCCCGCCGCCCGGAAGGGCTCGCACGAGGTGCCGTCGCAGAAGTGGCCGTTGGCGCACAGGGCGCCGCCGACGCAGGGGTCGCCCTGGCCGGGCAGGGGCGCGCAGCTCCCCTCCGCGCAGTACAGGCCGGTGCCGCACGGACGCGCGCCGCAGTCGTCGCCGTCCTCCCCGACGTCGGAGCACTGTCCCTCGACCGCGCCGAGCTCTTCGTCCACCGTGGGCTCGGCGTCGAACACACAGGCGCCGCCCAGGCGACACTCGGTGGAGCGCGCGCACGCCTCGCCCGGCTCCACGGCGCCCACGCCGAGCGCGCGGCCGCACACCTGGCCCGGCCCGCGCTGCGCCAGCGCGACCAGCGACAGATCGCACTGATCGCGCGCCCCGTTCAGCGCCGCCAGGCACGCGGTGGCGGCCTCGGCGTCGAAGGTCATGCGCCCGAGCGTCACGGCGTCGTCGTTGCTGGCGGACAGGTACCGGCAGGTGCCGACGCTGCGCTCGATGCACTCCGCTTCGTTGTTGATGTATGCGCCGCTGATCCCGGGCGCGAGCCCGTCGAGCCGCTCCTCGGCGTCGCAGCAGCGAAACGCGATCTCGCACTGCGCGCGCATGATGGCCTCGCACGTGGAGGTCGGCTTGTCGGGGCAGCCGAGGCCGAGGGTGGGAAGTGCGGCCGCGATGACGACAACAACGTTGATGAGTCGCATGGCTCCTCCTCGGTCCCTCAGATGCCGTTGCACAGCTCGGGATCCACTCGGGTGCCGTTGGAGCACACGGGCGGCGTGGTCGTGTCGTCGCAGACTTCGTCGCCCGCGCACTGGTCGAACAGCTCCGGGTCGCACTCGCCGCCGGGCTCGACCTGCGCCTCGCACACGGCAGGATCGATGACGTCGTTACAGAACGCACCCGCCGCGCATTGGAACGCCGGGCACTCGTCGCCGACCCATAGGAGAACCATCGTGTTCGTGCTGGTGGTTTCCGACGAAACGT
>CAZONM010000078.1:0-17393 GCA_964580865.1 uncultured Myxococcales bacterium | reverse complement strand
GCCCCCGCCGCCCCCGCCGCCGCAGCCTGCGGCGCGCGCCGCGCCGCGGACCGTGCCGCTCCCCAAGGTCGATCTCCCGGACGGCGTGCTCGGCATGGGCCGGCTCGACGTGAAGACGGCCATGGGGGACATCGACGGGACCGTGCGCTACGCCGCGCGCTACCTCGATCGATCGCCGGCCGAGGTCGAGCAGCAGATCCGCCACTCCGTCGACAGCGCGCAGCTGTTCCGCATCTTCCCCGAGTGGAACAAGCTGCCGACGCTGCTGCTCAAGGACGCCGGCACCGCCCTCGAGCTCGGCCTGGCGCCGCTCATCGCCATCGCCGTCGGGCGCCCCGCCGACCAGGTGGAGCGCCGGCTGAAGGCCGCGCCCGCCGACAAGAAGGTGTCGGCCGTGTTCTCGCCCGAGCTCGCACGCATCGTGCTGCGCAAGGGCCCCTGACGGCCGCCGCGCCTCAGTCGAGCGACACCACCTCGACGTCGAGGGGCGCGACCCGCAAGAGGTGCGCGCTGACGCCGAAGGTCACGAGCCCCGCGCCAAGGCCCACGAGGCCCGCTCCCAGCACGCGCCGCGCGCCGCCCCCGTTCTTGAACAGGAGGAAGCACACCGCGCCCATGATCACTGTGGCGACGAGCCCGAGCAGCAGCGCCGCTTGGTGAACGGTGACGATGACAGCGACGAGGCCCTGCACGGCTCAAGAGGTAGCGCACGCGACGCGGCTTCGCTATGGCCGGGTCCATGGCCGGCGAGCTGCGTATCACGGGCGGGCGGTTGGCGCGGCGACGCGTGCGCGTGCCGCCGGCGGCCGATCGCGGGGCGCTCCGCCCCACGTCGGACAAGGTGCGAGCTGCGCTGTTCTCGGCACTGGCGTCGGGTGCCCGCGACGCCCTCGAGGGCGGGCGCGTGTTGGACCTGTTCGCCGGCAGCGGTGCGCTCGCGCTCGAGGCGCTCTCGCGCGGCGCCTCCGAGGCCGTGCTGGTCGAGCGGGACCGTGCCAGCGCCCGTGTCGTCGAGGAGAACGTAGGCGCCCTCGGCCTGGCAGGGCAGGCGACGGTGCGGTGCGACGACGCCGCGCGCGTGTTGTCGTCGTTGCCTGCCCAGTCGGTCGATCTGTGCTTCATCGACCCTCCCTACGCGAAGACGGTCTCGTCGCTCCTCGACGACCTCATGCGTGTACTGGCACTTCGGGGGGTCGTGGTCCTCGAACGTGACCGGCGAACGGGCGACCGCCTCCCCGTGGGGCTTTCGCCGTTCTTCGATCGCGTCTATGGCGACACTCGCGTCGTCATGGCACGGCGCGAACCGTTGCCCGACGATCCCGCTGCTGACCGCGCCGAGGAGGCCTGCGCCGTGACCACCGCCGCCATCTATCCCGGCTCCTTCGACCCGCTGACCAACGGCCACGTCGACATCGTGACGCGCGGTCTCAGGATGTTCGATCGGGTCATCTTGGCCATCGCCAACAACCCGCAGAAGTCGCCGCTGTTCTCCGTCGACGAGCGCCTCGAGCTGGCGCGCGCATGCCTCGGGCACGTCAAGGGCATCGAGATCGACGCGTTCGATGGCTTGGTGGTCGAGTACGCGCAGAAGCGGAAGGTCGGCGTGCTCTTGCGCGGCCTGCGCGCGGTCAGCGACTTCGAGTACGAGTTTCAGCTCGCCAGCATGAACCGGAAGCTCGCGCCCAAGGTCGACACCGTGTTCATGATGACGAGCGAGGAGAGCTTTTACCTCTCGAGCCGCCTGGTGCGCGAGGTCGCGACCTTCGGCGGCAGCGTGCGCGGCATGGTGCCCGATCCGGTGTTCGATGCGCTCGAGCGGAAGCTCGGGCGTGGCTCCAAGAGGAAGTGAGGACCGCGATGACGCTCTCGCTCAACACCGTGCGCATGTCGGCGGTCCGCCCGTCGGCGACGCTGGCCATGGCCGCCAAGGCCAAGGCGATGCAGAAGGCGGGGATCGACGTCGCCAACCTGTCGGCGGGCGAGCCCGACTTCAAGACGCCGGCCTGCATCGTCGAGTACGCGCGCAAGGCGCTCGACGACCGCGCCACGCACGCCTACACCAACGCCCGCGGCACCGACGAGCTGGTGGACGCGATGCGCGCCAAGCTGCGCCGCGAGCAATACACCGACTACGCCGTCAACGAGGTCATCGCCACGGTGGGCACCAAGGGTGCCCTGATGCTGGCCATCGACGCGTTGGTGGGCGCCGGCGATGAGGTGGTGTTGTTCGCGCCCTACTGGGTCACCTATGCGGACCTGGTGCGGCTCGCCGGCGGCACGCCCGTCGTCGTGCGCACCATGCGCGAGCACGGTTATCGCCCAAGCCCCGCCGACCTGGAGCGCGCGCTGACGCCGCGCACCAAGCTCGTGGTGCTGTGCACGCCGTCGAACCCGACGGGGGCCGGCTGGTCGGAGGAGCTGCTGCGCACCATCTATGCGCGCCTGCGCGGCACCGACACCTGGGTCATCTCCGACGAGATCTATGAGCGGCTCACGTACGGCAGCTTCCGCCACGTGTCGCCCGTGTCCTTCGACGACGACGCGCGCAACCGCACGCTGTGGGTGGGCGGCGTTGCCAAGGCCTACGCCATGACCGGGTGGCGTGTGGGCGTGGCCGCGGGCCCGCGGCCGCTCATCGACGCGATGCTCACGCTGCAGCAGCAACGCACCACGTGCGCGGCCGCGGTGGCGCAGGCGGCCGCCGCCTACGCGCTGCGCGAGAGCGCCGACGTCACCGCGGCCGTCGAGGAGATGCGGCGCACCTATGAGAAGCGCCGCTCGTTGGTGCTCGAGCGCGCGGCGCGCTTGCCTGGGGTGGCCGTGCACCCGCCCGAGGGCGCCTTCTACGTCTTCCTCGACCTCGCGGCGCGCTTGCCCGGCACGCACCGGGGTCGCGCCGTTGCCGACGACGTCAAGCTGTCGGAGCTCTTGCTCGAAGAGGCGCACCTGGCGCTGGTGCCGGGCACCGCCTTCGACGGGCCGGGCGGCTTGCGCATGTCGTACGCCGCGAGCGAGAGCGTCATCGAGCAGGGCTTCGAGCGACTTGAGCGCTTCCTCGCGGAGCTTACCTGAGCTCGCGCCGCGGCGCGCTCAGCCGCTCATCTCCTTGATGACCTGCGCGTGCATGTCGATGGCCTCACTGTTGTCGGGGGCGAGCTGCACCGCGCGATCGAGCAATGACCGGACCACGGGCAGCGTGCCGGCCCGCTCGTAGCGCGGGTTGCCCAGCAGCACGCGCGCGAGGGCGGTGAGGTACTCGGGCTTCGACGCGTCGAGGCGCACGGCCTCGCGCAGCGTCACCTCGGCCTCGTCGAGCCGGTTCTGCGCCGCCTGCTCGACGCCCTCGCGGTACTTGAGGTCGGCGAGCGAGATGGTCTGCTGGCTCTCGCGCGCCTTGCCGGTCTGGCCGTTGCCGCTGGCGCTGCTCGAGGTGTTCATGCCGCCCGACGACGATAGGGACGACGGCGACGACGACGGAGTGGCCGCGGAGGGCGCCGGCTCGGTCGAGCCAGCCTCGCGGGCGGGGACCGTCACCGACGCGGCCGCGCCCTGGCCGAAGCTGCTCGACGAGCTGCCGCCCACGGTGGTGGACGACACCGGCGAGCGCACGCCCCCGCCGACGCCGCTCATGCCGGCCGCCGAGCCTGTGGACGCCAGCGACGACGACGAAGGCGACGACGACGACGACGACGACGACGACGACGACGACGACGACGACGCGGACGAGGACGACGCGAACGGCGAGCGCGGCTTCGGCGCGTCGCCGTCGGGCACCGAGGCCAGCGAGATGCTGATGCCGAGCTTCTGCAGCGCCTTCTCGAACGCCTCGATGAGGCGCGCCTCGCGCTGGCGGGCCTCGGCGTGCAGCGCGGCGATCTCCTCGGCGTGGCGTTGCTTCTCCGCGCGGATGCGGCTGCGGAACTGCTCGACGCCCGGGCTCCACTCGTCGACGAGCTCGAGGGCCTGCAGCGCGGACAGCAGGCGCGCGGCCTGCTCGGGCGTCACCTGCGCGCGCTCCACGGCTTCTTCCACGGTCAGGGCCTCGCCGAGCAAACGCAGCATGCGCTCGTCCTCGGTGGTGAGGCCGAGCTTGGGGCGGAAGCTCGCGAGCCGCGCGTTGGCGATGAGGTACTTGTCGCGCAGCGTCTCGAACGCGGCCATCATCTCGTTGGCCGGCGCGTAGCGGCGGTAGCCCTGGACGTAGATCTCGCCGGGCCCGAAGTCGAACGTGGGCGTGTTGGCGTCGGGCGTTTGGCCCGCCATCACGGTGAAGCGGCCCTGCGAGAGCTCGAAGCTCTGGATGATTTGATCACGCGTCAGGTTGCGCTGCTCGACGGCGACGGTCTCGGCGTCCATCAGCCCGAGCTCGACGAGCGCGTCGGTGAGCTTGATGCTTCGCTCGACGGAGCGCGTGGTCGCCTTCATGTACTGGTCTTCCGTGATGCGGCCCTGGTTCATCAGGACCTTGCCGATGCGCTCGCCCGGCTCCGACGACGTGAACGCCACCGGGAGGCCGTCTTTCAGATAGACGGTGCGGGTGGCGCCGCCAGACTGCATCTGAATCGCGCCGGTGAACAGCTCGGCACGGCAGCGCGCCAACAGCGCTGCGTAGCGGAGGTCCTCGAACACGCCTTCGGTGGGGACGCCAGCACCGGTGCCCGTGGGGCGCCCCGCATCGCCGGCGCCGGCCTTGGCGAGGCGCGCCTCGAGCTCCTCGACGCGTTTTTGCGCCGCCTCGGTCTTTTTCTTCTCGGCGAGCAGGGCGCGCTTGAGATCGGTCGACAACTTGGCTGGGTCTTGGGTCTGCACGGGAAACCCCTCGTCTGCGTCGGGCGTGCGGCCAGGAGGTGATGGGGAGGCGACGGCCGTCGCGGCCGTCGGGCGGTTCGGAGCGGGAGGCGCGAGCACCGGCGCGGGCGTGATTGCGGCCGGCGCCTGGCGGGCTGGCGACACCGTCGTCGGCAGCGCGTTGAGCAGGATGTCGGCGTCGCCCCCGGGCGGGGGCAGGTGGCTGAGCTCAAGCAACCCCTCAGACGTCGGGTTGTCAAGCAGCATCTCCGCCTCTTGCGTGACCGGGTAGCGTGGCGGCGCGGGCGCCGGCTTCACCTCGGCAGGCACATCGCCCATGGTGGCGGCGACGTCGACGTTGGTGGAGGGTGGCTTCGGGAGCTTGCCGCGCAAGCGCGCCAGCTCACCGGCGTCCACCTCGACCGTCTTGAAGCCCTGCTCGTCGTCGTCGAAGCTGTCGTCGAGGGCCTCATTGATCTGCGCCGCCACCGAGTCCACCGAGATGTCGAAGTCGTTGGCATGCTCGTCGGGGTGGAGGATCAGGTCCTCTTCGTCGGCGCCGTTGGTGCCCGCCGCGGCCTGCGCCGCCTGCGCGATGCGGATGGGGTTCTCGCTGATGCGAATGAACTCCTTCACCTTGTACTGCTTCTCGAGCACGGTGCGGTCGACGGCCGCCATGTCGGCCGTGAGCAGCACGATGGCAGGCACGACGTCGTTCTGGCGCGCCACGCGCACCTGGCGCAAGAGCGTTTGGGCCAGCTCGCCCGACGGGTAGCGATCCTGCACCGCCACCGCGGCCACGCCCTTCTTCGCCTCTTCGATGAGGCGGTTGGGCTTCTCCACCACGACGCCGTCGACCCCGTCTTTCATGAGACGGGCCGCAACGACGTGCGCGACGCCGTTGTCTTCGATACAAACGAGGACGCGCGGAGCCACTGGCCTCCCTCTCGAGGGCAGCATCCCACAAGGGGGGCGCCCGGTGCGAATTCCGTGCTCGGGGCCGCCCCGTCCCCAGCGGGCCCCGGCGAAACTGGCGTTCGCGCGCCCTTTCGACGAAGCTTTGCGGGGTCGGAGGTCCGATGGCCACCCACCTGCGTAGGCCCGCCTGCGCTCCGCGCTCGACGATGCCCTCCCTCGTTGTCATGGCCGCGTTGGCGGCATCGCCGGCCGTGGCCAAGGGGTCGGTATTCCTCAACGGCGTCAACATCGACGGCGTCACGAACCAGAAGTTCGAGAACGTTACCGTCACCATCGACGACAAGGGCAACGTCCTCATCCAGGCCAAGGGCTACGAGATCCAGACGCCCGCCGCTGCGGCGAAGGCGCAGCCGGCGCCGGCCGCCGCGGGTCCGGTCACCAAACGCTACTTCTTGGTGAGTGAGACCGCCGGCATCGGGCTCGCGCAGTACGACGTCGACGTGTTCGTCAACTCCACGTGGATCAAGCGGGTCTCGTCGAACGACCCGCAGGCGGTGGTGGAGATCTCGCGCTGGCTGAAGAAGGGCAAGAACACGGTGCACTTCGCGGCCACCAAGGTGATGGGGGCCGAGCGCAAGAGCTCGTCGCCGTCGCACTTCCTCAAGATCTACATCGGCGAGGGGAACATCGGCGGCAACAACGTCATGATCGACAACGCGCTCATCGAGTACAAGCGCGACGCGTCCGAAGTCGGCAACTTCGCCGACGAGAAGGTCATCGAGGGGAGATAGCGATGTTCACGCCGCTGCCCGGTCGCACCTCGCTCGGCGTCGGGCCCGAGCGCGTGGTCGCGATCATCGAGTCGATCAACTCGCCGAACATCTCCATCCCTGACGTCGGCACCGAGCCGACCAAGGCCTACCTCGTGGGCGTCGCAACGCCGGCGGGCGGCTACTGCATCTTCTGCTACCTGCTGTTCACCGACACCAACACGCCCATCATCTACCTCTCGAACCCGCCCGAGGTGGCGTTCGAGCAGTACGGCGCGCTCGAGTCCGACGCCATCCAGTTCGCCGAGTCCATGGGCTTCATGCTCGACAACATGAACTTCCGCGCCCAGCCGGCCGACGTGCAGGCGCGCCTGGTGGAGCAGCTGCCGTTCTTCCGCGATCAGTACCCGAGGCGGCGCGGCACGTCGCCGGCGCCGATGCCGGGGGTGGGCGCGACGCCCGCGGCTACCCACGCGGACACCGCCGTGGTCGCGCGGCTGCTCGCGTCGTTCTGAGCGTCGGAGCCCCGGACGCGCGCACCGGCATGGGCCGCTCGCGATCGCGGCGCGCGGCATGACCCCCTACCGCGATCGGGGCCGAGGCACTACACGCGCGCCATGCGCCGCGCCCTCTCGCACCTGCTCGTCGCCGTCCTCGCCGCTACCGTCGCCGCGTCCGCCGGCATCACCGCCTCCGCGTGCGCGACCACGCCGTCCGCCGAGGACCGGAAGGCGGCGCTCGGCCACTACGAGGTGGCGCTCGCGCTCGTCCATGAGGCCGAACAGCTCGGCGCGGCTGGCAACGGCACCGAACAAGACGCGAAGTACCGCGAGGCGCTGCGCGAGCTCCTCGACGCGGAGAAGTCCGGCGGCATGGTGTCGGAGCACCATTACCTCCTCGGCTTCGTGTATTTCGTGGGCTTTCGACGCCACGCCGACGCCGAGCGCCACCTGCGCAGCGCCATCGAGCTGCGCAAGAGCGAGCGCGACGAGGAGTACCCCGAGGCCGAGAACACGCTCGGCACCCTGCTGGTCGACGCCGGGCGGGCCAAGGAGGCGCTGGCGCACTTCGAGAAGGCGCGCACCAACCTGCTGTACGCCACGCCGTACTACGCCGAGCAAGAGCTCGGGTGGGCGCTGTTCAAGCTCGGGCGCCACGACGAGGCCGTGCAGCACCTGCAGCGCGCGCTGGTGGCGCAGCCCGACCTATGCGGCGCGTACCTCAAGCTCGCCGAGGTCGAGGTGGCCCGCGGTGACGACGCGCGCGTGCAGTCCGTGCTCGGCGACTTCCTTACGCGCTGTGACAGCGAGCGGCTGCGCGCCGCCACCGGCGCTCGCCTGATCTCCTTGGCCTTCCTCGAGCTCGGCAAGTCGCGCTTGCGCAGCGGCGCCCGCGACGCCGCCGCCGACGCGTTCAAGATCTGCCTGTCGCGCTATGGCGGCGAGCCCGCGGGGCGCGAGTGCGACGCGCAGCTGCGCGTGCTCGACTCCGGCGGGTGACCCGGTGCACGAGCTCCGCGACGACGTCGTCGTGTGCGGCTTGGTGCCCTATGGCGACGCCGACCTGGTGGTGCGCCTCTTCACGCGCTCCGCGGGGCGCCTGGGCGCGTTCGCGCGCGGCGCGCGCAAGAGCCGGCGCCGCTTCCCCGCGCTGAGCGCCCCCGCGCTCGGTCGCACCGCGCTGCGCGAGCGCCGTGCGGCGGAGCTGTGGGAGCTCCTCGAGCTCGACGTCGATCCGGTGGTGCTCGGCCTGGCGTCGGACCCGCGCGCGCTCGGCCACGCGGCCTACCTCACGGAGCTGTGCGAGCGGCTCGTGCCCGAGGCCGAGCCGAGCCCCGAGGTGTTCGACCTGCTGTGGACGGCCCTGCGGCTGGTGGCCACGGGCGGGCCGCAGACCGTGCTCTTGCGCGCGTTCGAGCTGCAGCTCCTTCGGCACCTCGGGTGGCTGCCCGAGCTGGCGCCGCTCGCCGGGCCCGCCGTGGCGTTCGACGTCGAGGCTGGGCGCCTCATCGGCGTCGAACGCGCGGGCGCCGTGCCCTTCGCCGAAGACGCTCGTGTGGCCGCGCACGCGCTGCTGACGGCGCCGCTGCACGCGCTCCCCGCCCTCGACGCGCCCACCTTGCGCGCGGTCTCGCGCGTGTTCGCCGCGACGTGGGCGCGGCACGTGGGGCGGCCGCTCAAGAGCGCGGCGTTCTTGCGCTCGCTCGCCGCCGCCGATCCGCCCGTCCCCGACGGGATTGCGGCTTCCAAGCCGAGCCGATAGCCCGCGGACATGGTCGCGCTCCTGTACGCGCTCGCTGCCGCCGTGTTGGTGGGTATCGGCGCCGCCTTCATCCCCTTCATCGGCCCCATCGGGGCGCCGCTGCCCGCGCTCGTCGCCGGCGCGGCGGTGTACCTCCTGCTGGTCCGGCGCGTGAACGCGATGCTCCAGCGCGATATCGCCGGCATTCAGGCGCTGTTGATGCAGAAGAACGTCGACGGGGCGCTGGCCACGCTGGCGAACATCAAGCAGCGCTACGGCAAGTGGGTGTTCCTGCTCGGCTCGCAGATCGACGGTCAGATCGGCGCCATCCATTACATGCGCAAGGAGTTCGACGCAGCGCGGCCGTACCTGGAGCGCGCCTTCGTGCGGAACTGGGACGCCAAGCTGATGCTCGCGTGCCTGCTCTCCGGCCAGGTGGCCGACAAGAAGGGCAAGGACAAGAAGGGCGACCTCGGCGCCGTCGACACGCTGTTGGAGCGCGTGGTCAAGTACACGCCCAAGCAGGGCCTCTTGTGGTCGACCTGGGCCTGGCTCCACTGGAGCGCGGGCGACGCCAAGCGCGCCATCGAGATCCTCGCCCGCGGCAAGCAGACGCTCGGCGAGGCCGACCCGCACTTGGCCGCCAACCTGCTCGCGCTGCAGAACGACAAGAAGCTCAAGATGAAGGGCTACGGCGAGTCGTGGTACGCCTTCCACCTCGAGCAGCACCCGGTCGTGATGCAGGCGCAGCGGGGCAACGTTCGGTTCGCGCGACGCTGAGTTGCTGGGAGGGTCTGATGCAGACCCTCCCCCATGGCGGGCGTAGCCCGCCATGGGACCCCCTCCCAACTCCGCTTCGCTTCGCTCGCGCCCGACGTGGCCCCGGTGGGCACCAACCTGTCCATCACGCGCTTCGCGCTCATGGCCCTTCGACATGCCGATGCGTCGGGCTTCGCCCGCCGCGTCCTCGCGCTTCGCTTCGCTCGCGCCCGACGTGGCCCCGATGGGCACCAGCCTGTCCATCACGGGCTTCGCGCTCATGGCCCTTCGGCATGCCGATGCGGCGGGCTACGCCCGCCACGGGGGAGGAGACGGAGCTTCCTCCCGCTCGCCGTTGGCGAGCGCAAATCGGCACGCGCACCCACCCGCGACTACATCGGGGTCGCATTGTCCCCGATCGGGTCCGGTGGTAGCACTAGCGCTCTCGCGGTGCGTCGTCGTGGCGCAGCCGATGCGACGGGGCGTTGATGGCGACCAGGCGAGTCGGAGCCTCGGCGGACGGCGTGGACCACGGGTCGCTCGACTCGTTGTTCGCCGACGGCAAGGGCGACCCCGACACCGGCAGCGACCTCGAGCAGGCGGCGCTGCACCTGCGCACCAACCCCACCACCGGCGACCCCGTCGAGCCTACCGGGCCCGCGCACTCCATGTCGGAGCAGGCGCGTCTTGAGTTCGTTGCGCCCGACGGCACCGCGCACACGCGCATCCTGCGCGACACCACCACCATCGGCCGCCACACCGACAACGACATCCAGCTCCTCGACCCCGAGGTGTCGAAGGCGCACCTGGTGGTGCGGCGCATGCGCGACGGGTACGTGCTCGAGGACCTCGGCTCGGCGAACGGCACGCTCATCAACGGCATGCGCCAGGCCCGCTGTCGCCTCAGCGACAACGACGTGGTGGTGGTGGGTAACTCGGTCTTGCGCTTCCGCCTGGAGCCGGTGGCGCCGCGCGCGCCGACGCGCATCGCCGCGCCCGAAGACCCGCGCGCCAAGCGCGTGGCGTCGTTCCAAGAGGCCAAGCGCTCCGACCCCGCGCTCAACTTCCGCTCGGGCAAGTCCCTGACCACGCCGCCGCGGTCGACCGGCGGCGAGCACTCGAGCGCCGAGCGCACCACGGTCACGCTGGTGCCCGAGATCTCCAACGAGGAGAACAGCGTCTTTCACCAGCCCGTGGAGCCGGACTTCCGCCCGGCCGAGAGCGTGCGCGACGCCGTGGAGCTGCGCCGCGACTACGAGCGTCTGCGCGTCGCCTACAACATCTCGAACGCCATCGGCCTCGAGACCGACCTCGAGGCCCTCGGTCAGCGCATCGTCGAGGGCATCCGCGACGTGCTGCCCGCCGACACCATCGTCGTCATGCTGCGCGACCCGGCGCTGGCGGAGAAGGTGCCGGGGCAGGGCGAGCTGGTGACGCTCGCGTCGCACGCCGATCGCGGCCATGACGTGCGCATCCCCCGCGCCATCGTCGAGCAGGTCGTGCGCCAGAAGCGCGCGCTGCTCACCTCCGACGCGCAGCGCGACCTCAAGCTGCGCCGCTCCGAGACCGTGGTGGGGCAGATGATCCGCTCTGCCCTGTGCGTGCCGCTGGTCGTGCACAACGAGGTGCTCGGCGTCATCCACCTGTCGTCGTCGAGCGCGGCGGGCGCGTACGAGGAGAAGGACCTGGCGCTGTTGCGCGCCATCGCGCAACCTGCCGCGCTCGCCGTGGCCAACGCGCGCCTGGTGCGCAAGGTCGAGGAAGACGCCCAGCAGCGCGCCGAGCTGTCGCGCTTCTTGTCGCCGGCGCTCGTCGAGAAGGTGGTGAGCAACGAGCTCAACGTCGCCAAGCAGGGTGACAAGGTCCAGGCCACGGTGCTGTTCTCGGACATCCGCGGCTTCACCACCATCTCCGACGGCGCCGCCCCCGAGGCGGTGGTCTCGATGCTCAACGAGTACTTCGAGGCCATGGTCGAGATCGTGTTCGAGTTCGGCGGCACCCTCGACAAGTTCATCGGCGACGGCCTCATGGCCGTGTGGGGCACGCCCATGCCCGGCCCCGATGATCCGGTGTTGGCGGTGCGCGCGGCCATGCACATGCGCCGATCGCTCGAGCAGGTGGTGAACCGAGCGCGTACGGCTCGCGGCGAGCCGCCGCTGTCGGCCGGGTACGGCATCGCCACCGGCAAGGTGGTCGCCGGCGCCATGGGTGCCCGGCGGCGCCAGGACTTCACGGTCATCGGCGACACCGTCAACCTGGCATCGCGGTTGTGCGGCCAGGCGCGCCCCGCCCAGATCCTCGTCGACGAGGCCACCGAGCGCGTGGCGCGGCGCGCCGGCCAGGCGCTGCAAGCCCTCGAGGCGCGCGTCGTCAAGGGCGTGGCTCGCCCGGTGCCGGTGTGGCAGGTGCCGCGCGAGGGAGGGCACGATGCCTGACGCCGCCGTCGAGCACTGCCCCCAATGCAACGCCGTGGTCGACACCGCGGGCGTGGCGCCCGGCGGGCCCCTGCGCTGTGATCGCTGCGGCACGCGCTTCCCGCGCGCGCGCCGCGCCGGCGCCGTCGATCCCCGCTGGAGCGGTCGCGGCGACGCCGACGGGCTCGGCATCCACCCGGCGCTCGCCAAGAAGTACCGCGAGCGCAACTCGTTGGCGCCCCAGGGCGCCAGCGGCGATGGCCCGCCGGAGCCCACCACCGACGTCGACGCGGCGGGCGCCCTACCGGCGCCGGTGCCACCGCCGCGCCCGGCGCCACCGCCGGTGCCCAAAGAGACCCGCGTCCTCGACGACGCGGAGCCCGTCACCACCAACCCTGGTCGTCCGGTGGCGCGCAAGAGCCTCGAGGGCCCAGCGCCCAAGCCGCCGCCCGCGCCGCCGCGACCGCCGCCGCCGCCGGCGGAGCCCGCGCCTGCGATCCCCGGCTACCTGGTGGGCGAGCTCATCGGCAAGGGCGCCATGGGGCGCGTGTACAAGGCCGTCAAGGAGTCCACGCGCCGCGCGGCCGCCATCAAGATCCTGGCACCCGAGCTGGCCGCGCGCCCCGACTTCATCGCGCGCTTCGAGCGCGAGGGTGCGGCCATGCGCGCGGTGCAGCACCCCGGCGTGGTCACCGTGCTCGACGCGGGCGCCGCGCACCAGGCCGACGGCAGCACCGCGCACTACATCTGCATGGAGTTCGTCGACGGGCTGCCCATGAGAAGCTACCTCGAGAAGGGCGCGCTGGCCCCCGAGGCCGCGCTGCGCTTCGCACGGCTCATCATCCAAGGTCTCGGTGCCGCCCACGCGCGCGGCGTCATCCATCGAGACCTCAAGCCCGAGAACATCCTGGTGGTGCCCGGCACCTCGAGCGACCACGAGCGCGTGCCGCCCATCGAGCGTCTGGTGCTAGTGGACTTCGGCCTCGCCGGGATCCTCGACGAGGAGAACGATCCGCACCCCAACCTGACCAAGAGCCGCATGACCATGGGCACGGTCAACTACATGGCGCCAGAGCAGCGCACCGACGCCAAGCGCGTCGACCAGCGCGCCGACCTGTACGCGGCGGGCGTGATCTTCTACGAGCTGCTCACGGGCGACCTACCGCTCGGCCGCTTCGCGCTGCCCACGGAGCGTGGCGTGTCGGGTCCGGCCTCCATCGACAAGGTCATCGTGCGCGCGCTCGCCCGCAACCCCAACGAGCGCTACCAGCAAGCCGCCGAGTTCGACGCCGACCTGCGCGCCATCGAGGCCGAGCTGATGCGCACGGGGCAAGAGACCGTGGTGGGTCGCGCCGAGCGGCGCCAGGAGCGCCCCGGGTCGAAGAAGGAGCCCTTCTCGAGCCAGCGCGCGGCGCTGGTGTCGGTGGAGGGCGTGCTCGCCAGCGCCGACGCCATGGCGGTGCCAGCGGGCGCGGCCACGGCGTGGCTCACGGCCCTACCGTGGCTGCGCCGCTCGTCGGTGGTCTGGGCCGTTGGGGCGCTGGTGGCGGGTGCGGTCCTGGCCTTGGCCCTCCGCGGCATCGGCGTGCTGCCCTGAGGTGCCTCGAGATCGGCCCGGCCCGCGCCCGAACCTTCGACCGCTTGAACGGGGAGCACGGGTCCGCTGTATGGTAGCCCGTCACCTGCTCGCGAGGGATCCATGCGCCGACAACAACCGGTCCGGCACCTGCTCTGCATCCTCGGCGTGGCCACCGCGGCCATGACGTCGGGGGGGGCGCGCGCGCAGGACCCGCCCATCGACAAGCAGCGCGGGGTACGCGGGCGCGTCATCGTGGCGCCCGAGCTGTGGCGCGCCGACGCCTGGCAGGTCACCGGGGTGCGCCGTGACGCCTTGGCCAACGGTGCCATCGTGCGTCGGCCCCTCGGTCGCGCGCTCAAGCCGGTCGTAGAGCAGACCCCGGCGCTCACGGTCATGCTCGAGGGTGGCGGTCTCCGCCAGGAGAACCCCGAGACCCCCGCCCTCAAGGTCTCTGGCATGCGCTTCATCCCTGGCAGCCTCGTGGTGCCGCGCGCTGTGGTGGCGCGCGTGGAGAACGCCGAGAAGGTGCCGATCACGGTCACGGGCGGCGACAGCGGACCCGTCACCATCGCGCCGGGCGCCACCGGCGACGTGTCGCTCAAGGCGGGGCCGCCGGCGGCCGACGGCACCGTGGCACCGATCGTCCTCGCCGTGGCCGAGTGGCCGTTTGCCAAGGCGGTGGCGCGGGTCCTGCCGAGTGGACGCGTGCTGCCGGTGAAGGACGGCGAGATCGCGCTGCAAGACATTCCCGGCGGTGAGTACACGCTGACGTTCTTCCTCGGCAGCGAGCCTATCCGGCAGCAGCCGCTCGTGGTGCCCGAGCGCGGGGTCGTGTTCATTGACGCCACGGTCTCGGGCAAGGGCGCGGCCGACGTCAGCATCAAGGACACGGGCACGGTGCCGGTCGCGCCATCGTTGCCACCACCGCCGCCGGACCTGCCGTGAGCTGCCCTGGCACGGGCCACGGGCGCGCCACTGGTTGGTAGGTCATGGATCGGGCTAAGGTCGTGGCGGCGGCGCCGGCCGGGCCCCCACGGAGAGTGAGAAGGGACGTCAATGCAAGCGCGGTTGTGGTTCACCGTCGTGTTGATCATCGCCTCCGGCGCGCTAGTGCTGGTGGCGGGAACGAGCAAGCTGCACGAGCAGGTGATGGCGCCCTACGAGGTGGCGTCAAACCAGAGCGTCCATGCCCTCACCGGCATCATCGCCAAGCATGGCGCGGACGCGGTCGACGCCGCCGCGCGGGCGGCGTCGGATCCGCAAATCCTGGCCCAGTTCTCCTCGGCCGAGCCGCCGGCGCCGCCGGTGGAGAGCGTGCTGCTCGGGCGCGCCGGACAGCAGGGCGCCCCCACCTTCGCCGCGCTCGTGAAGCCCGACGGCACGGTGGCAGCGCGGGTGGGCGCGGCCGTGTCGCTGCCCGACTCGGTCGCCGGTCTGCCGGAGGTCGCCGAGGCACGCACGGGCTTGGCGCGCGACGGCGCCGAGCGCATCGGCGGTAAGCTGTTTCACGTCGCCGCCGCACCGGCCTTCGACGGCGCCAACCTCGCCGGCGTGGTGCTCCTCGGCTGGAGCTACGATGACGCGTTCGCCGATCGCGCCTCGCAGGCGGTCGGCCAGCCCGTGGTCGTGGTGGTGGGCGACGAGCGCTTCGGCAGCGGCCTGAGGGACCTTACGGCGGCGCAGCTCAAGGTGCGCGAGCCCGGTGGCCTAGGCAGCGCCGACTTGGCCCCACTGCCGGCGTTCCTGCCGCTCCTGGTCCCCGATCGCGGGCGCTACCTCGTGAGCCAGGTGCCCGTGTTCTTCGGTGACCAGGGCGCCATGAAGATGTTCGCCATCGTCGACCGAAACCAGGCGTTCGTGGCGCTCGGCTGGGTGCAGGTCACGGTCGTCGCGGGCGTGCTCGTGCTGGTGCTGCTGCAGTCGGTGCTCATCATGAGCACCGTCCGCAGCGTCACGCGTCCAATCGAGATCATCGTCGAGCACCTCGGTCAGGCGTCGGCAGGGCAGAGCGTCGGCATCCTGCCCGAGGCCAAGCTCACCGGGCCGTTCCTCCGGCTTGGCAAGCAGATCAACATGCTCCTGCAGAACGCGCCTGGTGCCGGGCGGGGCGGGCCAGCGCTCGGCACGCTCGGTAGCGCTGGCATGGGACCGGCCGTGGGCCCGAGCAACCAGCCCGTGCCCACGCCTGCGCTCGGCGGCGACACGATGCTCGATCGCCCGCCAACGCCGGCCGTGGCGATGCCGTTGGTGCCGCGCTCCGACACGCCGAAGGCGGCGAACGCCAGCGCGCCCCCGGGCGCGGCGCAGTCGTCGGGGCTCTCCGGCCTGTTCGACGACGCCGCACCGGACCCGCTGGCGGCGTTCCGGGTGCCGCCGCCCGCGCCGCAGCAAACCTCCCCGCCGGCGCCAGCCACGCCGCCGCCGGTCGCGACCCACCAGCAGGCCGCGCCGGCCGGCGGCGCGCTGAGCCCCGAGGCCACGGTGATGTTCCAGGTGCCGCAAGAGCTGTTGCAGCAGAGCGCCACCACCATCCCGCCGCCGAGCGCCGAGCTCGGCCGTTCCGACGACGCGCGCACCGTGGTCGCCGCTGTGCCGCAAGAGCTCCTGTCGCAAGCCGGGCCGCGCGCCGACGGGCTGACCAACGCCGACGAGATCCACTACCGCGAGGTCTACGACAAGTTCCTTGAGACGCGCGTGCAGTGTCGCGAGGACACCTCGGACCTCACCTACGATCGGTTCCTCGCCAAGCTCTTGAAGAACCGCCAGCAGATCGTGGAGAAGCACAAGGCGAAGGCGGTGCGCTTCCAGGTGTACGTCAAGGAAGGCAAGGCCGCGCTGCGCGCGCTCCCCGTCCGCGAGTAGGCCATGCGCGCGGTCGCTGCGGCACTGTCGACGGCTGCGTGCGCGATGACGACGGCGTCGCTTGCCGCCTGCCTGTCGTCGGGGACGCCCTGCTGCGTGAGCGATCTCGAGTGCGCCGAGGGCACGCGCTGCTTCGAGGGCCGCTGCGCGCCGCGCTGCCAGCCCGACGCCGAGCAACCCGATCTGCAGTGTGACGAGGGCGAGCGCTGCGTTCCGGAGGCCGGTGTGTGCCGTGCCGACGATCCCGAGGCGGAGCTCGAGGCCTGCGACTATCGGGACGCGCGCCGATGAGCAGCGCCCCCGAGCCCCTGCCGAAGGCCGGCTCGGGGCCGTTCAAGGAGCTCTGGGCCCAGTGGTGCGCGCTGCTCGACGCGCCGCGCGCGGGCGTGGTCCTCGACGGCGCTCTCGATCGAAAGGTGCTCGAGGAGCTGCTCGGCAAGATCGCGCGCGGCTTCGTGGGGCGCCCGGGCCAGATCGCGCGCGCCGACCTGGTGGGTACCCTGGCCGAGGCCTTTCGCCGACACCCGGACGCCGGCTACGCCGTGGCGAAAGAGCTCGACAAGAGCTGCCACAAAGAGCGCCACATCGTCGCCTCCATCGACGAGGCCGCCGTCGATGAGCGCATCGCCTCGTATCGCGCCGTCGACTTCCGGCGCGAGCGCGCACGCCTGGTGTGGGCCCTCGTTCGCGACGGGCGCGGCGCGCACCGCGCGGCGGCCGAGCGCATCTTGGTGGACGCCTTCGCGCAGGCCGCGCGCGTGGCGGCCGAGAAGGCGGCGCTCGACACCGAGGCCGCGCCGGCCGGCGCGCCGTCCGCCGTGCTCGCCGACGTCAAGGCGCGCCTCGAGAGCTACGAGCGCACGCTGCGCGAACAGCAGCAGGAGCTGGTGCGCGCAACCAGCCGCCAGGCCGAGGTCGAGCGCGAGCGCTCGGAGCTTCTGGCGCGGCTGGGTGCGCGCGAGCGCGTGCTGCGCGAGGAGGAGGAGCTGCGCCGACGCGCCGACCAAGAGCTGGCGCGCGCGCGCGACGAGCTGGTCGCCGCGCACGAGCGCCTGCGCGCGC
>CAZONM010000077.1:0-17475 GCA_964580865.1 uncultured Myxococcales bacterium | reverse complement strand
GGGGGTGCGGCGCGGGCGTCGCCGGCGCGCCCCGATAGGCTGCTGGCGCCGGCGCCGGCGCGGGCGAGGGGGCGTCGGGCGCGGCATGACCGGCGGCGCGCAAGGCGATGGCAATGTCGGCGGGGCTCGGCTCCGGCGGGTTGCGCGTGCCGTAGTTGAAGGGCTGACCGCACGCGCGGCAGGCCCGCTCGCCGAACACCAGCGGGCGCTGGCAGCGGGGGCACGGAGCGACGCGCAGGGGCACTAGTGCTGACCCATGTCCTTGCGCAGCCGCGTCATGAAGTCCTCGAACGAGCCCGGCTGCTGGACCGGCACGTGCATGGCGTACCAGTACTTATTGCCGCCCACGTCGGTGAACGAGATGCGCCACACCTGGCCTGTGGAGCGGTTGAGCAGGTAGGTGGATCCCGGGGTGTCGACGATGTCGAAGGGCACCGACGGGTCCATCGCGGGCTCGGGCTTCTTGGCCTGCGCGAGCAGCGCGCCCGCCGTGGTGAGGGTGCCCAAGAGCAGGCCGACGGCGAGGGCGGCGAGAGGAGAGCGGAGGCGAGCCATGGGACCGAGATAGCACACACGCCGTGCCGGCGGCGCGCAGCGAGCTCAGCCGCCCGCCGCCGCCATCTTCGCGTAGAACTTGCGCTGGAGATCGGGCTCCACCACGTAGTTCCGCTTGAGCTCGTCGGCGAGGAAGGTCTCGGCGATCTTGCCCACGATGGGGATCTTGACGTGGATGTTTCCCTCGATGACGCGGCGGGTGCCGCTCTTCGCGCCGAAGGTGTGCGGCGTGAGCTTCCAGATACCCTTGGCGTCGAGGATCTCCCGGAACTTGGCGCTGAGCGGCACGATGTTCCAGTAGATGGTGTGCTCGCTCGGCACGAAGCGCGTGTCCTCGTGCCAGGTGAGCATGTCCTCGGTGACCACCCGCCGCGCGGCCAGCGGGATGTCGCCCCCCGCCACCACCTTGAAGCGCCAGCCCGTGGCGCCACCGGCGAGGTCGGTCTTCTCCACCAGGTCGCGGCTGCGGAACGCCGGCATGGCGCCGAGCATGGCGATCAGCTCGGGGTGGTTGAGGTGCTTCTCGAACAGCTCGATGGGGATGTCGGGGAAGTCGTGCTCGAGGCGGAACGTCGTGGCCATGGTCGCGCAGTCCTTCTAGAGAGAAGCGGTCACGCGGGAGTCTCGTCCAGCTTGAACAGCAGGTCCAGCACCGCCTTCGGCAGCGTCGACGACAGCCGGTAGTAGGTCTGCTTGCCCGCGTGCCGCACCGCCAGCCACCCGAGGCCGCGCAGTTGCTTGAGCATCGTGGATGTCGCGGAGAGCGAGAGGCCCAGCACCGCCGCCACGTCGCCCACGCACAGCTCGCTGGCCGACAGCGCGCACACCGCCTGCACCCGCGAGGGGTGCGCCAGCCCGCCCAGGCGATCGGCCGCGCGGAGCACGCGGTCGGACGACGGCATGGCGTCGAGCACGCGCTCGACGTTCTCGGGATCGAAGACCGCGATCTCCTTCGGCTCGTCGCGGAAGCGGTCGGCGCCGGCGGGTCGGCGGCGCGCCTTGATGCGCGGACGGTCGTTCGGGTGATGACCGGCGCCCCTGCCCTTGACGCCGTCGTGCCCCGCGACCTTGCTCGCGTCCTTCTTGCGGTCCTTCTTGCCCATGCCTTGACGCTTTCACGGGTCTGGAAGCGCAGCAAGTTCCTGAACGCGAGGCGGCGACGCCCCGTTGCGGTCGCCGCCCGCTTCGGTGAAAGGCGGCCAATGGCGAAGGTCTTGGTCACCCCCGCGCTCCCGTACGCGAACGGCTCGATCCACATCGGCCACCTAGTGGAGCACGTGCAGGTCAACGTCTACGTGCGCGCGTTGCGCATGGCCGGCGACGATGTGCTGTGCGTGTGCGGCGCCGACTGCCACGGCGCGCCCATCGAGATCGCGGCGCTCAAGGCGGGCGTGAAGCCCGACGACCTGGCGCGCGCGAACCAAGAGAGCCACGGGCGGACGTTCGCGCGCTACCGCATCGAGTACGACGGCGGCTACGGCTCCACCCACACCGACGAGAACCGCCAGCACGCCGAGCGCATCTATCAGGCCCTCAAGGACGGCGGCCACCTGCGCACCGGCGAGGTCGAGCAGCTCCAGGACCCCACCGACGGGCGCTTCCTCGCCGACCGCTTCGTCAAGGGCACGTGCCCGAAGTGCAAGGCCGCCGACCAATATGGCGACTCCTGCGAGGTGTGCGGCTCCACCTATCGCGCCACCGAGCTCATCGACCCGAAGAGCGTCATCACGGGCGCCACGCCGGTGTTGGCCAAGAGCACGCACATCTTCGTCAAGCTCGGCGACTTCGCCGATCGTCTGAAGCTGCTGCTGGCGAGAGACGGCGTGCTGCACGCGTCGCAGCGCCACTTCCTCGACGCGTGGTTCGCCGACGGGCTCAAGGACTGGGACGTGTCGCGCGACGGGCCGTACTTCGGCTTCCCCATCCCAGGCGAGACCAACAAGTTCTTCTACGTCTGGCTCGACGCGCCCATCGGCTACATCTCGCTCACCGAGCGCGCGCTCGCGCAGCGCTCGGGCGCCCACGTCATCGTCGGCGGCGGGCTCGGCGGCGGACTCGGCGCGTTCACGGGCGCGCTGTACGACGGCACGCGCGCGACCTGGCAGGACTACTGGAAGGATCCGGCGACGCGCATCGTGCACTTCATCGGCAAGGACATCCTCTACTTCCACACGCTGTTTTGGCCCGCGATGCTCATGGCCGTCGGCGACACGCTGCCGTCGGCGGTGCACGTGCACGGCATGCTCACCGTCAATGGCACGAAGATGTCGAAGTCGCGAGGCACGTTCATCAACGCCGACGACCTGGCGGAGGTCTGCGACCCGCAGGCGCTGCGCTACTACTACGCCGCCAAGCTCGGCGCCGAGCCCAACGACATCGACCTGTCGTTCGAGGACTTCGTCAACCGCGTCAACGCCGACCTGGTCAACAACGTCGTCAACCTGGTGTCGCGCACGGTGCCGCAGCTGCACAAGGTGGCCGGCGGGCGCCCGGCGCCGCTCGACGACGGCGACGCCGTGGTCAAGGACACACGCGCGCGCTTGGCCGCGGTGCCGGCCCACTACCGCGCCCTCGACTTCCAGGCTGCCGTGCGCACCGTCGTCGAGGTGGGCAGCGTGGCCAACAAGCTCCTGCAAGACACGGCGCCGTGGGACCTCGCCAGGACCGATCCCGAGGCGGCGCGCCGCGTGCTGACGACGGCGCTGTGGGTAGGCAAGTGCTGCTTGGCGTGCCTCAAGCCCGTGGTGCCCGCGCTGGTCGAGACGCTCGAGGGCATGCTCAAGCTGCCGCCGCTCACCTTCGACAACGCGCTGGCGCCGCTCGCGACCGACGTCGCCATCGGCGAGTACGTGCGGCTGTTCGAGCGCCTCGACCTGAAGAAGGTGGCGAGCGTGGTGAAGCCGACCGACGCGGCCCCTGTCCCTGCGGCGGCGACCGTTGCGGCGCCGAGCACCAAGGCCGACAAGAAGAAGGGGCCGCCCGCGGCGGCCGTGCCGCCGGCCGAGATCACCATCGACGACTTCATGAAGATCGAGCTGCGCGCGGCCAAGGTGCTGTCGGCCAGCGCCGTCGAGGGCAGCGACAAGCTCATCGCCGTCACGCTCGACGTGGGCGAGCTTGGTCGGCGCGACATCTTCGCGGGCCTGCGCCCGCACGTCGCGCCCGAGGCGCTCGTCGGGCGCATGGTGGTGCTGGTGGCCAACCTCGCCCCGCGCAAGATGAAGTTTGGCACGTCGTTCGGCATGATGCTCGCCGCCGGCGACGTGCCCGTGCCGCTGTCCGCCGAGGGCGCCAAGCCCGGCGAGCGCATCCGCTGATCACCAGGAGCCGTGCCATGGGCTTGTTCACCGGCAAGGTCGTCATCGTCACGGGCTCGGGCAACGGCATCGGCCGCGCCCACGCGCTCGCCTTCGCCAAGGCCGGCGCGTGCGTCGTGGTCAACGACGTGGGCGGCGGGCGCGACGGCGCCGGCAGGGATCAGCGCGCGGCCGACGCCGTGGTCGCTGAGATCAAGGCGGCCGGCGGCGAGGCCGTGGCCACCCACACGTCGGTGTCGGACCTCGACGGCGCCGACATGATCCTGTGGAGCGCCCTGAACCGCTTCAAGCGCGTCGACGTGCTGGTGAACAACGCGGGCATCTTGCGCGACCGCGCGCTCACCAACATGAGCACCGCCGAGTGGGACTCGGTCATCGACGTGCACCTGAAGGGCTCGTTCCTCATGACGCGGGCGTTCGCGCGCGTCCTCAAGACCCAGGGCGGCGGTGGCTACGCCATCGTCAACACCACGTCGGTGAGCGGCCTGCGCGGCAACTTCGGCCAGGCCAACTACGCCGCGGCCAAGGCGGGCATCTACGGGCTCACGCGGGTCTCGAGCATCGAGCTCGAGAAGGTCGGCTGCCGCGTCAACGCCATCGCGCCCGTGGCGCTCACGCGCATGACCGAGGACGTGCCGCGCCTGCAGCAGATGGGCATCGAGAACCTCGGGCCGCAGCACATCTCGCCGATGGCGCTGTGGCTCGCGTCGGATCTCGCCAAGGACGTGAACGGCCGCATCTTCGGCGTGCACGGCCCCAAGGTCTTCGAGTACCGCATGGAGCAGTCAGACGGGCTCGAGGCGCCGCCCGGCGGGGCCGAGTGGACCCCCGAGCTGCTCGCCGCCGAGCTGCCGCGCTTCGCCCTCGCCTGACGAAAGCCACGCCCATGACCACGCCAGTCCGCGCCGCCGCCACCACCTCGCCACGCGACCTGTTCCCGTCGCCACCGGGGTTCGCAGCGCGCGCGCGCATCAACCCGAGCACCTGGACCGCGCAGCACCTCGACGACGCGGGCGCCGATCCGCAGGCGTACTGGGAGGCCGCCGCGGACGCCCTGGTGTGGCGTACGCGCTGGACCTCCGTGCTCGACTGGCAGGCGCCGCGCGCGCGCTGGTTCGTGGGCGGCACGCTCAACGCGACCGAGAGCTGCCTCGACCGGCACGCGCGCAGCTGGCGTCGCACCAAGGCCGCGCTCATCTGGGAGGGCGAGCCCGGCGAGGTGCGCACGCTCACCTACGGGCAGCTGCACGACGAGGTGTGTCGCTTCGCCGGCGCGCTGCGCGCGCTGGGCCTCGAGCGCGGCGATCGCGCGGCCATCTACCTGCCGTTGGTCCCCGAGGCCGTCGTCGCCATGCTGGCGTGCGCGCGGCTCGGCGTCATCCACAGCGTGGTGTTCGGCGGCTTCTCGGCCGAGGCGCTCTCCTCGCGCATCAACGACGCGAGCTGCAAGGTGGTCATCACCGCCGACGGCGGCGCGCGCCGGGGCCAGGTAGTGCACCTGAAAGACACCGTGGACAAGGCGCTCGCGAGCGGCGCGTGTCCCAGCGTCACCGGCGTGGTGGTGCTGCGTCGCACCGGCCACGAGGTGTCCATGGTGGCGGGCCGCGATCGCTGGTGGCACGACGTCGTGCGCGACGCGGCGCCCGTCACCGAGGCCGTCGCCGTCGACGCCGAGCACCCGCTCTACATCCTCTACACCTCCGGCACCACGGGCAAGCCCAAGGGCGTCGTGCACTCCACGGGCGGCTATCTCGTGGGCGTGGCGCGCACCATGCGGTGGGTCTTCGACCTCAAGGACGAGGACATCTTCTGGTGCAGCGCCGACGTCGGGTGGGTCACGGGGCACTCGTACGTCGTCTATGGGCCGCTCGCCAACGGCGCCACGGTCTTCCTCTACGAGGGCGCGCCGACGTACCCGGGGCCCGATCGCTTCTGGCAGATGATCGCGCGCCACAAGGTGTCGATCCTCTACACGGCGCCCACGGCCATCCGCACCTTCATGCGCATGGGCGATCAGCACCCCAAGCGCCACGACCTATCGTCGCTGCGACTGCTCGGCAGCGTGGGCGAGCCCATCAACCCCGAGGCCTGGCGTTGGTACCACCAGGCCATCGGCGGCGGGCGCTGCCCCATCGTCGACACCTGGTGGCAGACCGAGACCGGCGCCATCATGGCGTCGCCGCTGCCGGGCCTGACGCCGCAGAAGCCCGGCTCCTGCACCAAACCCCTGCCTGGCCTGTGCATGGATGTGGTGCGCCACGACGGTACCCGCTGCGCCGACGACGAGCAGGGCTTCTTGGTCATCCAGGCGCCCTGGCCGTCGATGATGCGCACCGTCTGGGGCGACGACGAGCGCTTCCGCCAGACCTACTGGGTGCAGGTGAAGGATCCGCGCACGGGCGCGCCCTGGTACTTCACCGGCGACGGCGCGCGCCGTGACAACGACGGCTACCTCTGGGTCATCGGCCGCGTCGACGATGTGGTCAACGTCTCGGGGCACCGCCTGGGCACCGCCGAGGTCGAGAGCGCGCTGGTGCTGCACCGCGCCGTGGCCGAGGCCGCGGTGGTGGGCCGGCCCGACGAGGTCAAGGGCCAGGGCATCGTCGCGTTCGTCACGCTCAAGGAGGGGCAGCAGCCGAGCGAGGCGCTCGTCGACGAGCTCAAGCGCCAGGTGCAAAGCGAGATCGGCTCGTTCGCGCGCCCCGACGACATCCGCTGGGCCAACGCGCTGCCGAAGACGCGCTCGGGCAAGATCATGCGGCGCCTGCTGCGCGAGCTCGCCACCACCGGGCGCGTCACGGGCGACACCACCAGCCTCGAGGACTTTGGCGCCATCGCGGCGCTGCAGCCGAGCGAGGACTGATCCGCGCGCGCGAGGGTGGCCCGGACCTCAGTAGGTGAACAGCGCCTCCACCGGCACCTTGCCGAGCTTGGCGCGGCCGCCGAGCTCGACGAGCTCGATGACGAACGAGAACCCCGCGACCTTGCCGCCCACGCGCTCCACCAGCTGCGCCGTGGCCGCGGCGGTGCCGCCCGTGGCGATTAGGTCGTCGCAGATGAGCACCCGCTCACCGCTGGCGCAGGCGTCGACGTGGATCTCGAGCGTGTCGTGGCCGTACTCGAGGCCGTAGCGCATGCTCTCGGTCTTGTAGGGCAGCTTGCCGCTCTTCCTCACGGGGATGAAGCCGACCCCGAGCTCGACCGCCAGCGCGGCGCCGAAGATGAAGCCGCGGCTCTCCATGCCGGCGATGACGTCGATCTTGCCGCGCCAGGTGACGGCCAGCGCGCGCGTGATGGTGGCGAGCGACGGCCCGTGCTTCAAGAGCGGCGTGACGTCGCGAAACAGGATCCCCTTCTTCGGAAAGTCGGGGACGTCGCGCACCAGCGCCTTGGCGCGGGCCAGCTCGGCGTCGAGGACCTGGGACTTCTGCACGGTTCCTCCTGGCTACTCTGGGGGCAAGAGCGGCGTCGGGTCGATGGGAGTACGACCGCGTCGCAGCTGGAAGTGCAATCGGGGTGACTCGGCGGCGCCGCTGGTGCCGACCACGCCGATCGCCTGCCCTCGCGCCACCCGCTGGCCGGCGGTCACGGCGGCGGTCCCGAGGTGGCCGTAGATCGACACGAGGTCGTCGGCGTGCTTGACGATGACGAGGAGCCCCAGGGCCGTGCGCTCGTCGCCGACGAAGGCGACCTCGCCCGCGGCCGCGGCGCGCACCGCGGTGCCCGCCGGCGCCGCGATCACCAGCCCCTCGAACGCGCGCTTCCCGCTGGCGAAGGCTCGCAGCACCACGCCGTCCGCCGGCCACGTCAGCGGCGCCCCGTCGTCCGGCGCCGCGGGGAGCGGCTCAGCGCGCTCAGTGAAGTGCGGCGCGTCGACGGCCGGGAGCCCGCCGGCCGGGAGGAACAAGACCTGCCCCGCGGCGACCTCGTCGGCGGAGCGCAGACCGTTGACCTCGACGATCTCCTCGACGGTCAGGCCGCTTTCGCGCGCGAGGTCCCAGACGGTCTCGCCTGCGGCCACGGTGTGCATGCGGCCCGGAGCGGCGGGGGCGTCGGGTGCCTCGTGGCGCGCGGTGACGCAGCCGACCGGCGCGGCGAGGAGCAGGAGGAGCCCGGTGGTGCAGCGGCGCATCACGATGTGGCCCAGCGAAAAAGCGGCGCCCGCGGGATCCGCGGGCGCCGCTGGTCGGAGCGACAGGATTTGAACCTGCGACCCCTAGACCCCCAGTCTAGTGCGCTACCAAGCTGCGCCACGCTCCGGCGAGTACCCAGGTAGCCAGGCTGAGGCTATGCTGTCAACGACCCGGCCGAATTCGGAGCGAACCACCATGCGCGCCCAAGCCCACAGCAACCTCAAGAGACTGTTGTGGCTCGTGGGCGGCGCGGTCGTGGCCCTGGTCGTGGCGACCTGGCTTACCCCGTTCCTCCAGACCTACGAGATCAAGACCGCGGCGAAGCTCCTCTGCAACGACTTGATCCGAGCGGCGAAGGAGAAAGCCGCTGGTGGCCCCACTGGCAGCGACGTGGCGTTTGGCGAGGAGGAAGCGCGTACGCGATTCCTCGGGCGGGTGCGCGCCGCCGGGATCCGTTTCGATGCTGGCGACATCGACCCCGACTGCAAGGCGTACATCGACAAAGACCAGCCTCACTGCATCAGCTACCGCTACACCTTCGACAAGGACAACCAGCAGCACGTGTGCAGGGTCCATGTCCGGTACCGCTCCGACACCCAGCCGGCGCTTGTCGGCGACGTGCTGCAGGAGCTCCCGCACCTCAAGCTCCAACACCACCTCGACGTCGAGCCGCGGATCAACGCCGCGTACTGAGGCGGTACTGCGGCGCCGACTCCGCGGCCCGCCGCGGTTGACACGCACGGCGTCGCCTCTTACGAGCCTGTGCTCGTGGGTCCCGTCGACGCCGATCCCGTCGTCCGCCGCCGTGTCCTCGACCGCGGTGATGTGCAGCGCATCACCGCGCGCCTCGCGCACGAGATCGTCGATCGCGCCGCGCGCGACGCCCGAGGGCCCCTGGCGCTCGATCCGGCCGGGCTCGCCATCGTCGGCATCCGGACCGGCGGCGCGCACCTGGCGGCGCGGCTCGCGGCTCTCATCGGCGAGGTCAGTGGGCGCGTCCCGCCCCTCGGGCTCCTCGACATCACGCTCTACCGCGACGACGTGCTCCTGGCCGGTAACCCGGTGCCCCTGCTGCGCGGCACGGAGGTGAGCTTCGACGTCGTGGGCCGCACCGTGGTCCTCGTCGACGACGTGCTGTACACCGGCCGCACGGTGCGCGCGGCGCTGGAGGCGCTCCTCGAGCTCGGCCGCCCGGCGTGCGTGCGGCTGGCGGTCTTGGTTGACCGGGGGCTGCGCGAGCTGCCGGTGGCGGCCGACTTCGTGGGCCGCAGCCTCGAGACGCAGCGTCACGAGCGCGTGCGCGTGCGCCTCACCGAGACCGGCGCCCCCGAGGACGAGGTGGTGGTGGAGGCGCGCGCCGATCGGGGGGCGACATGAGCGAGCGCGTCCTGTCGGTGCGCCACCTCCTCGGCATCGACGGGCTCACGCGCGCCGACGCCGAGCTGATCCTCGAGACCGCGCGCTCGTTTCACGAGGTCAACACGCGGGCGCTCAAGAAGGTGCCGGTGCTGCGCGGCCGCACCGTGGCGTTGCTGTTCTTCGAGAACAGCACGCGCACCCGCTTGTCGTTCGAGCTGGCGGCCAAGCGCCTGTCGGCCGACACGCTGTCGTTCTCCGCGTCGGGCAGCTCGGTGCAGAAGGGCGAGACGCTCATCGACACCGCGCGCAACATCGAGGCCATGGGCCCCGACCTGGTGGTCATGCGCCACGAGCAGTCGGGATCGCACCACCTCCTCTTGCGCGCCATGTCGGGCGCCGTGGTCAACGCCGGCGACGGCCAGCACGAGCACCCCACGCAGGCGCTGCTCGACGCGTTCACGTTGCTCGAGCGCTTCGGCCGCACGCCCGCCGAGGGCCTCGCCGGCAAGACCATCGCCATCATCGGCGACATCGCGCACAGCCGTGTGGCCCGCAGCAACATGCTCCTGCTCCCCATGCTCGGCGCCAAGGTGCGCGTGTGCGGACCACGTACCATGTTGCCCCTCGGCCTCGAGCAGTACGGCGTGGAGGCCACCGACGACGTTGACGCCGCGCTCGCCGGCGTCGACGCAGCCATGACGTTGCGCATCCAGAAGGAGCGCATCTCGGGCGCGCGCATGGCGTCGGACCGCGACTACTTCCACCGCTTCGGGCTCACCAAGGAGCGCTTCGCGCGCCTGCCCGAGCACGCGCTGGTGATGCACCCCGGCCCCATCAACCGCGGCGTCGAGATCGATCACGACGTCGCCGACCATCCACGCGCGGTCATCCTCGAGCAGGCCGAGAACGGCGTGGCCGTGCGCATGGCGGTGCTCTACTTGTTGGCGGTGGTGCACGCCAAAGCGGAGGGCGCATGACGGGCGTCGCCGACCTCGTCATCAGCGGCGGGCGCGTGGTGTGTGCCGCCACCGGCACCGACCGCATCGCCGACGTCCACGTGGCCGGCGCGCACGTGCTCGGGCTGCACCCGGTTGGCACGCCCATCCCCGACGGCGCCCGCCACCTCGACGCGCGCGAGCGCGTGGTGCTGCCGGGCCTCGTGGACCTGGCCGTGCACCTGCGCGCCCCCGGGCGCGAGGACGACGAGACGCTCGACGTCACGCTGGCGGCCGCGCTGGCCGGTGGCGTCACCACGCTGGTGGCGCTGTCGGACACGCTGCCGCCGGTGGACGGCGCCGACGATGTGCAGCAGCGCCTCGCCGCCGCGCGCGACGCCGTGCCCCACGGCCCCGACGTGGTGGTGGCCGGCTGCCTCACGCGCCGGCGCGAGGGCGCCGAGATCGCCGACCACGCCGACATGACCGGCGCGGGCGCCCGCGTGCTCACCGACGTCACCGCCGTCGCCGACGCCGAAGTGCTGCGGCGCGCGCTCGAGTACGCCCGGAGCGCCGGCGCGCGCGTGGTCATGCTCGATCCCGTCGACGCGGCGCTCGGCAAGGGGGCCGTGGCCACCGAGAGCCCGCTGTCGACGCGCATGGGCCTGCGCGCCGTGCCCTTGGCCGCGCAAGCGATCGGCGCCGCGCGCGATCGCGCGCTGTCGGCGCTCACGGGCATGGCCGTGCACCACCACGCGGTCACCGCGCCGGCCGCGCTGTCGCCCACGGCCCTGGCGCCCGCGGGTGGGCCGAGCGCGTCCACCACCATGTGGCACTTGCTGTTCGACGAGGACGCGCTGCGCGAGCGGCCCTACGACACCACGCTGCGGCTGTGGCCGCCGCTGGCGCCCGCCGCCGAGCGCAAGGCGCTCTTGGACCTGGTGCGCCGCGGCCTGGTGGCGGTGTCGTCGGGGCACCGCCCGGTGCCCAACCGCACCAAGGACCTCGAGTTCACGCTCGCCGAGCCGGGCGCCACGGGGCTCGCGCTGGCGCTGCCGCTCTTGTGGGGCCCGCTGTCGCCCATCGAGATCGCGAAGGCCATGAGCGCCTTGCCCGCCACCATCCTCGGGCTCGCCGATCGCGGCCGGGTGGAGCCGGGCGCGCGCGCCGACCTCGTGGTGGTCGACCCCACCGCCAGCGACGTCGTGGACGAGGCCCTTGCCGTCTCGCGCTCGTGGGCCAACCCGGCCAAGGGCATGCGCACGGGCGCGCGCGTGGTCGCCACGGTGGCGGCGGGGCGCGTCGCGTACCAACGGGGGACCACGTGAAGGCCTGGCTCGTGCTCGCCGACGGCACTGCGTTCTCGGGGATGGGGTTTGGCGCCGAGGCCACGGTCGAGGGCGAGGTGGTCTTCAACACCTCGATGACCGGCTACCCCGAGCTGCTCACCGACCCGTCCTATCGCCGGCAGATCTTGACGCTCACCTACCCCGAGATCGGCAACTACGGCGTCTGCCGCCGCGACGCCGAGAGCGAGCGCGTGCAGCCCGCGGCGTTGGTGGTACGCGCGCTCAGCCCCGTGGTGTCGAACTGGCGCAGCGACGTCGATCTGTCGAGCTACCTGCGCGAGGCGGGCGTGCCGGGCATCGCCGGCATCGACACGCGCGCGCTGGTGCGTCGCCTGCGCGACGGCGGCACCGTCATGGGCGTGGTCTCGACCACCGGGGGCGTCGACGTGCGCGCCCTGCGCGAGCGCGCAGCCTCTCTGCCCGGCATGGCCGGCTGCGAGCTCATCTCGCAGGTGACGTGCAAGGCGCCCTGGGAGATGCACGCCGGCATCGACGACGACACGGGCCGCCCCCTGCCTCGCCCCGCGCCCACGCGCCACGTGGTGGCCTACGACTTCGGCATCAAGCACAACATGGCGCGCATGCTCGTGCAGCGCGGCTGCCGCGTCACCATGGTGCCCGCCGACACCAGCGCCGACGCTGTGCTGGCGCTCGCCCCCGACGGCGTGCTCCTGTCAAACGGGCCGGGCGATCCGTCGACGGTGCCGCACGTGGTGGCCGCGGTGCGCGCGCTCGTCGGGCGCGTGCCCATCTTCGGCATCTGCATGGGCCACCAGATCCTTGGGCAGGCGCTCGGCGCCAGCACCTACAAGACCCCGTTCGGTCACCGCGGCGCCAACCAGCCCGTGCTCCTCGAGGTGGGCGACCCACCGAAGGCGCCCGCCGGGCGCGTGCTCATCACGTCGCAGAACCACGGCTTCGCCGTGCGGCCCGGTGAGCTCACCTGTGGCCGCGCCAGCGAGGTCAACGTCTCCGACGGCACCAACGAGGGCCTCGACGCGCGCGAGCGCTTCGCGTTCTCGGTGCAGTACCACCCGGAGGCCGCACCCGGCCCCCACGACGCCGACGTCCACTTCGATCGCTTCGTGGCAATGATGGACGCGTTTCGCGCGCAGGGCCGTGATCGGGCGACGGACGCATCGCGGAGGGCATCATGAGCAAGCGCAAGCTGTTCGTCGCCATGGCCGGCAACATCGGCGCCGGCAAGACCACGGCGGCGAAGATGATCTCGACCGCCTTCGGCTACGAGCTGTTCGACGAGCCCGTGGTCGATAACCGCTTCCTCGCCCGCTACTACGGCGACATGAGGCGCTGGAGCTTCACGCTGCAGCTCGAGTTCCTCATCAAGCGCGTGCAGCACCACGAGCTGATCCACAAGGTACCGAAGTCGTGCATCCAGGATCGCACGCTCTACGAGGACCCCGAGGTGTTCGCCAAGTACCTGCACGGGCTCGGCAACATGTCGAACGACGAGCTCGACCTGTACCACGAGTACTTCGAGCGCCTGAACCGCGGGCTGCACAAGCCCGACAAGACCATCTGCTTCGTGGTGCCAAAGGTCGACACCCTGCTCGAGCGCATCAAGATGCGCGGCCGCGCCGAGGAGAAGGACATCCCGCCCGCGTTCCTCGAGGGGCTGAACGGCTACTACACGGCGTTCCCGAGCATCCTGGCGGCGAAGTACGGCGTCGACGTGCTCAAGGTCGACGTCACCCACACGGATATCAGGAACGGCGACGGCAAGACGCGCTTCCTCGACGAGGTGAGCGCGTTCTTGGCGCGGTAGGGCGGCGCGCTGCTCAAGATGGCCAGGGAATCGTCGCGAGCGGCCCAATGGCAGGGCGCGGGAGGGGCTGCGAGGCGAGCGTACTGCCGTACGTGACGCCGAAGCGGAGGGACCCGCAACGCAGCCAGCGGGCCGCGCCGCAGATTTCCTGCCACATCTTCAGTCCGCCGTGACCACGAGCGAGCTGCCGGGCGCGGCGAACAGCACCTCGTAGTCGCCGCGGCCAGTGGTGCTGTACGCGCTCACCACCACCTGCAGCACCTCGCCCGAGCCGATGGGCTGCGTGGCCAAGCTGCACAGCCGGCCCGCGCTGTCATCGTTGCCGGTGCGGCACCCCACGGTGGGGTTCGCCGGGTCGAAGCCCTCGGCGAAGATGTGCACGTACGTGTCTGGCGAGCAGGTCGTCGCGAAGCCCACGTCGCCGGGCTCGCGGGTCATCACGGTCAGCGTCGAGTCCGGGCCCGTGTTGGTCACGTGGAAGCTGTCGAACGGCGTGTTGGTGGTGGACGCGGTGCACGTCGCGCCCGCGCGCAGCCAGAACGCGTCGTCGTCGCTGAGGGTGCCGGTCTGGTTCTCGGTGGCGGTGCACTGAGCCGACGAAGCGCCGGCGATACAGAGCAAGCCCGGGCCGCACGCCGATGTGGGCAATGTCGTGGTGCCCGTCGAGACCGTGCATTGCTCACCGTCGCCGAGGATGTCGACGGCAGTCGCCGTAGCCGTCACCTGCAGCGCAGCGCTCGCGGTGCCCTCGACGAAGAGGAAGATCTCCGTGCCACCCTCCACCAAAGGCAGCGACAGCGCGCCGTTGGTGGTGCTGGTGCACCGCAGCTGGCTCGCCGGCAGCTCGCAGCTCCGGCGTGCGTACAGCCCGCTGACCCCGCCCGCACCCTGGAACACGATGTTCTGCAACGCCATGCCGCTGTCGGCCACGTAGCGCACCACCGTCTCCGGGCGCGACGTGTAGGTGCAGGAGCCGTCGGTCAGGTCTGCCGTGCCGATGGTGACCCCGAAGGAGGCGCCGCCCACGTCGGTCACGGAAAGGCACGCCTCGGCGTCGGGGTTGATGCAGTTGGCGGTCTCGTCACCGTCGGGATCGAGGCACTGCAGCGCCTGCGCCGCGTCGCACACCGCCGAGGTGACGCCGGGGACGCAGTTGTCGCCGGGGTTCAGCGTGGTGGGCACGGCGCACGCGCGCGTGCTCGGCGGCGTCACCACCAGGCATTCGAGCTCCTGGGCCGGGTCACAGACCTCGGCAATGGAGCCGGACACGCAGGGGTCGCCGGGGCCCAAGAGCACGGGCTGCGTGAGCACCACGTCGAGGGTGACGTCGGCGATGGTGCCGTTATCGCCCCACTCGTGCAGACAGATGATCCAGTCGCCGGCCTTGAGCACGGTCTCGAGCAGGGCGCAGTAGCCATCGCCGCCGTCGCTGTCGCTGTCGAATTGCACCGAGAGGTCTGCGGCGTCGAACAGGTCGATCTCCGGATCGGAGTCCATGGACGCGCAGTCGGCGTCGATGGCGCTGGCGCGCAGCACATCGCCCTCGTTGGCGCTGAAGGTCCAGCAGTCGCGATCGCCCGCGGGCTGCAGGTTGGAGGTCACGGCGAAGGGAGCGCCGCTGGTGGTCGCGGGGTTGTGCTCGTCGCCCGCCTCGTCGTTCGGATCCGGGTCGCCCTCGCCCTCGCCCTCGCCCTCACCCTCGCCCTCACCCTCGCCCTCACCCTCACCCTCACCCTCGCCCTCGCCCTCGCCCTCGCCCTCGCCCTCGGAGCCAGCGTCTCGGTGCTCGCCCTCCCCTTCGCCCTCCATGGGCGTGGGGCAGCCGGTGAGGAAGGCGAGGAAGGCGATGGACGACGACACGAGCAGGAGAGGGCGCAACATGAGTAGGCTCCGCGTTGGCGGGAGGCTGCTCGACGAAAACGCCGCGCGCAACGGTATCCTCCGTGGAACGCCATCCTCATGTTGACCCACGACACCGACCTCGAGCTCGCCACCCGCCTCGCCCACGAGGCCGGCCGGGCCATCCGCGCGGTCGACGTCGAGGCGCGCGCCCGGCCGACCACCAAGTCCGACGAGAGCCCGGTCACCGCCGCCGACCTGGCGTCCGACCGCGTCATCCGCGAAGGGCTGGCGCACCTCGGCGATCCCATCGTCACCGAGGAGACGTGGCGCGGCAGCGCCATCGGGCGCCATGCGCGCGCGTGGTTCGTGGACCCCATCGACGGCACCGAGGACTTCATCGCCGGCCGCCCCGACTACTGCGTGCAGATCGGCCTGTGCGTCGACGGCGCGCCGGCGCTCGGGGTCATCCACCAGCCGGCCACGGGGGCCACGTGGCGCGGCCTGGTGTCGGCGGGGCTGTGCGAGGCCATCGACGCGCGCGGCCGCGTGCACCGCCGCCGCGTCGACACGCGGGGCCTGCCGCAGCGCCCGCGCATCGCCATCTCCGTGAGCCACCCGAGCCAGGTGGTCGACTACATCGTCGAGGAGCTCGGCGGCGTGCCCGTACCCAAGGGCTCCGTTGGCCTGAAGATCGGCCTCATCGTCGACGGCGAGGCCGACGCGTACGTCACGGCCAGCAGGCGCATCAAGGTCTGGGACACGTGCGCGCCCGCCGCCGTCCTCTTGGCGGCCGGCGGCGTCGTCACCTCGCTCGTCGAGGCGCCGCTGTCGTACGACGGACCCGCCGCGCACGACGCCGGCGTGTGCGCCTGGACCCCCGCGGCCCAAGCCGCCCTCATCGCCAAGGTGCACGAGGCGGTCGAGCGCTTTTCGCTCGTGGGTCAGCCGCGCTAAGACGCGGCATGACCAACGTCCTGCTCCCCCGCCTTGGCGTCAACGTCGATCACGTCGCCACCGTGCGCCAGGCGCGCAAGGCGCAGTACCCCGACCCGGTGCACGCCGCGGTGCTGGCCGAGCTCGGAGGCGCCGCCCAGATCACCATCCACGTCCGCGAGGATCGCCGCCACATCCAAGACCGCGACCTCGAGATCCTGAAGCGCACCGTCACCACCAAGCTCAACCTCGAGATGGCGGCCACGCCCGAGATGCTGCGCGTGGCCTTCGACGCGCGCCCGCACACCGTCACGCTGGTGCCCGAGCGGCGCACCGAGGTCACCACCGAGGGCGGGCTCGACGTCAACGCCGCCAAGGACGCCCTCAAGCGCTTCGTCGCCGAGCTCAAGGGCGCCGACATCCTGGTGAGTCTCTTCGTCGACCCCGACGTGGAGCAGGTGCAGGCCGCGTCGCGCATCGGCGCCGACGCTGTGGAGCTTCACACCGGGCGCTTCTGCGACGCGCCGACGCGCGAGGTGAAAGACGAAGAGCACCGCCGCCTGGTGAACGCCGCCAAGACCGCCGGCAAGCTCAAGCTGCGCTGCTACGCAGGCCACGGCATCCACTACGACAACGTGGGCCCCATCGCGTCCATCCTCGAGATCGAGGAGCTCAACATCGGCCACGCCATCGTGGCGCGCGCGATCCTGGTGGGCATGCAGGCCGCCGTGCGCGAGATGCGCGATCTCGCGTGGCAGGCCCGGCGTGACGCGGTCGCCGCGCCCGGGTGACGCTCCCTCACAGGAAGAGCGCGGGCGCCACGCCGCGCAGGGCGCCGAGCAGCGGCCACAACGGCAGGCCGAGCACCGCGTGCAAGCCGCCGTCCACGCCCTCGATGAGCTGCGCGCCGCGATGCTCGCTCTCGTAGCCGCCGCAGCACCACGCGCCTTCGCCGGTCGCCACGTAGGCGCGCGCCGTGGCCGCGTCGAACGCGCGGAAGCGCACGGTGGCGCGCTCGTCGACGATGGCGCTGGTGCGGCCGCGCTGCACGAGCGCGGCCGCGCTGTGAAACGTGTGCGCGCGCCCCGCCATCGAGAGGAGCAGGCGCACGTGGTCGGCCGCGTCCCTTGGCTTCTCGAGCACCGCGCCGTCGTCGAGCACGCCCACCTGGTCGGCGCCGATCACGATCGCGTCGGGGTGCCGCCCGCTCGCCACCAGCGCCTTGGCGGCGGCCAGGCGCCGCGCGCGCTCGGCCGGGTCCGCGAC
>CAZONM010000076.1:0-17576 GCA_964580865.1 uncultured Myxococcales bacterium | reverse complement strand
GCGACGCCGCCGGAGGCGCCGCCGCCGACCGCCCCCGCGGCGCCGCTACCGGCGGTGCCCGCCGGCGCGCGCAAGCAGATCGATCCGCTGCTGCTCGCCTTGGTGCAGCACAAGGCGTCCGACCTGCACATCACCGCCAACATGCAGCCGCGCATGCGCAAGGACGGCGACATCGGCCTCATCCCGGGCTTCGAGGGCGCGCTGTCGTCCGACGCCATCCGCGCCATGCTCATGGAGGTGGCGCCGCAGGCGGCCCGCGAGAAGTTCGAGAAGAGCAACGACGCCGACTACGCCTACGAGCTGCCCGGCCTCGCGCGCTTCCGCGTCAACGCGTTCAAGGATCGCCGCGGCGTCTCGGGCGTCTTGCGCGTCATCCCCTCGAAGATCCTGACCTTCGAGGACCTCAAGCTGCCCAACGTCATCAAGGACTTCTGCTCGCTGCACAAGGGGCTCGTCGTCGTCACCGGGCCCACGGGCTCGGGCAAGTCCACCACGCTCGCGGCCATGGTCGACTGGATCAACCGCTCCCGCACCGACCACATCATCACCATCGAAGACCCCGTGGAGTTCGTGCACGAGACCAAGAGCTGCCTGGTGAACCAGCGCGAGGTGCACGTCGACACCATGAGCTTCTCGGCGGCGCTGCGCGCGGCGCTGCGCGAGGACCCCGACATCGTGCTGGTGGGCGAGATGCGCGACCTCGAGACCGTGGGCATCGCCATCGAGACCGCCGAGACCGGCCACCTCGTGTTCGGTACGCTGCACACGACGACGGCCGTGAGCACCGTCGACCGCATCATCGACCAGTTCCCCACCGACCGGCAGGAGCAGGTGCGCATGATGCTCTCCGAGTCGCTCAAGGGCGTGATCGCGCAGACGCTGTGCAAGAAGGTGGGCGGCGGGCGCGTGGCCGCCCTCGAGATCTTGGTGTGCAACACCGCGGTGGCGAACCTGATCCGCGAGGGCAAGACCTTCCAGATCCCGAGCATGATGCAGACGCAGAAGCAGCTCGGCATGCAGACGCTGAACGACGCGCTGTTCGCCTACGTGAAGGAGGGCGTGGTGGCGCCCGACGACGCGTTCGCCAAGTCGGTGGATCGCACCAGCTTCAAGATGATGCTCGACAAGGCCAACATCAAGCTGACGGGGCACTGATGCGACGCGCGCTCGCCGTGTTGCCGCTCGCCGCGCTGCTGCTCCCGGTGCTGCTGCTCGTCGCCTGCGCCACGCCGCGCCTCGACGAGCCGCCGCTGCTCGTGGAGCTGGTGGTGGTGGGCCTGCGGCCCGACGAGCGCGCCGAGCTGCGCGAGCGGCTGTGCGCCATCGAGGGGGTGACCGACTGCGGCATGGTGGAGGAGCCCGCGCCCGCGATCGGCGGCGGCAAGAAGAAGAAGAGGGGCAAGGACGACGCGCCGCCGCCGCCGCCGCCGCCGTCGCCGGAGGCGCGCTACACGCTCGGCTATCGCGGCTCGCTCGGACACCTGCGCTGGCAGATCCAGCAGCTGCCGCACCCGGGGCTCGAGGCCCAGCGCGCCGAGGTGCGGCTGAGCTACCGCGGCTTCGACAACAAGGCCCCGAGCATCGAGGTGCTCGAGCCCGCGCCCAACCTGGTGCTGACCGAGCCCGTGGTCACGGTGACCGTGCGCGTGCCCGACGTCGACACCGCCGACGTCGACATCGGCGAGGAGGACGCCGCCCAGGACGGCGACTACTACCGCGCGGCGGTGCGCGAGCTCCCCGAGGGCGAGAGCACCATCACCGTCACGGCCACCGATCACGCCGGCAACGCCGCCAAGGCGGAGATCCGCGTGACCCTCGACACCACGCCGCCGGAGCTGGAGGTCGAGGTGCAGGTGCCGAGCTATGACAAGGCCGTCGTGCGCGGCAAGGTCAAGGACGCCGCAAAACTGACGGTGGACGGCCGCGAGGTGCCGGTGGACATGTTCGGCTCGTTCGAGAAGGAGGTCGCCGTCGACCCCGACACCAGCTACACCGAGGTCATCGCCGTCGACGCGCACGGCAACGCGCGCAAGCTCCGCCGCAGCGTCAAGATCGCGTCGCCGCTCTCGCCCGACAGCAAGTGACGCGGCCGCCGCTTCGGTTCGGGTGCGGTCCTGGCCCGCTTCTGGCCCGTTTCTGGCCCGGTCCTGGCCCGGTTCTGGCAAAGTGCCGCTCATGCTCCGCTCCTCACTCGTGACCTTCGCCGTGCTCGCTTCGAGCTCACTCTCGATGGTGCTGTCGGGGTGCGATGACCCCTGCATGACGCAGCCGTCCCCCTCGGTGGAGATCGGGACCTTGGTGGGCGCCGCCGAGTTCGAGCCCCTCAAGGACGGCGATGAGGTGGTGCTCGGCTTCGCACCCCAAGGCGGCAACGGCGTCGTGACCACGCTGCGCACGCTCGGCATGTCGGCGCACGAGACCATGATCATCTTCCCGCGCAGCGTGTCGACGGACGTGACCATCACCGGCACCGACGAGGCCGGCGCCGCCGAGGTGTTGGGCGAGTTCCCGCTCGGCGCGAGCATCTACTGCATCGAGAACAGCTACGGCCTGGTGACCAACGTGATCTTCGGCCTCGACCCCGCGCGCGAGGACACGCCCGAGAGCCTGGCGGGCCGCCCCGTGACCTTGGCCGTCGACGTACGCGACGAGCACGGCGCCGCCGCCAGCGCCGCGGTCGACGTGGTGTTCGCGAGCGTGCCGTGAGCGCGCGCGGGCTGCTCTTGGGCGCGCTGGTCGTGTGCGGCGCCGCGTGCGAGCAATGCGTGCCCGCGCCGCCGCCCACCTGGAGCATGGTGGGCGAGACCAAGCCCGGCGCGCTGTTGTCGATCCGCGAGCGCGACCACGCGGTGTGGACCGTGGGCGGCGACCCCGACGGCGTCGACGGGCCGGCCTCTGCCACCCTGCTCGTCGACCACGACCCCAGCGACGACGAGGGCTTCGTGGCGTACGACTCGCACGTGCAGGGCGACCTGTGGTGGGTCGACCCCGTGAGCGCCGACGCGGCGTACGTCGGCGGCAGCTTCGGCCGCGTGGCGCGCGTCGAGCTGCAGGGCGGCGACGCCGTGGTGCAGGAGCTCGTCACGCCGGTGACCGGGCAGGACAACGAGGACCTCATCGTCTTCGGCGTCCTCGCCACCGGCGACGACGTGTGGGCCGCGGGCGGTGTGATCGGCGGCCTCACGGGCGGCTTCGTGTGGCGCTCGCAGGGCGGCGGTCCCATGGAGGCCGTGGCGCTGCCCACGGCCACCGCCGACTACGTCATGTGGAAGGCCGCGGCCCGCGCGCCCGACGACGTGTGGCTGGTGGGCACCAAGGGCCGCACGTTCCACTGGGACGGCAGCGCGCTCACCGAGGTGGGCTTTGACGACGAGACCTCGCTCTTCACCGTGGCCCTCGACGACGAGGGCGCCGTGGCCGTGGGCGGGCCCTATCAGGGGCGCATCCTCGCGCGCGGGCGCGACGACGCCGCGGCGTGGCAGGAGGTGACGCCCACGACCGACCCCCTGCCCGCGCTCTTCGGCGTCCACCTGCGCGGCGACGAGGGCCTGGTGGTGGGGCAGAGCGGCATGGTGCTGACGCGCAAGGACGGCGCGTTCGTGGGCGAGCAGCTCGGCTTCCCCATGTTCGTCACGCTGCACGGCTGCTTCATCGGCGAGGACGGCTCCTACTGGGCGGTGGGCGGGTCCATCGACACGCTGCCGCTCACGGGTGGGGTGCTCTTGCGGCGCGGCCCGTGACCGCTGAGCGCGCGCGCGCCCGTGCTGCTGACAGGCGGCGCTGATCACGAATTTCCACCGGTGACCGCGCCGCCCACACCGCGCCGCGCCGCGCCCGCGCGCTCCACGCGCGGCCGCGCCGCGCGGCACGCGCCTTGCGCCACGTCACGCCATGCGCATCCTCAGCCCCGTCACCCTCGTGTGTGCCCTCGTGTGTGCCCTCGCGGCCTGCGGCCAGACGCCCGCCGAGCAGACCCGCGAGCTCGCGTCCGTCGTCAAGCGCGCCATCGCCGAGCCCAAGGGGCCAAGCAGTGACGCGCTCGAGTACCGCATGCACCAGCTCACCGACGCGACCCTCGCGGGCGACGTCACGGCCGCGAGCTGCGACGCGGTGGACCAGGAGCTGGCCGAGGTGTGCGCCGACCTGTACCAAGAAGGCGCGGTGACCTCGTGCGGCTACACCACCGCCTTCTTCTACGCGCACGTGACCCCGCGCTGCGCCGTGCGCTTCGAGACCTGGCGCGCCGACGACACGGGCCCCATCCACGACGTGCACGTGCTCGACTTCGCGGGCGCGCCGCTGGTGGGCCCCGTGCCCGGCTGCGGCAACGGCGTGCTCGACGACGGCGAGGTGTGCGACGACGGCAACCACGAGGCGTGGGACGGCTGCGACGCCAACTGCAACCAAGAGGAGTTCCAGGGCTGCGAGCACGTCATCGAGGAGGTGTTCGCGCGCACGGACGTCGCCGACATCGACGCGGACGCGTGGCAAGGCCCGCGCAGCCACCTGATGGTGCACCACGAAGCGCGCGCGCTCCACGAGGTCGACCAGGAGCGCTGCGACGCCGCCATCGGCGCCGCCACCGAGGTGTGCGACGAGCTCGTGCGCCAGATGCCGTTCGTGGGCTACTGCCAACCCGCCGGCGTGTTCCACGACGACGACGGCGCGCCCGCCTGCTCCATCCGGTTGCAGGTGTGGTTCCAGGGGCTCGACTACGCGACCGGCGTGTTCACCACGAGCCTGCCGGGGTTGCTCGCGTTCACCATTCGCTGACCCACCGCGAGCGCCATCGACCAGCGCCATCGCCCACCCCTACGCCGCCCCAGTCCGGCTCCGCCGGCGGGGGCGGCGGGCACAACCCCCGCCCCGGCGCGGCAGGAACCGGGCACTACGCCACGACCACCGACAGCACCCAACCAGCCGCGCGCGGCAAGCGCGCGCGGCGCACACCGCGCGAAGCCAAACCAAGGGGAGTGGGGGGCGAAGGGGGGCGAGAGGGCGGAGCCCCTCGCCCCCCTCGTGAGCGCTGCGTGAGCGAAGCGAACACGCAGCGCTCACAAAGGATGGCGGACAGCGAGGGATTCGAACCCCCGATACCCTTGCGGGTACTCCTGATTTCGAGTCAGGTGCCTTCAGCCACTCGGCCAGCTGTCCGCCGATCACCGTAGCCAGCACCACGTGCCTCGTCAACGCTGGCGCGCTCCGGGCGTCGACGCGCCGAGAAAGATCCGCTACAGCACCGGGGTCCCGGCGGTGCCTGTGGAGAGATGGCCGAGTGGCTGAAGGCACGCGACTGGAAATCGCGTAGGGGGGAAACTCCCTCGAGGGTTCGAATCCCTCTCTCTCCGCCACCTTACGACGACGAAGGCGCCCACGCGGGGCGCCGTTTTCGTCTCCTGACACAACGTTTGACAGCAACCAGCGCGCGCGGCGCATCAGCTCGGCAGCACGACCGCGGCGAGGCGATCGATCGCATCGTCCAGGCGGGGGCGCGTCACGTGCGCGTAGGTGTCGAGCGTGAAGGCGACGCGGGCATGCCCAAGCGCCTCTGAAAGCGTGCGCGGGTCGACGCCGGCCGCGAGCATCAGCGACGCCGCGCCATGGCGCAGGTCGTGGAAGCGCACGCGCCGCACGCCCGCCGCCGCGCACATGCGCGTGTGCAGCTCCGACACCGAAGGGCCGCAAAGGGGGCGGCCGTCGTCGAGGGTGAACACGAGCCCGAGCGCGTTGTGCCAGTACCCGCCGGCGCGCAGGCGTTGCGCGGCCTGCGCTGCCTTCCGCTCCCGCAGCATGGCGACGAGGGGCGGCGCGAGCTTGAGCATGCGCCGGCCATTCCTCGACTTCGGCTCCACCAGCACCGGGCGTTTCGCTTCGCCCTCGCCCTCGCCGTCGACGTGGGCGAGCTGCACATGGACGGCGAGGGTGCCGGCGTCGAGATCGATCGCCTCCCAGCGCAGGCCAAGGATCTCGCCGCGGCGCAGGCCGAGGGTCGCCGCCAGGAACCACACCGAGGCGAGCGGGTGCGCGCGCACATGAGCGAGCAGGCGGCGCGTCTCGTCGGCGTCGAGCGGGTCAATCGGCGGGCGCTCGGCCTTGGGGCCGCGCACGCTGTCGACCACGTTGCGGGAGACGAGCTCCCAGTCGACCGCCAGGCGCAGGGCCATGCGCAGGATCGTGCGGATGTGGCGCACCATCGTCGGCGAGACCTCGCCGCGCTTGGATTCGAGGAAGCCCTGGACGTCCGCCGCCGTGAGCTTGCGGACCTTCACGGAGCCGAGCGCCGGCGCGAGGTGGCGGCGCACTACGTTGGCGTAGTCCTTCATCGTCGCCGGGCGCGTGCGGCCGCGGCGTTCATCCAAGAAGCGCTCGAGCAGCACGGCGAGCGTCAGCCGATCGTCCCCGAGGGGCTGGCCCCGTCGCTGCGCGTCTCGAGCAGCGACCAGGGCCTCGAGCGCGGCCGCCTTCGTCGCCCCGTAGAAGCTCTTGCGGCGCCCGCCACCGATCGACAGGACCGCGCACCATCGCCCATCCGCACGCTGGAACACGGACCCCTCGCCGTTCGAGCGCGCCTTGGGCCGCCGGCGCCGCGTTGCCTTGCCTTCGACAGCGCGCGGCGCTCGGGCCGAGCTCGTCACGGTGGCGCATCGGGTGGGGGTGGCTTGCTTCATTTGGGCGTTGGGCCTATGCACAGTAGGCAGGCTCGGCGCCGCAGCGCCAGGCCGGCGAGGCATGCGATGAACCTCCCTGTGACCGTCGTACCCGATGACCTCCTGGTGCCCCCGGACGCGCTCGAAGCCGCCTTGCGCGCCACCGGGGTCAACGGCTCCGCCCTCGCGCGCCGGCTGCATGTCGACGTTGGGACCGTGAGCCGCTGGCGGACCGGCAAGAGCCAGCTTTCCCGCGCGCGCTTCGTTGCTGTGCTCGCCGTGCTCGGCCTGCCGCTCGACTGGCGGCCACCCGCGGACGGTGGGGCGCCGGCGCCCGCCGCGGCGAAGGGGCGGCCACGCGCGCGCGCGGCCGCGGCGAAGGGGAAGCAGAGGGACCGGCGGCGCTGAAGCGCGGCCGCTGGGCACCCGGTCTGCAACCTGCCGGGCGTCATGCCGACGGCTCTCCCGGGTCGGCATGCGCGGCGCCGTGCTCGTCGTGCTCGGCCACGCGCAGGCGCGCCGCCGCCTCCCTCACCATGTCCGCCAAGGGCATCGGCGGACCTTCGCTGTACGGGGCGACCACGCGGGGAGCGCCGCCGCCCGGCTTGGGCCCCCAGCGGGGTTGCCCTGGGGGCGCGTCGGGCAGGAAGTGCCGGCCCTCGTCGTAGTACTGGTGATCGGAGTCGCCCCAGGGGTCGCCGTCGGGGAGCCGGATCGGGGTTCCGTAGCGGTCGACGTCGGGGACCGTGCGCGGGCCCTCGGCCGCGGTGGCAGCCGTGCGTGCGGCTCGCGGTCGAGGGCGGGCGTTCTCGCGCTTCGCGGTGAGGTTCTCGCGCGCCATCTCCGCCAGCCTTTCGGGCCTCGCGCTGGGCATGCGCGCCCGGAGGTCGGCGAGCTCGGCCGTGACGCGCGCGGGATCGTGGCCCGCGCTCACCAGCTCCGCAGCGAGCGGGTCGCCTTGCTCTGCCGTGAGCGAAGCGACACCCGCAGCGCGCATGGCTTCCGCTGGGGCTTCATGGGGATTCCCTGAGGATTCTGTGGCAACCGGCTGCCGTGTTTCCCGGCAGTTGACTGCCGTGTTTGTGGCAACCGGCTGCCGTGTTTCCCGGCAGTGGACTGCCGTGTTCCCGCCGATGGCCGCTCCCGAAACATGGCAACCGGCTGCCATGTTTCGGGATGGCCTCCCCTTCGCCTTCCTTCGGCTCCCGCTCGCTCGGGGAGCTGGTAGGGGGTTCTGGGCGAGCTCCCAACCGTGACGGGTCCGCCCGTGATGCTCTCGCTGCGTCTCCACGATCGCCCCCCATTCGCGCAACTCCTCGAGCCATGCGCGAACCGTCCGCGGGGGGCTGGCCACCTCGTCGGCAAGCAGGCCAGTGCTCGGGAACACGAACGGCGGCGCCGCGCCGTTGCGGGCCGCCGTCGCCTCCCTCGCGCTCGCGTAGGCCCAGAGACGCGCGAGCAGGAGCCGGGCACCCGGGCTGATGCTGGACCTGAACATCGCGTCGGGCATGTCGGCCATCAGGTGTCTCCGCTGAGCGCCGCCACCGCGGCGCGCACGCCGTCGCGCGTCGACAGGTCGAGCCCCTGGACGTGGGCCACCAGCTCGACCGCGTTGCCGCCGGCCCCGCACGTCCCGCACTGCCACCCGCCGCCCTGAGGGGTATGCAGCCCCGCCGGCCGGTCCGGTGCCCTTGGGCAGTGCCAGGAGCGCCCACGTCCCCGCAGGCCAAGCAGGAACGCCACCGGCGCGCAGTCGGTCCGCGGGCTGACCGCTGCGCCGCCGCTGCTCACGCTCCCTCGGCGGGCGCCGCGCTGCCCGACGAGAGGAAGCGCACCACGTCCTCCACCCGCACGATCCGCGCGGCGCCCACCTTGCGGCTCGGGATCGTGCCCTTGGAAACGAGCTCGACCCACATCGATCGGCCGAGCACCGGGAAGCGGCTCGGGAGCTGCGTGACGCGGATGAACTCACTGGGGTTGCTGTTCGCCATGACCTGACCTCCAAGCGCCGGGATCGCGGCGCGTGGCGGTATCGTGAGCGGCGCGGAAGCTGCCTCCAAACGCGGGAGGCTCGGGCGCGTGCCGCCGCGCTTCACGCTGACCGCGCGCGGGCAGCGGTGACCGATTGCGGCAGTAGGCTGCCGGAACACGTCGTCACGCGCAGCGCTTGCCCACCAATCGGCGGCCGCACCCAGGGGGCCGTGAATTCCGCCCCCGTTATGTGCGCCCTGGGGCGCAGGTCACGGAGGGGGGTCCCGAGGGCGAACAAAGGGGGGCCGTCGACCTGGCAACCTGCGCCGCTCCGCCCTCACCCTTCCTCGCAGTCGTGGCCGAGCGCAGCGTCGAGCTCCTGGCCGAGCTCGAGCAGATCGGCGCGCAGTCTCACCAGCTCGGGCCCGATGCGCTCTCGCAGGTCGAGCGTGAAGGCGCGGGCCCGCCCCGACAGCCCACCCGGCAGGCCGAGCACATCGAGCCTCGCAAGCAGGTTCGCCACCTCGCCGGTCAGGTCGCGCGCCAGCGAGGCGCACAGCGCCGGCGAGGCGCCTGGGCTATCCCAGGTCTCGGGCGGGTAGACGCCGGCGCCGCCGCACTCGTCGCACGATCCACCCGCCGGCGACCCGTGCGGTAGGCGGCCGAACTCGACGCACGCGCACGCCTTCCGCCCTGCCACGAACGCGGCGCTCTCGTCGTAGAAGTCCCGCAGCCAGTCGTCGCGGTGCTTGGTGGCGATGGGCGCCGCGTCGACCGTGGCGGCTCCGAGCAGTGCTGCACCTGCCGTCCCCATGAGCACGTCCCTGCGCTTGAGCATGTCCTACCTCCCGACCGTCCCCAGCCCTGTGTGGACCGCGACGGTAGCTGTATTTGGGCGCTGTGCCTCGGCTCACTGCTTTGGTGTGGCGCAGGTCACGCCCGACCGACACGCACCGTCCCCCGCGTGTCGCTTGCTGTTGCCATCAATATCCAGTGTGGCTACACTTATTCCATGAGTACCACTCGCGCCGTCGCCTACGTCCGGGTCTCCACCGACAAGCAGGCCGATCAGGGGGTCTCGCTCGAGGCCCAAGAGGCCAAGGTGCGGGCCTATGCCTCCCTCTACGACCTCGAGCTTGTGGACGTGGTGGTCGACGCCGGCGCGAGCGCCAAGACCCTCGACCGCCCCGGCCTGGCCCGCGTGCTCGCGATGGTGAAGCGCGGCGAGGTGGACGCGGTGGTCGTGCTGAAGCTCGACCGGCTGACCCGCTCCGTCGCGGACCTCGGGACCCTCGTCGAGCGCTACTTCAGCAAGGCGGCGCTCCTCTCCGTCTCCGAGCAGATCGACACCCGCACGGCCGGTGGGCGCCTGGTGCTCAACGTCCTTGCCAGCGTGGCCCAGTGGGAGCGTGAGGCCATCGGTGAGCGCACCTCCACCGCGCTGCAGCACAAGAAGAGCATGGGCGAGCGCGTGGGCGCCGTGCCCTACGGCTTCGCGCTGGCGGCCGATGCGGTCTCGCTGCTCGAGGTGCCGGCCGAACAGGCGGTCATCGCCGAAGCGCGCGCGCTGCGCGCCGCCGGCCTCTCGCTGCGCGCGGTGGCGGCCGAGCTCGACCGCCGTGGGTTCGCCGCTCGCAACGGTCGACCCTTCATCGCTGAGCAGGTCCGCCGGATGGCCGCGTGAAGCGCCGCCGACCCGTCGACCTTGCCGCGGTGAGCGCCGCGCGCGCGCGCTTGGATGAGCTCGCGCGCCGCCATCCCGAGATCATCGGGCCCCCCGGCCCGGAGAACCGCGCAGTGTGGGAGGCCACGTTGCAGGAACAGGAGCCCGCAGATGAGCAGCAAGAAGAGCAGGGGTCGACCGAAGAGCGAGCCGACAGCGACGCTGGCCCTCCGCCTGCCGGTGGCGCTCGTCGCCGACGTTGACCGCTACTGCGCGGAGCTCGCAGCCTCGCTCCCTGGGGTGGACGTGTCGCGCAACCAAGGACTCCGCCGCTTGATCATCGTCGGCCTGGAGGCCGAGCGGCGCGCGCGGAAACACTGACTTCGCCGCTCTGCCTGGCACGCTGCGCGCTCTCGCGTTGACACACAAACTGACAGCAATCGCGCCGGACTCGTGCGACAATGCCCGGCATGGGCGGTGAGGCAGATCCCAGAATCCTCGGGGAATCGGAGCACGCGGCGACCTTGCGCGGCACACCGACGGGCAACTGGAAATCGCGTAGGGGGGAAACTCCCTCGAGGGTTCGAATCCCTCTCTCTCCGCCACCCACCGCCGGGCCCCGAGGGTGCCCCATGACCACCGCCCGCGTGCTCCCTGGCCCCGCGCCCCTGGCGCAGCTCCTGCTCGCATGCGCGCTCGCCCCGCTGGCGCAGTCGTGTGAGTTGTTCCTGGCGCCCGGCGACTGCGCCACCAACGGCGACTGTCGCGGCAGCGACGTGTGCGTGCGCGGCGAGTGCGTCGAGTGCGAGCGCGACGCCGACTGCGACGACGACGAGGAGTGCGACGACGGCGACTGCGAGCCCGCCGGTGAGGGCGAAGGCGAGGGCGAGGGCGAGGGCGAGGGCGAAGGCGAGGGAGAGGGCGAAGGAGAGGGCGAGTGCGTGCCCGGCTGCGCGTCCGCGTCGAGCGAGCGCACCTGCAACGCCAGCGGCGACGCCGTGATCGTCCCCTGCGAAGCCAACGAGGTGTGCACGGGGCTCGCGTGCGAGGTCGTGCAGGGCGAGGAGTACCAAGGCACCGCCGAGGACGGCGTCGTGTGCGACGACGTCACGTGCGTCGATCCGAGCGCCGTCTGCTGCGTGAGCTACCTCAGCGCCATGACCGCCACCTGCATCGGGCCGAGCGACACGTGCGCCGGCGGGATCCTCAACGCGCCGCTCGCCTGCGACGGCCCCGAGGACTGCGGCAGCAGCGAGGAGTGCTGCCTCAGCTCGGCGTTGTCGACGAGCTGCGTCGCCGTGGGCGGCTGCGCGAGCGCGTCGGGCTCGGTGGTGTGCGTGACCACCGACGACTGCGGCGTCGACGAGCTGTGCTGCGCGGCGGCGAGCCTCGCGCTCCCCGTCGACCTCGGCACGTGCAGCCCGGCCGCCAACAACTGTTCGTCCTGACGCGCTCGACGCCGCGCCCGACGCCGGTGCTACGCTCATTCCCCATGAAGCACTCGGTCCCGCACGACCTCCCGCTCCCGCTCGCCAAGAAGGCGGCCGACGCCGCGCTCAACTCCTATCGCGAGCGCTTCGCCGAATACGACCCGCAGATCGCCTGGGTCTCTGAGCGGCTCGCCGAGGTCACCTTCCGCGTGAAGGGCATGTCGATGAAGGGCAGCTTCGAGATCCAAGACGCGGCCGTCGACATGGACATGGAGGTGCCGCTCTTGCTGCGGCCCTTCAAGAGCAAGGCCCTCGAGGTCATCGAGGAGCAGATCACCAAGTGGATCGACAAGGCCCGCCGGGGCGAGCTGTCGTAGCGAGCGCGTCGAGCTGGTTGGCGGGGTCAGCCGGTGCGGCGCTCTACACGACCGGCGCCTTCCGGCTCTCGAGCCAGCCGCGCCCCATCTCGAAGGCGATGGGCAAGACCGACACGAAGATGATGGCGAGCACCACCAGCTCGAAGTTCTTCTTCACGAAGGGCAGCTCGCCGAACAGGTAGCCGGCCAGCGAGCAGATCGCGACCCACGCGATGCCGCCCACGACGTTGAAGTACACGAAGCGCCGGTAGCCCATGCTGCCGATGCCGGCGACGAACGGCGCGAACGTGCGCACGATGGGCACGAAGCGCGCGAGGATCACGGTCTTGCCGCCGTAGCGCTCGTAGAAGCGCTGGGTCTTCTGCAGGTGCGCCTTCTTGATGAAGCGGATGCGCTCCTTCTCGAGGAAGCCCGGCCCGACCACCTTGCCGATCAGGTAGTTGGTCTGGTCGCCGGCGATGGCCGCCACGCTCAAGAGCGGCACCATCAGCACGATATCGAGGCCGCCATGGTCGACGCCTCCGAGGGTGCACAGCGCGCCGGCGGCGAACAGGAGCGAGTCGCCGGGGAGGAACGGCGTCACCACCAGGCCGGTCTCGCAGAAGATTACCAGGAACAGGATGGCGTACACCCAGGTCCCGTAGTCGGCCACCAGGTTCACCAGGTGCTTGTCGACGTGGAGGAACACGTCGAGCGCTTGTCGGAAGAGCTCCATGCAGCGGGTGTAGCAGATGCCGCGGCGCTGTCATTCACCGTGGGTGACGGCGATCCCCCGTGGTGCGCGCGCGCCCGCCGGTAGTAAGGCCCCGCCATGCATGCCGTCACGTTCATGGTGGCCGCGCTCTGCGTGCTCGCCATCGGCTACCGCTACTACTCGGCCTTCCTGGCGACCAAGGTGCTGGTGCTCGACGGCGCGCGCCGCACGCCGGCGCACGCGCTCGCCGACGGCAGCAACTACCACGCCACCAACAAGTGGGTGCTGTTCGGCCACCACTTCGCCGCCATCACGGGCGCGGGGCCCTTGATCGGTCCGGTGTTGGCCGCGCAGTTCGGCTTCTTGCCCGGCTACCTGTGGATCCTGGTGGGCGTGGTCTTGGGCGGCGCCGTGCACGACTTCGTCATCATGACGGCGAGCGTGCGGCGCGACGGCAAGTCGCTGGCCGAGATCGCGCGCGCCGAGCTCGGGCCCGTGGTGGGTGTCATCACCAGCGTCGCCATCCTGTTCATCGTCGTCATCGCGCTCGCCGGCCTGGGCAAGGTGGTGGTGGGCGCCTTGGCCGAGAGCGGCTGGGGCGTGTTCACCATCGGCGTCTCCATCCCGCTGGCGCTCCTCATGGGGCTGCACATCTATCGCGTGCGCGGCGGCTCGCCGCGCGGCATCCGCGAGGCCAGCGCGGTCGGCGTGGTGGTGCTCTTGCTCGCCGTGGTGTTCGGGCGCGACGTGGCCGCCAGCGCGCTCGGCGAGCACCTGCGCCTCACCGACACGCAGATCACGGTGGCCATCGCCATCTACGGCTTCGTCGCCAGCGTGCTGCCGGTGTGGATGCTGTTGTGTCCGCGCGACTACCTGTCGAGCTACCTCAAGATCGGCACCATCGCGTTGTTGGTGCTGGGGCTCATCGTCGTGAACCCGGCCATCGAGATGCCCCTCGTCAACGACGTCAGCGCCGCCGGCGTGCGCGTGGGCGCCGACCTGTTCATGCCCGTGGTCAAGGGCTCGCTGTTCCCGTTCGTGTTCATCACCATCGCCTGCGGCGCCATCTCGGGCTTCCACGCGCTGGTGGCGAGCGGCACCACGCCGAAGATGATCGACCGGGAGCCCGACTGCCGCGTGATCGGCTACGGCGCCATGCTGATGGAGGGCCTGGTGGGCGTGACGGCGCTGGTGGCGGCGGTCGCGCTGCCGCCCGCCGACTACTTCGCCATCAACACCGATCCCAAGGTGGCCGTGGTGGCCGTGGAGCGCGCGCCCGGCGTCGGGCCCGTGGGCTTCGTGCCCGACGCCGGCGCGCTCGCCGCCGTCGAGGCCGCGCTGACGCCGCACGATCGCGCCACGCTGCAGCTCGGCGCCGACGGGCACCTCGACGCGCTCCTTGGGCGTGAGCTCAAGCTCTCGCAGGTGCTGCGCCTCTCGAACGGCGCGCTCGCCGCCGCCGGCTTCCACGTCGACCCGCGCGCGCCCCACGCCGACGAGCTGCCGGCCGCCGACTTCGCGCGCCTCGGCATCAAGGTGGAGGAGCTGCCCACGCTGTCGGCCGCGTCCGACGAGGTGGTGGCCGCGCGCACCGGCGGCGCCGTCTCTCTGGCCGTGGGCATGGCGCGCGTGTTCGCGGGGCTGCCCGGCATGAAGGGGCTGCTCGCCTACTGGTACCACTTCGCCATCATGTTCGAGGCGCTGTTCATCCTCACCACCATCGACACGGGCACGCGCGTGGGGCGCTTCCTCCTGCAAGAGGCGCTCGGCCGCGTGTGGCCGCGCATGGGCGACACCGCGTGGTGGCCCGGCGCCTTGGTCACCAGCGCCGTCATCGTGGTGGCGTTCTCGTACTTCATCCTCACGGGCTCCATCGCCACCATCTGGCCCATGTTCGGCATCGCCAACCAGCTGCTCGCGGCGGTGGCGTTGGTGGTCGGCACCACCATCATCCTGCGCAACGCCACCAAGGCGCGCTACGCGCTGGTCACGCTGCTGCCGCTCCTGTTCGTGGGCGGCACCACGCTCACCGCCGGCGTGCGCGCGCTGGCGCAGATCTACCTGCCGCTGGCGCGCTCGCCCGACGCGGCGCAGGCCAGCAACGGCGTGGTGCAGAGCAGCGTCACCGCCGTGCTCATCGTGTGCGTCGCCATCATCCTGGTGGCGTCGGCGCGCCAGTGGCTGCACATGCTGCGCGCGCGACGCGCGGCGCGCGCCACCGCAACCTGAGGCGGCGCCCCGAGGCGGCGCGTGCGATCGCGATCACACCGCGCGCGTTCACCCCCGTCTCCACGTCGACGAGCACGCCCGGCGGCACCACGCACCGCGCGCACTTCTCGCTTCTGCTCGGAGCGGAAGTGTGGCATAGGCGGCCGTCCGCGAGCGCCCACGTGCGATCGCGCCAGGAGTCCGCATGCGAAGACGCGCCGGGTCCGCCCACCGCTTCGTGCTCACCGCCACCGCCGCCGCGCTCGTCGGTGGCGCGCTGGTGACGGCGCCTGCCGCCGCGCAAGACCCGGCGGCGCCGGAGGGCGGCCTGCGCCCCGAGGAGCCCTTCCAAGAGCTGCCGCTGCTCACGTGGCAGGAAGAGATGGAGCTGCAGTCGACGGTGCGGCAGGTGATCTTCAACTGCTACCTGCCGCTGCTGGCGCGCCCCACCGACTACCGCGGCGTGCACGACGACTCGATCCCGAACCAGGTGGGCGACTGGAACTGGCACCGCCCCGACGTGCGCAACGAGCTCAAGCGCCGCCAGGACGTGGCCGATCGGCAGCGCCGCGCCCACGCCGCCCTGCCCGACGCCGAGGTCAACCACCTGCGCCAGCGCTCGGTGGTGTTCCGCCCCGAGGAGCTCGAGCCCTTGCTGACGTCGCTGCCGCGCTTCGAGGACCTGGTGGTCACGCTGCGCCGCGTGCAGCCCCTGGGCGGCGAGGTGTTCCGCGTCGACTTCGACGTCGTGAGCAAGAGCAACGGCGCCGTCGAGACCACCAAGTTCGACTCGGTCGACCTGGTGCGCCAAGGCGGCATCTGGCTCCTGCCCACGCGCGTGCTGTTCGACATCGCGCCGCTGGCACGCGCCCAGGCGCAGGCGGCCACCGGCCAGCCGCTCGATCCCATCGCCACCGCCAACAACTTCATCGCCATCGCGCAGAACACGCTCAACGACGTGCTGCCCTTCGACATCCCGCAGCTGCCGCGCATCCCCACGCCCAACTGACCGCCCACCGCCCTTCGCTCGTTCGTCACCCACGCGTCCCCGAGGAACAGCAATGCTTCGCCGCTTCTCCGCCGCCGCCGTCATGTCCCTGGTCGTCGCCGCTTCGGCCGGCTGCTCGCCCGCCGCGCTGCTCAACATGATCCCCATCCCCATCCCCGGCATCACGGGCGGCGAGCCCACGCCGGCGGGCGAGGAGATCCAGCTGCTGTACGCCAAGGGCGTGCGCTCGATGATGCCCGACCCCATCAAGGACCTGAAGATCGCGCCCACCGAGCGCGTGTGGGTGGTGAACAAGAACGGCGGCACCAACAACGACTCGTCGGTGGACGCGCTCACCTACGACGCCATCATCGACATCCTGCGCAGCAAGGGCGTGTCGGAGGTGGTGGCGCGCGACGACGACATGATGCGCTCGCTGTACGTCGAGTACACCGAGAGCGCCAAGCTGGCGGCGCGCGCCGACAGCCTGGCGCGCGACGGCAAGATTCAGCCCGCCGACGTCATCGTCACCTACCGCCTGATGCGCTTGAACACGCGCCAGCCGGGTCTGATCATCCTCGGCCTGCGCTTCATCGTCGGCGCGCTCATCGGCCTGGTGGCAGACGCGCAGCCCAACATGTCCGACGGCGTCCGCCTGGTGCTCCACCTCGAGGCCATCGACGTGAAGACCGGCACCACGCGCGCCACGCGCATCGCCGAGCACGTCGAGCGTCAGCCCGACTGGTACGCCGCCGACTACGTCTTCGGCGACTACAACGGCCGCTGAGCAGCCGCGCGCGATGGGTCGAGGGAGCCACGGCCAACGCCGTGGCTCTTTCGTTTCGCGCGCCACGACGGGCTCCCTTGCTCGTAGGTCGAGGCACCCGAGCCTGCTAAGTTCCCCGCATGGCCGAGCGCCGCCTGCGCCTGGGTGAGCTGCTGCTGTCGCGCGGCATCTGCACGCGCGCGCAGCTCCTCGAGGCGTGGGAGCAGCGCGTGGTGTTCGGCGATCGGCTCGGCACCAACCTGCTGGCCGTGGGCGCCATCGACGAGCGCACGCTGGCGCAGGCGCTCGGCCACCAGCTTGGCGTGCACTCGGGCCACGGCAAGGTGCTCAAGGTCGACGCCGCGGCCGTGAAGCTGGTGCCGAAGACCATCGCCGAGCGCCGGTTCGTGGTGCCTCACCACGTGCAAGACAAGAAGCTCTACCTGTTGATGCGCGATCCGCACGACGCCTACGCCATCGACGACGCGCGCTTCGCCGCCGGGCTCGGCGTCATCCCCATCCTGGTGTGCGAGGCGCGCATGTGGTCGCTCCTCGAGAGACACTACGGGCTGCGACCGAGCCTGCGGCCCATCCCGCTCGACGGCGTCGTCCTGCGCCCCCGCGTCGACGAGCACACGAGCCCCGCCAAAGAGACGCCCGAGCTCACGAGCGAGGAGGACTTCCAGGCGCTGTACGCCGGGCTCCACGACGGCTCGCTGCCCGTCATCGCGCTGCCCGAGGTCCGCCACGAGGCGCCCGCGGCCGCGCCGCCGCCCCCGAGCGTGTCGCCGGTGCCCGAGCTGCGCTCGCCCGGCGGCACCACGGTGCCGAC
>CAZONM010000075.1:0-17908 GCA_964580865.1 uncultured Myxococcales bacterium | reverse complement strand
CTCTCGCGAGAGCAGCGATCGTCAATGATGGCACCGCGACAAGCACCATCTTCTTCTTCTCCGCTCAGGCCCTCATCGCCCCTGCAATGCTGAAGCTCGGCGGCACCTGCCCCTCACTGCCTGCCCGCCGCGTCCACGGAAACGTCAACTGAGCCAAACAAAAACGCCGCCGAGAGCCGGGAGGGGGCGCCCGGCGCCTCGACAGCGGGCACACGCGGAAACCACGCGCGCCGCCCGTGTTCTAAGCACGATTGGTCGTTCACGCAAGTTTCTCTTTTCGCGACGAGCGCTCAGCCGGAATGCGGACCCTGGTGCCACAACCCGGCGTGGCGCAGCAGGGCGTCGGTCTTGGGATCGCGCCCGCGGAAGGCCCGGAACACCTCGCTCGGGTGCACCCCGCCGCCCAGGGCGAGCACCGTGTCGCGGAAGCGGCGCCCGAGCTGGCGCAGCTTGTCGTCCTCGTCGAGCCCGGCCTCTTCGAAGGCGCCGAAGGCGTCGGCCGACAGCACCTCGGCCCACTTGTAGCTGTAGTACCCAGCCGCATACCCGCCGGCGAAGATGTGGCTGAAGCTGCACAGGAAGCGATCCTCGTGCAGCACCGGCAACACCGACGTGAGGGGCGCGAGCCGTCGCTGGACGTCGAAGACCGTCGCCGCGCCCGCGGGGTCGAAGCGCGCGTGCAGCTCGAGATCGAGGCGCGCGAACGAGAGCTGCCGCAGCATCATGCTGGCCGCGCGGAAGGTCTTCGCCGCCTTCACCTTGTCGAACAGCTCGTGCGGCAACGGCGCGCCGGTCTGCACGTGGCGGCTCATGCCGAGCAGCGTGGGCTTGTGCGTGCACCAGTTCTCCATGAACTGGCTCGGCAGCTCCACCGCGTCCCACTCGACGCCGCGGATGCCGCTCGCGTCCACGTCGTCGACGCGGGTGAGCATGTGCTGCAGGCCGTGGCCGAATTCGTGAAACAGCGTCTCCACCTCGCGGAACGTCATGAGCGACGGCGCGTCGCCCACGGGTGGCGTCTGGTTGCAGCACAGGTACGCCACCGGCAGGCGCACGCCGCTGGCCGTGCGTCGCCGGGTGACGCAGTCGTCCATCCACGCGCCGCCGCGCTTCTCCGCCGGACGCGCGTAGGGATCGAGGAAGAACCCCGCCACGTCGGCGCCATGCTCGTCCTTGACCTTGAAGTAGCGCACGTCGCCGTGCCAGCGCGCCACCTCGCCGGTGGCGTCGACCACGCGCACGCCGAACAGGCGCTCGACCAGGGCGAACAGCCCGTCGAGCACGCGGGGCAGCGGGAAGTACGGGCGCAGCTCCTCCTCGGAGAACGCGTAGCGCTGCTCGCGCAGCCGCTCGGCCCAGAAGCCGACGTCCCAGTGCTGCACGGCGAAGCCCGCCAGCGCCGACAGCTCGGCCAGCTCGCGCTCAGCCACCGGGAAGCTCTTGGCGCGCAGCTCCTCGAGCAGGCGCTCCACCTCCGCCACCGAGGGCGCCATCTTGGTGGCGAGCGAGAGCTCCGCGAACGTCGCGAACCCCAAGAGCGTGGCCATCTCGCTGCGCAGGGCGAGGATGCGCGCGATGAGCGGGCCGTTGTCGAGGCTCTGCGCGGCGGTGTTGGCGCCGTCGAGCTCCGAGGCGCGCGCCAGGTACGCGCGGTACACGCGCTCGCGCAGGTCGCGGCGCGTGGCGTGGCGCATGAACGCGTCGAAGCTCGGCATGTCGAGGGTGATGCGCCAGGGGCCGCGCTCCGCCGTAGCGCCCGCGTGACCCGCCGCCTGCGCCGCCGCCGCGGCCATGGCGAGCGCCGTTGGGGGCAGGCCCGCGACGTCGTCGGCCTCGGTCAGCTCGAGCCCGTAGGCCTTGGTGCTGTCGAGCACGTGGTTTGAAAACGTGGTGGCGAGCTCCGAGAGCTGTTGTTGGATGGCGGTGAAGCGCGCGCGCTCGGCGGGGGGCAGATCGATGCCCGCGAGGCGCGCCTGCAGGATCTTCTTGTCGAGGATGCGCTTGCGCTCCGCGGGCAGCGCCGCGAACGCGGGCGCCGCCCGCAGCGACGTCAGCGCCCGAAAGAGCGGCTCGCTCTGCGCGAGCTTGAGCGACGCCTCGACCACGGCGGGCTGCGCGGCCTGGTGCGCCTCGCGCAGCGCGGGCGAGTTCTTCACCGCCACCAGGTGCGTCACCGCGCCCCAGGCGCGCTCGAGCGGCTCCACCAGGTCGTTGACCGCGTCGACGGCGCGCGCCCACGTGGGCTCGATGGCTGCCTCGGCGGCCCGCTGGCCGGCGGCGAGCTCCGCGAGGATGCGCTCGAGCGCCGGCCGCACCTGGTCGGCGTCGATGCGGTCGAACGGGGGCAGGCCCCCCTGCTGCGAATGGTCGTAGAGGGCGTTCATGCCACGCTTTACGGTCTTCGCCCCCGTACGCGCAAGCGTCGGCGCCGAGCGATCAGTACCCGCGGCGCGCCCGCACCTCGAGGCGCTTGAGGTCCTCGTTGACGCGGATGAACTGGGTCTTGCCCTTCTCGTCGGCGATCTGCTTGGCCAGCGCGTCGGCCGCCCCCGGGTCCTTGGGCAGCTTGCGCCCAAGCCCGATGATGGCCGCGTAGCGCGTCTCGTTGTCCTCGTCCTTGACCACGTCGAGGAGCGCCTTCTGTGCCGCCTCGCTGCCGTCGCTGGCGGCCCACGCGAGGGCGTAGGCGGCGCGCTCGCGCACGCGGGGGCTCTTGTCCTTGGTCTTGCCCACCCAGCACGTCACGTCGCTCTTGCACTCGGAGGCGGCGGCCACGCGCTCCATCTGCTCGGTCATCCAGGTCTTGAAGCCCTCGTTCTTCTCCGACTCCACCATGGCCTTCATCTTGCCGAGGTCCGTCGAGAGCCGCGAGAACGCGAGCACGCGCGGCTTCCGGATCTGCACCTCGGAGAACTTGCACTGGTCCTCGGGGTTGCCCTGGCTCTTGCAGTTCTTGAGGAAGCCCTCGCTGGTGGCCATGGCGTGGATGTCGTCGGCCACGGACAGCACGCCGATCTGCGTGAGCGCCGCCAACGCATGCTCCGACTGCGACACGTCGACGTTGTCCATGCGGTTCTTCAGACCGCCCACCGCGTCTTTCATGCCGTTGCGCCCGGCGGCGCGCTGCGACTCGATGCGCAACAGGGCCGTGGCGGTGTCGTTGCCGTTGACGTCGACGTTGGCCAGCACCTTCTTGTTGGTCTCGGGCAGCGCCAGGTCGCCGTACACCACCACCGCCTTGGTCTTCTGCACCCCGGGCTCGATGTGCAGATCGTCGATCTCCTTGAACTTGCCGTCGTAGATCTCGTCGAGCACGGGCACCGCGTCCTTGCCGAGCAGGAACATGGCGTACGAGGCCTCGCGATAGAACGACACGCCGGTGCGCTCGAAGAACAAGAGCTTGCCGAGCACGCGCGCCGCCTTGGCGTCGCCGATCTTGCCGAGCGCCTCGACGGCGTTCTTGACCATGAAGTTGTTGGGGTGACCGTCGGCGATCTCCATCAGCTCCTGCGCCGCGTCCTTGGCGCGCAGCTCGCCGAGCGCCACCACCGCCGCCAGCTGCACGTCTTGGCTGTTGTTGCCCGTGAGGCGCTTGAGCGCCTCGACCACCTTGGCGTTGTCGCCCTTGCCGAGCTTGGCCAGCGCCTTGGCGATCTTCTCGTTGCAGTTGGCGGCGGCGCGCGTCTCCTTGTTGGAGCCGGCGCCCGCGGTCCAGTCGATGCCGTCGAGCAGGGGCTGGATGGAGGTGTCGTCGCCGATGATGCCGATGAGCTCGGCCACGCGCGGGCGCAGCTCGGCGGCGGGGCCCTTCTGCGCCAGCGCCTCGTACAGGGCGGGCAGCGAGCTCTTGTCCTTGAGGTCGTTGAGCTTCTGCAGCGCCGCGTCGCGCTTGGCGATGTCGTCGGCGGTGTTGAGCTTCTTGCCCCAGTACACGCCCTCCTCACCGGGCTTGGGCCCCGTGTCACACGCGGTGGCGAGCGTGAAGACAACCACGAGCCCGAGCGTCAGAAGCACGCGCATGAACCCCTCCACAGGAACCCGTCCACATGAACCCACGTGACGGTGAGCGACGGAGGTGCCGAGAAACCCCCCGCGCGTCAATGCCGGCCCGCCGCGCGGGCGGGAACTGGCGCGCCAGGACGGGCCGTCGTACACCTGGGAGGGTCTGCCTGGGGTTGTCCCGATGAACGCAGCTCGGCGCCTGCCCATCCTTGTCGTGCTCGCGTGCGCCGCCGGCGCACCGCCGGCGCTCGCCGAGGACATCGCCTTCATCGAGTCCTCCTCCGAGCTCGACGACGGCAAGCCCGCCACGGCCGTCTGGAACGCGGTGGACGGCAAGGACACGACCCAGTGGTGCGCCAAGGCCGACCAGGGCGGCACCGCGATCCTCTCCTTCGGCTTCGACCAACCGGTCACGGTCAGCCACGTGGGCCTGGTGCTGGCGCCGCCGCGCGGCGAGTCGCTCGACAAGCAGAACAAGCGCGCCCGCGTCGTCACCGTGGGCGACGTCGAGCACCGGGTGGAGGCGCGCTTCAAGGACGCGCCCGGCATGCAGGTGCTCGAGCTGACCCCGCCGGTGAAGGGACGTCGCGTGGTGGTGGAGGTGCTCGAGGCCTACGAGGGCGCCGCCGCCGGCGCGCCCCTGTGCATCGCCGAGGTGCTCCTCAAGAAGGGCGGCACCGAGATGACCGGTGCCCAGGTGGCCGGCAAGCTGCGCGCGCTCAACACGCCCGCCAAGCGCCTCCTGCACGAGTGGCTCGACGACCCGAGCGCACCCACGCGCACGCTGTTGTTCAACGTCGACGGCACGTTTACCTACAAGTTCGAGCCGCTGCTCGAGGGCAAGCCGGCCAAGCTCAAGGGCAAGTGGACGGCGTGGGACAAGGGCATCAAGCTCGAGACGCTGGGCAAGACCTTCACCGTGCAGAGCCGCGTCACCCGCATCGACGAGGGTGACGAGCCGAGCATGGAGCTGGTGATCTCGGGCGAAGCGCCCCACGCGTCGATGGCCGCGACCTTCCGTCCGGCGCCCAAGCGCCTGCCCTGATGTCGGTCAATCTCGCGCCACCACCGCCACGGCGTCGAGGTCGAAGCCCGCCGTGGGCGCCGCCGCGCTCGCGCCCAGGTCCGCGCCCCGGTCGGTGATGCGCACGTAGCGCGCGCGCGCGAGGCCCACATCGCCGAGGTCGAAGGCGTCGCCACCGGCGGCCGCGGGGTCCGTGGCGTCGACGCCGTTGTCGGCGCCGGCATGCACCACGCCGAAGCCCGCGCAGCCGTTGTGCGCCGGCTCGCCGGGCGCGCACGGGAAGGCAACGAAGGTGACGCCGTCCTCGCTCAACGCGACCTCGCCCGGCTCGGCGAAGACCGCGCCCGTGGTGGCGACGACGAACGGGTTCTCGAACACGATCAGGTCGGGGCCGGGGCCGTCCTCGACGGGAGCGCCGAGGTCGAGGACGATGACGCCCCCCTGCCCCAAGCTGAGCACGTCGGTGCTGCCTTGGGACGACGCGCCGCCCTGCGGCGGGCCAAGCACCACCTCGGGCATGGCGTCTTGGCCGAAGCCCGCGCCCGCGCCCGCGTCGAAGCGCACGACGCCATGCGCGAACGGGTCGGGCGGTCCGCACGCAGCGAGGAGCAGGGCGAGCGCCGCCGACGCCCGCGTCACGGCGCCTCGATGAGCCCCGCGGCGCCCATGCCGCCGCCGATGCACATGCTGACCACGCCGCGCTTGGCGCCGCGCCGCTTCATCTCGGAGAGGAGGGTCGCGATCTGGCGCGCGCCGGTGCAGCCGAGCGGGTGCCCGAGCGCGATGGCGCCGCCGTTCGGGTTCACCTTGGCGACGTCGAGGCCGAGCTCGCGCACGCAGGCGAGCGCCTGGCTCGCGAAGGCCTCATTGAGCTCGAAGAGGTCCACGTCGGCCACCTTGAGGCCGTTCTTCTCGAGGAGCTTCTTGATGGCCGGGATGGGCCCGATGCCCATGAGCTCCGGCGGCACGCCGGCCGTGGCGAAGGCCTTGAACTTGCCGAGGACCGGCAGCCCGAGCTTCTTCGCCTTCTCGAGCTCGACCAGCACCACGGCGGCGGCGCCGTCGGAGACCTGCGATGCGTTGCCCGCGGTGACAGAGCCCTCCTTGTCGAAGGCGGGCTTGAGCTTGGCCAGGCCCTCGGGGCTCGTGTCCTTGCGCGGTCCCTCGTCGGTGTCGAAGGTGACGCGCTTCTTCTTGCCGTCGTCGGTGTAGAGGTCCACCTCGACGGGGACGATCTCGTCCTTGAACCTGCCGCCCGCGATGGCCGCCACCGCGCGCTTGTGGCTCTCGAGCGCGAAGGCGTCCTGGTCGGCGCGCGACACGCCGTACTTCTTGGCGACGTTCTCGGCCGTGATGCCCATGGGCGCGTACGCGTTCGGGTTCTTCTCCATCAGCTCGGGGTTCGCGCTCGGCCGGTGGCCGCCCATGGGCACGAGCGACATGCTCTCCACACCGCCGCCGATGCCGATGTCGATCTCGCCCACCATGATGGCCTTGGCCACGTCGGCCACCGCGTTCAGCCCCGAGGAGCAGAAGCGGTTGATGGTCATCGCCGAGGCCTTGTCGGGCAGGCCCGCCAGCAGGCTGGCGATGCGCGCGACGTTCATCCCCTGCTCGGCCTCGGGCATGGCGCAGCCCAAGACCACGTCCTCGATGTCGTCGGGCTTGAGCTTCGCGCGCCTCACCGCCTCGGCGATGACGGCGGCGGCGAGCGTGTCCGGGCGGACGTCCTTGAGGGAGCCGCGGCCCCCCTTGCCGATGGCGGTGCGGACCGCGGCGACGATGGCGACTTCACGCATGCGACTCTCCATTACGTACTCGGTTGGGATTGCCGACCGGAGGGAGGCTCTCGGGAGGGGGACCCGCGACGGCTCCGCCGGCGCGGGGGAGGGTCTGGCGACAGACCCTCAGGATCTAGTTCCGAAGCGGCTTGTTGTTCTCGAGCATGTACGCCATCCGTTCTTGCGTCTTCTCCTCGGCGATCAAGGACAAGAACGCCTCCCGCTCCAGATCCAGCATGTGCTGCTCGGAGAGCTTCACGCGCGGCGTGGTGTCGCCGCCAGACATCACCCACGCGACCTTCTTGGCCACCTTGAGGTCGTGGTCCGAGATGAAGTGGCCGTCGCGCATCGTGGAGAGCGCCATGTCGAAGGTGGCGTAGGCGCTCCTGCCGGGCAGGCGGAAGGTGCGTCGTCGGGGCGGCGTGAAGCCCGCCTGCGCCATGCCGAGCGCCTCGGCCTTGGCCGCGGCCAGCACGTGGCGCCGGTTGAGCGTGACGCCGTCGGCCTCCTTCAGGAACATCAGCTCCCGCGCCTCCTCGGCGGAGGTGGCCACCTTGGCCATGGCGATGCACTCGAGCGCGCGGCGGATCATCTGCTCCGTGGGGAAGGTGGCGTCGTCGACCGTGCCCTCGAGGGCGCGGCCGAGCATCTCCACGGTGCCGCCGCCGCCAGGGAGGAGGCCCACGCCCACCTCCACGAGGCCCATGTACAGCTCCGCGTGCGCGCGCACGCGGTTGCACCACAGGACCATCTCGGCGCCGCCACCGAGGGTGAGGTCGAAGGGGGCCGCCACGGTGGGCACGGCGCTGTAGCGCATCCGCACGTTCACCTGCTGGAAGGCCTTCACCATCGCCTCGATGGTGTCCCACTGCTTCTCGCGCGCGGCGAGCATCATCAGGAGCAGGTTCGCGCCGACAGAGAAACGCGGCGCGTCGTTGGCGAGCACCAGGGCCTGGAACCTGCCGGCCTCGCAGAGGTCCAGTGCGTCGTTCAAGCCGTTGATGATCTCGTCATCGACAGCGTTCATCTTGGTGTGGAACTCACAGGCGAGCACGCCGTCGCCGAGGTCCACCAGGGTGGTGCCGAAGGCGTCCTTGACCACGCGGGTCTTGTCCGCCTTCAAGAGCGAGAAGGCCATGACGCGCGGACCCTCGTCCAGCACCACGGCCTTGTTGGCCCGCGGATCCCAGGCGGACTTCCGGCCCTTGTCGTCGACCGCGTAGAAGCTCTCGCGCCCGGCGGCGAGCATCTTGTCGACCCACTCGGGGACCGCCAGGCCCTCCTTCTTCATGCGAGCGACGCTGTCCCTGACGCCGATGGCGTCCCAGGTCTCGAAGGGCCCCATCTCGTGCATGAAGCCCCACTTCATCGCGTTGTCGATGCTGGGGACGTCGTCGGCGATCTCGCCCAGGCGGCGGGCCGAGTACACGAGCGTGGCGGCGGTGACCTTCCAGAAGAGCGCGGCGGCGCGATCCTCGGCGCCGAAGATCACCTTGAGCTTCTCCGCGGTGGTCTCGAGGTTCCTCACCGCGCCGAGGGACTCGTAGCGGACCTTCTGCTTCTTGCGGTACTCGAGCTTCTCCCAGTCGAGGGTGAGGATCTCGTCGCCCTCCTTCTTGTAGAAGCCCGCCTTGGTCTTGCGGCCGAGCCACTTGTTCTCGACCATCTTCCGCATGAACGCCGGGGTCTCGAACACCGCGTGGCGCTCGTCATGCTTGAGGTTGTCCCAGCAGTTCTGCGCGACGTGGACGAAGGTGTCGAGGCCCACGACGTCGGCGGTGCCGAACACCGCGCTCTTGGCGCGCCCGATGGCCGGGCCGAACACGGCGTCCACCTCTTCGAGGGTGTACTTGTCCTCCACCATCACGCGGATGGTCTCCATGATGCCGAACACGCCGATGCGGTTGGCCACGAAGTTGGGCGTGTCCTTGCCGCGCACGACACCCTTGCCCAGCGTGCGCTCGCCAAACGCCGTGAGCTTCGCCAGCACCGCCGCATCCGTCTCCTTGCCGGCGACGATCTCGAGGAGGGGCAGGTAGCGGACCGGGTTGAAGAAGTGCGTCACCGCGAAGCTCTTCTTGAACTCTGCCGAGCGCCCCTGGGTCATGCCCTCGATGGACAGGCCCGAGGTGTTCGAGGTGACGATGGTGCCGGGCTTGATCACGCCCTCGAGCCGCTCGAAGAGCTTCTGCTTCACGTCCATGCGCTCGAGCACCACCTCGACCACCAGGTCGCACTCGGCCACGCGGCCGAGGTCGTCCTCGAGGTTGCCCACCTCCACCAGCGCCGCGTCCTTCTTGGTGAAGAACAGCGCGGGCTTGTTGGCGAGCGCACGGTCGAGGCCGCCCTGGGAGAACTTGTTGCGGAAGGCCTTCATGTGCGGCTCGAGGCCGGCCTTCTTGTCGTCGTCCGTCAGCTGCGGCGGCACGATGTCGAGCAGCAGGACCGGGATGCGGGCGTTGGCCACGTGGGCGGCGATGCCCTGCCCCATGACCCCGGCGCCGATGACACAGACCTTCTTGAACATGTGCTCCTCCGTCGACACGACGGGGAGCGGGCTAGCACACCCGGGGTGGGGCGTCGAGGTTGCCCGGGACGGCCAACCGCCGGCGGCGGCGCCGCGCCGTCATCAGCTCTTCGAGAAGCCCCGGTTGGTCATCTTGAGCGTGGTGAGCTCTTTCTCCGACAGACGCACCTTGCCGCTCGAGGTGAGCTCCTCCTCGTGGTCGAACTCCGACAGCTCGCGGATGTGCTTCTTGGTCTGCGCCTTCACCTGCTCGCGCTTCTGCACCTCGCGCTGGCGGTCGGCCTTGGTGCCATTGTCCTTCGCCAGCGCGCGCTTTCGGTCGTCGCGAGCGACGTCGTCCTTGTCGCGCGACTTCTTCAGTTGCGCCACGCGCTCGTCTTCCTTGCGCTGCTCGTTGAGCTTGGCGATGAAGGCCTCGAGGTCGGCCTTGAGCCGCGCCCACTCGTTCTTGTCGACGGCCTTCAGGTACTCGGTGACCAGCGGGCCCGCGTCCTTGGCGAAGCAGCGCGGGTGGTGGCGCGCGTAGTACGCCACCACGGCGGCGGCATGCACGTCGGGCTTGCCGTTCTTGCCGTGCGCGCGCCGGAGCATCGAGGCCACGTCGCCCCGTGACAGCACCGTGCCGCGGTCGACGTGCTCCTGGATCTCCTCGCGGACCTTGAAGGCGATGCGGCTGCGCTTGACCGCCGCCTCGATGTCCTCGGTGGAGAACTGCGGGACGCCGGCGGGGACGGCGATGGACTCGCTGCCGACGGCGACTGCCTTGCCTGCGGAACCTACCTCGATGCCCATGCGTGCTCCTGGCCCCGTTGGGGGAATATCGCCCGTTTCCGGGGTTTGGCGCGCGCATGCGGCAGTGCCCATGCACGGCCCTGGTCGGGCGCGCGCACGGGCACAGCGCTGGCACAGCTATTCTCGTGCCAATTCAGGCGTTTGCTAGAACTCGATGTCCCCGCTCCACACGTCGGCCCAGCCAAAGACGTTGGCGGTGGTGGACATCACGCGCAGGCGCTCGATGTCGCGGCGCGGCATCCAGTTGAACTGCCCCTCGAAGGCCGGCAGGAGCTGCGTGCCCGGCCCGTTGGCGCCGCCCACGAAGTACCGCGCCTTGATCTCGCGGATGTACGAGTAGCCGATGGAGTAGAAGCCCTCGGCGTCGCGCTGCTGGTTGAGCGCGAACCACTTCAGGCCGCTGACGGGGTCGGTGAGCTCGACGTAGCGCGCGGGGTCACCGCGCACGGCGTCGGGGATGGACACGTTGGTCAGGTTGTAGGCCGAGCCCACGCCGATGGACTCGCCGAACTCGAAGTCGTCGGTGTATTGGCCGCTGTACGTGGCGTTGAACATCGCCAGCAGCTGCAGCGTGTAGGGCTGGTCGGGGTTGATGGCCGGGCGATCGAGGTCGGCGCGGTTGAACGCCCCGCCCGAGTTGATGTCGAGGAACGGCACCGTCTCCACCTGGTTGTCGGTCGACAGCACAGCGCCGTAGCGATCGGTGTTGTCGGTGATGACACCGCCGATGAGCGAGTTGATGTCGTCGCCGAAGATGGTGTTCATGGAGATCAAGAAGCTCTTCGGGTCGGAGGCCGAGTCGACGCCGATAAAGTCGGTGTTGGGATCTCCGAGCGCCTTGACCGCCAGCCACTTGTCCCACCACGAGCCGATGACGATGGGCTTGATGTAGAAGTAGTAGCCGTAGGCGTCGCGGTCGTAGCGCGTGTTGGCGGGGCGGGCGCCGCCGCGCGAGTAGCCGATCTCGATGGGCTCCTCCATGAACGGGCGCGCCTCGTAGCCGTCGCACGACGTCGACAGCGCCACGTGTGCGTAGGGGGTCTGCGCCGTGATCTTGAGGGCCACGCGCCGGGTGCCGTCGGGGTCCGACGGCTGCGTGGGCACGTACGCGTCGCACGCCGCCGGGTCGGTCGACACCTGATCGATGTCGGCGTCGTCGGGCGCCGAGCGCGCGTCGCCGTTGCCGGCCACGGTGTCGTAGCAGCCCGGCTGCAGCCGCACGTAGCAGCCCACGTCGGGCGACTGGATGACCTGGGCGAAGGTGTTGATGGCCTCCACGGTGCCGAGGAAGCCCGCCAGACCGCAGGCGTCGGCGGCGAAGCGGTCGCGCGAGGTCTCGACGATCTGGCCACCCTCCACCGCCAGGCACGGCTCGTCCTCGTGCACGAAGAACTCCTCGTTGAGCCAGTTCTTGTACTGGTTGAGCATGTACGTGAAGTCGGTGGTGTACACGCGCGACAGGTAGCCCCACACGTCGACGCCGAAGGTGAGGCGCTGGCGCTTGAACTGGTTGAAGATCGCGTAGTTCTTGTAGTGCTCGGCCTCGTACACCGTGCGCTCGTAGTTGTCGGCGCCCTGGTCCCAGATGGCGCAGGTGGCCGAGGCGTCGCGGTACTCGTCGGAGCAGAAGCTGTAGGGCACCTCGATGCGAGCGCCGACGTTGCGGAAGTTGACGTTGCTGCGATCGTAGATGGCCGCCACGCGCTCGTCGTAGGTGGCCGCGTTCGACACCACCTCGGGGTAGTAGAGGTAGTGCAGCGCGCCGGGCTGGAGCAGCTCGGCCTTGGCCGCGTCGATGTCGGTGCTGTTGAAGGTCTCGACCACGTCACCGTAGGCGTACTTGATGGCAGCGAGGTCATAACGGCCGAGCTCGAGGCTGGTGCCGTAGGTGCTCGCGTAGTCCATCACCGTGGAGTCCTGGTTGTCGCGGATGCCCTCGGTGAGCGCCTGCTCGTACGACGCGCGCATGCCGGGCGAGATGGCCCACGCGGCTTGCGGGCGCGGCGCGCTCGGCGTGCGCGTGTAGCCGCGCAGCTCCCAGTAGGTGGGGCCGAAGTTGAGCGCGTCGGTGCTGCCGGAGAAGTTGTGGCGCAGGCCCATGGTGTGGCCGATCTCGTGCAGCTGAGTGTCGCCCATCGTCATGCCGAGGATGAAGTTGTAGACGTCCTGCTCGGTCATGCCGGCCTTGAGCGTCGGCGGGTCGGTGGTGACGTCGTAGAACTTGCCGCGCACCTTCTGCGTGAGGCCGAGCAGACCGTCGTCGAACACGTCCTCCATGGACAAGATGCAGCCACGCGCCGGCGTCATCAGCATGCGCATGCGGCGCTCACGCTCGCGGCGGAACAGCGCCTCGTCGTCGAACAGGCGCGCGGCCACGACGGCGTCGGCCTCGCTGCCGAGCAAGCCCTCCTCGAGCAGATGGCCGCCGAACACCTCGCGCATCTCGTCGGTGAGCAACAGCTCGTCGAGACCGGAATTCTTGAGCGCCTCCAAGCGCGAGGGGCGCTTGTCGTGCATCGCCTGGCCGCTGGCGACCTGGTCGCGCAAGCGGCGGATCTTGTCGGGGATGCGCATGTTCTCGGCCATGGCGCGCACCTTGCCCTCCACGTCGTCACCCAGGTACCGCGTCGACGATGAGGACGCGGCCGCGGCCTGCGCCGCCGCCACTGCCTGGTCGGCCGGGATGCCACCGGTGATGTCCTCCTCGGTGAGCAGGCCGAGCTGGAGCTTGATGGCGTCGCGCGTGCGCGCCGCGATGGTGGCGCCGGCCGCACCATAATAGAAAGCGTTCCCCTGGATAATCTCACCGGTCATCGGATCGGCGGCAGACGGGCCATATCCAAGGGGCGGCGCGAACTGGAAGTTCGGGATGTAATAGTACATCGAGTAGCGCAGATCGCCGATCTGCGGGTTGGTGCCCGCGGGGCCGCACTCCGCCGGGTCGCCCTCCTCGACCGGGTTGTTCTCGCACAGGACGAACATGCGGCGGTCGCCCAGGTCGGCCTCGGAGAAGCCCGTCGAGTCCATCACCGCCTGGCGCAGCACGCGGTTCCACTCATCGCCGTTGCCGCGGGCGATCTCGAGCAGCGTGGCCTGGTCGCGCGGGAAGTCCTCGTTGAGGTAGTAGACGATGGGTCGCAGGTCGTCGACCGGGCACGCGCTGTACGGCAGGTCCGCGGTCTCGCTGAAGCACGACGAGGCGTCGCGCCAGATGTTCCAGCGGTTCGCCAAGCGCACCACGGCGGGCTCCACCACGCCATACTGGTCGTCGTAGGTGTAGCGCTCGGTGCGGAAGAAGCCGAACTTCTGGAAGCGGTGGTCGTCGTAGGAGAGCGGCACGTAGCCCGTCTCGACCCGGCGACGGAACGAGTTGCGCACCTTGATGGTGCCACCCATGCAGTCCTTGTAGATCGAGCTATAGAAATAGCACTGCGGCACCATGCCCATACCGTACGCCGAGAAGTCGTAGGACTCGGGCATCACGTCATAGCCCGTGACCGTGTCGATGTACTCGGGGGTGATGACCGGGCGGTCCTTGTTGGTCTCGTCGCTGGCGTCCTCGCTGGGCACGTCGACCGCGGTGGCCGACGCCTGCTGTACCGCCGTCACGCCGCTGAAGCGGAAGTCGGCGACGACGTTGGTGCTCCAGTCCACGCGGAGGTACTCGCGCTCGTACCAGGGGCGATCGGACATGTCCTCGTAGAGGACGTTGGTCTGCTCACCCGTCTGCGGGTTGTACTGGCGCTTGACGTCGAAGTGCGCCTGGATGCGGAAGGCCGCGATGGGCGCACCTTGGTAGGGGCCCGTGCCCGGCCGCACGTAGCCGTCACCCTGGTTGCCGTCGATGGCGCCGGCCTCGCTGTCGTTCTGCAAGAAGCCGTAGGCACGACGGGCGTAGAGGTAGTCCTCGGTGATCTCGAAGACCACGAGCTCGGTGTCGCTCTGCTCACCGATGAACGTGACGCCGCTGGTGGCCGGCACGTCGATGACCGTCTGCCGGAAGTAATACGCCGCCGGCGTGCCGTCGTCGTCGAAGAAGGTGCTCTTCTTCACCTTGTCGGGACTGGTGCGGTCGATGTCGCCGATGCCGAAGCACGACGATGACAAGACGACGCCGAAGCCAAGGCCAAGGACGAGAGCAAGGCCGGTGAGAACTCTCTGCATGCGTATCCTCGCTGGAGCTGGGTGCGGGTGATCGGCCCGCGCGCGCGACGCTACAGCAAGAAGTCTGCCCGTCGAGCGGGGTCCACCCGACCGGCTATATCACTGATTTCTCAGGAGAATACCGGCGTTTCCCGGCGTTAGGCGATGCACGATCGGGCGTACGCAGGGCTCACGTGATCTTCAGCAGGTCCTTCACCTTGCTGATGACCTGGGGCGCCTGGATGGGCTTCGTGATGTACGCGTTGGCGCCGAGCGAGAGCGCTCGCTGCCGGTCTTCCTGGGCGCCCTCGGTGGTGATGATGATGATGGGGATCTCCTTGTGGACCTCGTCCTTCCTGACCATGGAGACCAGCTTGAGCCCATCCATCATCGGCATGTTGATGTCGGTGATGAGGATGTCGAAGTGCTGCTGCGAGAGCTTCTTGAGCGCGTCGACGCCGTCGTCGGCCTCGACGACCTTGAGCACCTTGATGCGGGAGAGCGCAAAGACGATGAGCTGCCGCATCGTCGGCGAGTCTTCCACTACCAGTGCGTGCAACTGCTCGGACATGCGCTTCTCGAACCCCACTCAGATGACGCAATCGACCGTGGAAAGCAAAAAAACCGCCGTTCGTCAGCCTAGCAGGCCGCGCGCGTGCGCGACCGTGACGGCCTGGACCGCGCCGCGGTCTCCGACCTGATCCCGCAAGAGGCCCGCCAAGAGCGCCGTGGCCGCGTGCACGCTCAGCAGGTTGAAGAGCTCGTTGTCGACCGCCGTGAAGCCCTCCTTCTGCACCAGCAGTCGATCGATGACGATGGCGCCCACCTGGGCGTCCGCCGTGGCCAGGGGCACCACGGCCAGCGGGGCGCTCTTGAGGTTCTCGGCCACGTAGCGCTGCCGCGCCGCCAAGGCCTTGCCGATGACGCCCTCGCCCAGCGTGGGTCGCGGCGCCTTGTCGAGGTCGATGCCCTCGCCGCCGATGGGGTGCAGGACGCCGCTCGGCACGTCGAGCAAGTACATGGTGAACGACGAGACACCCACCAGGTTGATCACGATCTCGTTGATCACCTGCACCACGTCCTTGAAGCACATCGTGCTGTGGAGCTGGTAGCTGGCGATGTAGAGGTTCGCCAGGTTGTTGTGCTCTTCCTCGATCTCGGCGTAGCGCGTCTGGTAGTCGCGGTTGGCCGTCTCCACCTCTTTGTACGACGACAGGAGCCGCGCCTTCTCGGTCTCGAGCTCGCGCACCTTCTCGCGCAGCTCGCGCACCGTGGTGTCGTCGGCAGCCCCGCCCCGGCGCGCGCCGTCGATCTCGTTCTCGAGGGTGGCCACGCGATACCGGAGCTTCTCGTTCTCGGCGAGGAGCTCCTCGGTGAACTTGAGCCCACGCCGGAACAGCACGAGGAAGTCCTCGCGGTGCGCGGTCTCGTCGGCCTTCTTCGCACTCACCTGTGCGCTCCTCCCGCCCAGCCGCGTCCGGCCGGCGCTGTCGAGCATGGACCCTGCCACGGACTCCGCCCGCGACACAACGGCGCCTCGCCCCGTCGCAAGGCCGCGTTGGCCGCGAGCAGTCGGCGGCCGCGGGCGCGCCGTGCCCCGCGTGATCAGCCGTGCTCGCCGTGGCGCTCGAGCCCGCGGGCCAACACCGCGGCGAGCTCGTCGAGCGGAACCCGGTCCGCGGCACCGTGCGCGGCCGCCGCCGCGGTCGGCATGCCGTCGATGGCGGCGGTGAGGCTCGACTCGGTCCACAAGGGGGCGCCGGCGGCGCGCACCGCGCGCGCACCCTCCACGCCGTCCTTGCCCATGCCCGTGAGCACCACCGCCAGGAGGTGGGCGCCGGCCACCGCCGCCGCCGACGTGAACAAGCGATCGACGCTCGGTACCCAGCGATCGGTCTCGGCGACGTCGTGCAGGCGCAGCCGGGCCCCGGCACCGGCCTTCTCGACCGTGAGGTGGCGGCCGCCCGGCGCGATGCGCACCACGCCGCGACCCAGCGGCTCGCCGTCCTTGGCCTCGGCGACGTCGAGGGTAGTGGCCTTGGCCAGGCGGTCGGCGAACGCCTCGGTGAAGCGCGGCGGCATGTGCTGCGCGATCAGGATGGGCGCGCGCAGCGGACCGCGCAGGCGCGTGAGGATGTCGCGCAGCGCGCGCGGCCCGCCGGTGGAGCAGCCGATCGCGACCAGGCTCGTGTCGTGGGGGAACGCCACCTCCGGCGGGGGCGACCACGTGGGCGGGATGCGCCGCCGTAGCCCGGCGAGCAGGCGCACGCGGGCGAGCAGCTGCGCCTTCAGCACGCGCACGTCGGCGGTGCGGGCGGGCTTGACCACGAAGTCACGCGCGCCGAGCTCGAGCGCCAACAGCGCGCTCTCGGGGCGCGCGTCCGACGTCACGACGATCACGGGGATGGCGCGCGTCTTGCCGAGGATGCGCAAGAAGGTGAAGCCGTCCATGCGCGGCATCTCGAGATCGAGGGTGATGACGTCGGGTTCCTTCTCGTGCACCAACGACAGCGCCATGGAGCCGTCCATGGCGCGACCGACCACCTCGCAGCCGCCCTCCTCGAGCACCTCGGCGAGCGCCCCGCGCAAGGGCGCGGAGTCGTCGACCACCAGCACGCGCGGCGCGTCACCGTCGACGACGGGGGCGCCCTCCATGCTGGCGGGGATGTTGCGGTTCATGCGCCCTCCGCCGGCCGCTCGTACGCGAGCACGCGCGCCAGCGGATGGACGCGGAAGCGCGTCTCGAGGGTGAACAGCGACTCGCTGTGTCCGAGGAACAGCAGGCCGCCCGGGCGTAGGTGCTCGAAGAACGCGTCGATGACGCGAGCGCGACCCGACGGCGCCAGGTAGATGAGCACGTTGCGGCAAAAGATGACGTCGAAGGTGCCGAGATCGGCGAGCGCCTTGGTGTCGACGAGGTTCTTGGCCTCGAAGCGCGTGTGCAGCTTGAGCTCGGGGTGCACGGCGACGCCGGTGAGCTCGTAGGTGAACCAACGGTGACGCAGCGAACGCTCGATCTCGGCCCGGAAGCTCTTGGGCGGGTAGCGGCCCTGGCGCGCCACCTCGAGCACGGCGCTCGACAGGTCGGTGCCGACGACCTCGTAGCTGCGCGCGCCGGCGTCGTCGCACAGGATGGCCAGGGTGTACGCCTCTTCACCGGTGGAGGTGCCCGCCGACCACACCCGAATGGGGCCGCCGCGCGACAAGAGCCCCGGCAACACCTCGTGGCGGAAGGCGTCGAGCTGCGGGCGCTCACGGAAGAAGTAGGTCTCGTGGACGGTGACCAGCTCGAGCGCGCGCTGCAGCTCGTCGGCGCCGCGAGGCGACCGCACGAGGTCGACGTAGTCGCCGAAGCTGGATACGCCAGCGGCCTCGAGCCGCGGCAACAGCCGCGCCTGCATGCGCACGCGCGCGTCGTCGGTGACGGAGAAGCCGGCCGCGTGCTCGAACGCGCGCGCCAAGCGCGCGAATGAGCGCTCGTCGAGCACCGGGTCGGGGCGCGCGGACGGGGCGCCATGGGCGCGCGCACGCTCCAGGGCCTCGGCGAGCTCCACCAACAGGTCTCCGCCCGGGGCGTCGTCGGCGGCGAGCGCGCGCAGGCGCGCCGCCAGGCCCACGGCGCCCGCGCGCAGCATCATG
>CAZONM010000074.1:0-18024 GCA_964580865.1 uncultured Myxococcales bacterium | reverse complement strand
CGGTGGCGCGCGCGCACCGCAATCCGCGCCTCGACTGGGCCGGGGCCGCGAGCGTGTTGGCCCGCGGCGCCGACGACCGACGCGCGGTCGAGGTCGCGTTCTCGCCGTACTCGCAGTAGCGGGCCAGGCGCGTGGCTCCCGAGACCGGGCGCCGCGATCCGCGCGCGGTCGGCGCGGCCGCGCCGATACGCTACGCTCGCGCCATGGCGGACCCCGTCGTCTTCTTTCGCTACCGCGACGAGGCCGGGCGCGACGTCATCACCAACGACCTCGCCGAGGTGCCCGAACACCTGCGCGGCAAGGTCGAGCTGGTGACGAGCGGCGATCCGTCGCCGCGCGAGCAGGCCGCCGCGCGCGTCGACGCCACCGTCGGGCGCGCGCGCGCCGCCTTCGACGCCGCGCCGGTCTTCCATGGGCCCTCGTTCGCGTTGGGCGCCGTCGTGGCCTTCGCGGGCGCCTACCTGCTCTTCGGCTTGCGCGGCGCGCGCCGCGCGCTGCTGCGCATCGCGGTGGTGGCCGTGGGCGTGGCGGGCGTGGGCGCGCTGTACGTCGGGTGGGTCTTGCGTACCGCGGGCCTCGAGCAGGGCGCGCTGGCGCACCCCGGCGCCGCCGTCGACGAGGCGCGGCGCGCGCGCGGGCTCATGGAGGAGCGCAACGATCAGGTGCGTCGGGTCGACGAGGCGTTGGCGCGTGAGCCGTAACCACCCGCCCGGGCCGTCGAGCACCTTCGTCCCCGTGTCGCCCGTGGAGTGCGTCGCGCGTGGGTGGCTGCCACGCGATGGTGACGTGTTCGATGCGCGCCGTCACGGCGTCGACTTCGTCTTCGTGTCGGGCGACGCCTACGTCGATCACCCGAGCTTCGCCAACGCCGTCATCCCGCGCCTCCTCGAGAGCCGCGGCTACCGCGTCGCCATTCTGGCGCAGCCGCCCTGGCGTGACGCGTCCGCCTTCCGCGCCTTCGGCAGGCCGCGCGTCGCGTGGCTCGTCTCTGCCGGCAACCTCGACTCGATGCTCGACAACTACACCGCGGCCAAGCGGCGTCGGTCCGACGACACCTACGCGCCCGGCGGCCAGGGCGGGCTGCGCCCCGACTACGCCACCGTCGTGTACGCGCAGCGCTGCCGCGAGGCGCACAAGGACGTGCCGCTCCTCATCGGCGGCGTCGAGGCGTCCATGCGGCGCTTGGCGCACTACGACTACTGGAGCGACAAGGTGCGCCGCTCCATCGTGCTCGACGCGCGCGCCGACCTGCTGGTGTACGGCATGGGCGAGCGGCCCCTGCTCGCTGTCGTCGAGCGCCTGCAGCGCGGCGAGCGCGTGGCGGAGATCCGCGACGTGCCGGGCACCGCGTACGCCGTGGGCAAAAAGACGCTGCCGCACGTGGTGCCGCCCGACGCGCACAGCGACGAGGCCCCGTGGTGGACGCGGCCGCCGCCGCCGGGTGCCGTGCTGTTGCCCTCGTTCGACGAGATCCAGGGCAGCGACGCCGTGAGCAAGCGCGCGTTCGCCGTGGCGCAGGGGATCTTCCACCGCGAGCAGAACCCCGACGCGTCGCCCGTGCTGATGCAGCGGCACGGCGACTGGACCGTCGTCGTCAACCCGCCGCAGCAGCCGCTTTCCACGGCCGAGCTCGACGCCGTCTTCGAGCTGCCGTTCCTCAAGGCGCCGCACCCCTCGTACGGCGGGCGCGCGATCCCGGCGTTCGAGATGGTGAAGGCCTCGATCACCATCATGCGCGGCTGCTTCGGCGGCTGCACCTTCTGCGCCATCACCGAGCACCAGGGCAAGCGCGTGCAGTCGCGCTCGGAGGCGTCGGTGCTGCGGGAAGTGGCGGAGCTCGCGCGCGTCCCCGGCTACACCGGCGTCTTGAGCGACCTCGGGGGGCCCACCGCCAACATGTACCGCATGCGCTGCACCAGCCCCGCCGCCGAGCGCGTCTGTCGGCGCCCGTCGTGCGTGCAGCCGGGCATCTGCGCGCACCTCGCCACCGACCAGGCGCCGCTCACGCAGCTCATGCGCAAGGCGCGCGCGGTGCCGGGCGTGAAGAAGGTGCTGATCGCGAGCGGTGTGCGCATGGATCTTGCGGTGCTCGACCAGCGCTACATCGACGAGCTGGCCGCGCACCACGTGGGCGGTCACCTCAAGGTGGCCCCCGAGCACGTCGACGCGGCCACGCTGGCGCTGATGAAGAAGCCGAAGGCCGAGGTGTTCTTCGACTTCGCCGAGCGCTTCGCGCGCGCGTCGAGCGCCGCCGGCAAGGAGCAGTACCTGGTGCCCTACTTCGTGTCGTCGCACCCGGGCTGCGACGTCGACGCGGCCGTGGCGCTGGCCGAGGCGCTCAAGGCGCACCACCTGCGGCCGCAGCAGGTGCAGGACTTCATCCCCACGCCCGGGACGCCCGCCACGTGCATGTGGTGGTCGGGCTTCGACCCCGCCACCATGCGCGCGGTGTTCGTCGAGAAGAGCGGCCGCGGCAAGCGCAAGCAACGCGCGCTCCTCCAGTACTGGCTGCCCGACAACGCGCCCCTGGTCCGCGAGGCGCTGCGCGAGGCGGGGCGCGCCGACCTCATCGGTCATGGATCGCATGCGCTGGTCCCGGGGTGGGATCGCGTCGACGGGACGCGCGCGCCGTCGCGCAAGGGACGCTGACCCGGTCACCGTACCGATGCGCGCGCGAAGCGGCGCGGCGCGCGCGCGCCGATACTCGACCCATGCTCGCCCTCGCCCTCGCCCTCGCCGCCGCCCCCGTCGTCGACGCCGAAGCGGAGCAGCTCCGCCGCGGCGAGGTGGTCTTGCGCTTCGCCGACGTGCCCGGCAGCGACTACCCGGTGGCCACCGCGCGCGTGTTGGTGGACGCGCCGCCGAGCAGGGTGTGGCCCATCGTGGCCGACTGCGAGCGCACCGGCGAGGTCATGCCCGACGTCGCGACCGCCGCCGTGGTGGCGGACCGCGACGGCACGTCGCGCTGCACGGTGGTGGTGGACCTGCCGTTCCCGCTCGGCGACCTCACCAGCGTCACGCGCGCCGCCCTCGACGTGCGCCCTGGTGTGCGCTGGCAGCGCAGCTGGCGCCTGGTGGCCGGTGACTTCACCGTCAACGAGGGCTTCTGGCGCATCGAGCCGTCGGGCGACGGGCGCACCATCGCGACCTACCACATCGACGTGCGGCCCACGACGCCGCTGCCGGGCTGGTTGGTGTCGTTCATCCAGCGCGCCAAGCTGCCGGAGATGATGCAGCGGTTGCGACGCGCGGCGGCCGCGCGCGAGGCGGTGATCACGGCGGCGGTGCGGTGAGGGAGCGCCCGGTGCGGGTTCCTCGCGCCGCTCCTCGACGTGGGCATGAGCGATACCGACACGCGCTTCCGTCTGGCGAGGCGCCTACCGACCGCCGCGCCCCCGCGCCCCTGGCGCCCGCCTACTCGTAGAACCGGATCCCTTGCGGGCCCGCGGTCTCCGACAGCGTGGTCCCACGCGGCCCCGAGCGCCCGCCATAGTTCCTCAGCAGGTCACACGCCTCCTCGGCTTCACACAGGCCGTCGTCGTCGCCGACGCCGTCCGCGACGCGCTCGATGGCACCACGCAACGATGTCGACGTGCATGCGCTGCCGGTCCAGGTGCTGCCGAGCGCCGTGCACAGGTAGCTCGCGTCGGCGTCGGTGAACACGTGCGTGTCCAGCTCGGTCGACGGCGTGGGCGCGGGGTCGCGGATGAGCACGCTCGCGGCGGGGAGCGCGACGTCGACGATCTGACAAGTCTCAGTGTCGTCGTCGCAGTCGCCCAGCGCCGCGCAGCCCGCGCCGGCGATCGCAAAGCCCCGCGTATCTGTCGTGAACGAGTGCCAATCGGTGATCGACGCGAGCGACGCAGTGCCACCGGGCGCGCTGCCGTTGGCTGCGTCGGCCACAGCTGCGAGCGCCGCGCTCTCGTCGAAGTCCGCGAGGTCGTTCATTGGTGCGCCGCTCTCATCGAGGCACTCGCCGGTGGCAGGGTCGGCGAGCAAACCCACCGACTCACCCGGCGGCACCGACGTCAGCGCGGAACAGTCGACCGGCGCCGGGGCGCAGCTCGCGTCGAAGCCGGCGCCCGTGGCGCCGGACACGAACACCCCGTCGAACGTGTTGTCACGCGCGGTGGCAAACAGCTCGACGCCGATGGCGGCGTTACCGCCGGCGAGGGTGTCGCGGAACGTGCAGCCGTTGCCGTCGATGGAGAAGCCCACGAGGCTGCCGCCGGCCACGGCGTCTTCGACCAGCACGCCCGACGCGCTGACCCGCATGCCGCTCTCGCCGCCGCGCAGCGCCGTGGCGCCGCGCACGACCGAGCTCGTGCCGATGGCGATGGCCGATCGTCCCGCTACTCCAACGACGTCGCCCAGCACGGCGCTGCCGTCGGCAACGATGGCGCCGATGCCGCCGCCAAAGGCGACCGCATCGACGATGGTGGCAGTGGCGTCACTGTCGACCGCAACGCCGACGTTGCCGCAGTGCCACGCGCGCACGGCGCTCGCGGTGGTGCCGCGCGCGTCGTGGTAGATGCCGACGGTGGCGTCTGCGACCGCGACGTCGCGGGCCTGTGACTGCGCGCCATAGAGGTGCGCGCCGATGGTGCCGCCGCCGGTGATGGTCGCGTGCTGCACGAGCGCGAACGCGCCGACCGCGCGCACGCCGGCACCGCTGGTGGTGGCGCTCAGGTCGATGTCGCCCTCGAACAGCGAGAAGTCCGGCAGGTCGACGAGGCCGACGAAGGCGTTGCCGATCTCCGCGTCGGCGACCAGCACGCCGCCCTCGGGCACCAACACCATGGCGTGCTCGAGCTGGTAGTTGCTGCCGAGGCCAAGGGGACCGGTGACGCCGTCGATCACCACCACGTCGAAGGGCTCGAGGTCCTGCGGGCCCGCGAGGTCGGCCCAGTCGTGGACGGCGCCCACCTCGAACCAGACCTCGTCGGGCGTGCGCAGCAACTCGGCGCCCACGCCGTCGGTCACCACGACGTGGTTCTCGCGCAACGTCCAAGGGAACACGGCGTCGTCGAACAGCGCGCGCACCGAGGCCGGCGGCGACGAGGTGAAGAAGACGTCGCCACCGCCGTTCTCGTGGCAGATGAACGAGAAGACCTGCAGGAGGTCCGTCGCGTCGAGCCCGTTGCACGACGTCACGCCCGGGACGTCGACGCGGCGCATGCCGCCGCCGTGGACGCAGCGCTGGTTGCTGCCCTCGGTGCACGCGAGCCCGTCGCGATCGTACGGGCCGCCGATGACCCACTCGGTCAGGTTGCGCGCGCGGTCGTGCGCAGGCCGAACGACGTTGTCGCGCGTGCGTCCCGCGATGACGGGCGTCGACACCGCCATGGGCCCCGCATGGTCGACGAGCACGCCATAGGGCACCTGCACCGTGTCGTTCTCGAGGACCTCGAGGCCCTCGCTGGGCATCCACTGACCGCTCTCATAGCGCAGCAACTCGACGCGGCTGCGCGCGCGGTCGGCGCCCACGCCCACGGTGACGGTGGGCACCACGGTGGGCGCCGCCACGGTGGGCATGCCCGTGTCGTCGTCCCACACGTACAAGTCGACGCGCCCGCTGCCGGTCGGGTAGTCGACGGGTCGCCGCGGTGAGCCGTTGGGGTCGTTGCGAATCGCGACGCCGACGTCGGTGGCGAAGGCGCCCGGCGCGATGTCGATGGCCGTGCAGCCGGGGGTCACGCCATCGCCGAGATCGACGCGCCCGCCGCCCGCGCCGATGACGGTCTCGTTCTCGATGAGCACGTCCTCGCACGGGCCCGCCGGCGGCGCCGTGCACGGGGCCGGCGCCAGCGTCGCGCCGGCGGTCGTCACCGTGCCGTCGATGTCGTTGGCGAAGGGGTCGTCGTCGGACAGGGGCTCGGGCGGCACGTGGTCCCACAGGCACGAGCCTGCGTCCACCGTCGTGCTCGCGCCCACCGCGCGCACGTCCACGGTGCTGTTGCAGCTCACGACGCTGGCGCGCACGGTGATGTCGTCGATCGCGAGGATGCCGACGTCGTTGCCGACGATGGAGCTGTCGTCGATCACCAGACCGTTGGCGCTGAGCGAGGAGCCGATCCACACGCCGGTGGTGTTGTTGGTCGCGGCCAGGCGCGTGATGGCGGCCGGTGGCCCCGGTGCCCAGAGCGACACCGCCGTTCGCGTGCCGCGGACGATCACGTCGGTGATGGTCTGGTCCTCGGCAAAGAGCCGGATGCCGTCGGCGTCGGGCTCGCGCGGTTGTTCGATGACGACATCGGTGATGTGCGTGTGTGCCAGCCCGTAGATCGCCGGCGCATTTGTCGAGAAGCCCGTGATCCGCGCGTGATCGACGGTGTTGGTGGTGCCCCGCTCGATCCGCAGCGCCCCCTGCAGGTCGATGCCGGAGAACGACACCGGGCCGTCGTACACCACCGGCTGCACCGCCACATGGAGCATGTCGCCGAAGCCGGGCGCGACCCGGAGGAAGGTGGCCGAGCGCCCGGCGCCCACGAGTGACGCCTCGCAGAACAGCACGTCCTCCTGCTCCTCGTAGGTGCCCGCGCTGACGCTGATGGTCCGCACCGAGCGATAGCTCACGCCCACGTCGCCGAAGCGAAACAGTCGCCCTCCCGCCGTGCGGTGGCATGCCTCCTGGACGTGGCGCAGGGCGCCGGCGAAGCCCTGCTCGAACCCTCGGTTGTTGTCGTTGCCGTCGAGCTCGACGTAGAGGGTCGCCGGCGCGTTGATGACCGTGGCCACACCGAGGTCCTCCTTGGCCGTGAGGCCGAAGGCGTTGGCGACGGTGGAGAAGTGGCTGCGCACCGTGGTGACGACATTGGCGCCGGTGTCGACGGTGGAAGGATCCACCAGCTCCCAGGTGCCGTTCGCCTCGTCGAGCACGACGAGCACCTGGTCGTCCTCGGTGCCGCCGGGCGCGCTCTCGTCATAGGTGAGATCGATGCGTGCCGGGGCGTGGAGCATGATGTCGTCGGGGCCGAGGCGGTAGGCCGCGCCCAAGCGCGCGCCGACGGGGGCGGTCGAGGCGATCTCGATGCTGAAGTCCGTGGGCTCGTCGACGGCGCCGGCGGGGATGGTCAGGACGAGCAGGCCGTCGGTCGAGGTGACCGTGCCGCCATCCGGACCGATCAGGCCCGTGGCGAGCTCGCCCTCGCCTTCACCTTCGCCTTCACCCTCTCCTTCGCCTTCACCCTCTCCTTCACCTTCTCCTTCTCCTTCTCCTTCTCCCTCGCCCTCGCCCTCGCCCTCGCCCTCGCCTTCTCCTTCTCCTTCTCCTTCTCCTTCTCCTTCTCCTTCTCCCTCGCCCTCGCCTTCTCCGGTCGGGCCGCACGCCGTGCAGCCGGCGAGCGCGAGGAACGGAATGAGTGCGACACCTGCCGAAATATGGAATCGCATTTCTACCCTCGATCGACGTGGGCACCGACTGGTCGTTCTATCACGGGAGGACCTCTCCCGTTTGGCCGGTGAGCCACCTCCCGCCGCGTCGCGACAGCGCAGCCTAGCCGCGCGCTGAACGCAGTTCGGAGCCGCGACACCGCGGAAGACGCGACACACGACCGCACAAGCCAACCCGGCGGGAGCTGAGCGCGGGGGGGCGGTCGCCACAGACCTCACCCCTTCGGCGTCACCGTCGCCTCCGCGAAGGTGCGCGTGGGCTCCTCACCGAGCGACGTGAGCTGCCCACGCCCGTGCGCGAACGTGCGCAGCGCCGGCGCGCCGAACACGATCTTCGCGCACTCGACCTCGCACAGCCCGCAGCCCACACAGCGCACGTAGTCGACGGCGAACGGGCGGCGCGGCGTGCCGTCGTCGTCGCCGTCCGCGCCGTCGACCTCGGGCTCGACGACGAAGGCCTTGGTGGGGCAGATGTCGAGGCACTTGGCGCACGGCGTACTCTCGGTGAACGAGATGCAGCGCCCCTTCTCGAGCACGGCGGTGCCCATCTTGGTCTGCCACTTCGAGCGCTCGGCCTTGTCGAAGCCGGGGATCGCGTCGGTGGGGCAGACGACGCTGCATGCGTTGCACTCGGGCACGCAGCCGCCGACGGCCGGCGTGATCGCCGGCGTCCAGAAGGCGGCGAAGCCGGCCTCGAGGTGCGTGAGCTGCAAGGTCTGCGTGGGGCACGCCTGCACGCACATGGCGCAGCGGATGCACTGATCGGTGAACGCGTCCTCGTCGAGCACGCGGGGCGGGCGCACCACGCCGTTCTCGGGGTTGCGCGGTGCGCTCGACAGCGCTGCCATGGGCGCGAGCGCGAGCCCTGCGCCGGCGGACGCCAAGAACGCGCGCCGCGAGATGGCGGTGGGCACGTCCTCGGGGTCGCGGCGCCCTACGGCGCGCGGCTCGGCGTCGAAGTGGATGGCCTGCTTGTGGCAGAAGCTGCGCCCCGACATGCAACGGATGCACTCGTGGTTCTGCGTGAGGTGCGGGTTCGTCGCGACCGCGCCCATGCGGCAGCCGGCCACGCACTGCTTCTCGGTCTGCACGCCCGTGCACGCGTCGCAGCCCTCCACCCGGCGGCGCACCAGGGGCGCGCGCGACAAGAGCCCGAAGAACGCGCCCAGCGGACAGACGTAGCGGCAGTAAAAGCGCGGGCTGACGGCGACGGCCGCGAGCGTGGCCGCGAAGAGCGCGAGCGGGCCGAACGTGACGCCGTGGAAGGCCTGCCAGACGGTGCCGTGCGCGTCGGGATCGTCGTGCACCAGCGTGGCCACGGGCCATACGCCCACCGCGAGCGCGCGAAACAACAGCACCAGCGGGTCGAGCACGTAGAGCCACTGCGCCGACGCGAGCGCGCCCGCCACCATGACGACGAGGGTAAGGTACTTGCCGTATTGCAGCTTCGTGTGCCACGCCAGCGGCACGCGGTCCTCGGGCGTCCTGAGCGCGCGGTTGGTGAGGTCGAAGAGCGTGCCGAGCGGGCAGATCCAGCCGCAGAACGCGCGGCCGAAGACCAAGGTGAACAGCACGAAGAACACGCTGCCCACGAGGAGCGAGGGCACCAGCACGCGGGCGGCGCCGATGGTGAGAAGGGCCACCAGGGGGTCGGTCTGCAGGAACAACGTGGGCGGCACGGGCGCGAGGGCTTGGTCGCGCGTCGCCAGAAAGAGCGCGAGGAAGAGCACCAGCACCGCGAGCTGCACGAAGCGGCGCGCGTGGCGCAGGCCCACCCTCGACGTGGTGCGGTAGTAGGCCTCATGCCCAATGATGGGCAGGCCCGCGCCCTTGGTGCTCACGGCGCCTTCTCACCCTCGTCGGGCGGCAGCTGGGCCGCGCCGTCCTTGCCTTCCTTCTTGAGGGTCTCGCCGGTCTCGATAGCCTTCTTGATCTTGGCGGCGCCGGCCGCGCGCCCGGCCTTCACCTTGTCGTCCACCACCACCTTGGCGTTGCCGCCGAAGAAGACGTTGTGCAGTGACACGGCCTTGCGCGCCGCCGTCGAGGCGGCCTCCGACGATAGGGACGCGCCAGTGACGCCGTCGATGTCGACCTTGATGGTGAGCGCATCGTTGTGGGTCTTGTCCTTGAACTGTTTCAGGAACGCCTTCTTGTTGATGGGGAAGCTGCGTGGGCAGGTGAGCTCGATGATGACGCTCTCGAGGATCTTGCCCTCGGGCGACACGCCCACCGCGTATTTGTGAAAGCACGTGTTGAAGATCTCGGGCACCACGAAGACGTAGCCGAGCACGCTGGCGTCGTCGGCCTTGTCGACGCCCTTGAACGCTACGTACTCGGCCTCGGTGGCCTCCCAGCCGTAGTCGTCGAGCAGGCGCCTCCTCTCGTCGGCCGTGGGCACCTTGGTCACCTTGAGCACCTTGGCGTCGGCCGGCAGGAACTTCTTCACGGCGTCGCCGAGGGACAGGTACTTGACCGCGCGGGCGCTGGGCGCGCCGAGCGCGATGGTCAGCGCGACCGGCAGCGCGAGCAGGGCCAAAGCGGGTATCGAGCGCGAGCTCATGCGGTTCTCCTTGGGGCCGGGGCCTTGCTGCGTCGTCGCGCAACAGTCTCGCGCTGAACGCGCACGTCGCCCCAGTCGACGTTCCACGCGATCACGAGCGCGACCACCAGCGGGCACCAGAGCAGCCAGGGGCTTGCCTCGAGCTCGGGCAAGGGGATGCTCGGCTCGAGCTCGTCGACGCGCACCTCTTCGACGGTGGTGGAGCCGGCGGCCGGCGTGGGTGCGGTCTTCGGCGCCGGCGCACCCTCGAGCGCGTCGAGCGCGTCGAGATCGACCTCCTCCACCTTGTCCGCAGGCGCGTCGCTCATGGCCGGCTCGTCACGGGCACGCGCCGGTGGCGCAGTACTGCACGCGCATGGCACCGCTCGCGCCGTCGAGCGTGGGGTCGAAGTAGCGCACCACGTTGCCGCCGCCGGCGTTGCCGTTCGGTGTCAGCGGGCAGGGCCACGGGTCGGCGCCGCCGCACGAGCACTTGATGCGGTCGGCGGGCGACCCGCCCTGCAGCGCCGTGCTGCACGCCGGCACCAGCTCGGTCGCCTTCTCCGCCACGTGAAAGGGGTCGATATCATTCGCGCCGTCGATGAACAGCGGCACCTCCAGGCGGTGCTGGCCGCGCGCGTCGTCGCTCGGGTCGTCCCAGCAGGTCTCGACGTCGTTTGGCAAGAAGCGCTGCTCCCACAGCTGTTGTGTGGCGGCTACGGTCCCGGGGTTGTTCTCGTCGTAGGCGGCCTCGACGTGCAGGACGTACCAGCCGGGAAGCACGCGCTGGTTGTTCCAGTTGGTGAGGTTCCATCGGAAGGTGAAGCGCTCGTGCCAGTCGAGGATCGACTGACCGCGGCACTCGGCGCCGGCGCCGTCGTCGACCGAGATCATGCCGTCCTTGCAGACGGGGTTGCCGTACCCGTCCTCGCAGCGGCTTTGGCCCGTGTCGCAGTGTGGGAAGTTGCCGCAGTCGGCGTCGACGGCACACGTGGTGAATGCCCCGGCGAGCTTCGGCAAGCACTCCACCGCTCCACCGGAGGGCGCCTGGAAGGTCGTGTCGGTATCGACGCAATACTCGTCGTCCGTGCAGCCGGTGCAGGACAGCAGCGGCGAGGTCGTGTTGAGGTGGCGCGGGTTGACCGAGGCCATGGTGACGCCGTCGACGACGGGGTTCTGTAGGACGCGCGGCTTGGTCTGCACACCGGCGGTGCCGGGATCATCGAAGTAGAGGTCGGGGACCGTGAAGGCGTGGGCGGAACTGACAATCGCGTGGTTGTGGCCCAGGGCATCGCGGCGATCAGCGGACGCGGTCAACGGGAACGTCGCCCCCGCCCAGCGCCCGCTCTCGATCATGGCCGCCACCCAGTTCGCCACCGCCGCCTCGGGTTCCCAGTGAAAGCCGTTGCATGCGTTGGGATCGGTCGGGTTCGTGAGCGAGTCGCAGCCACCAGCTTGGCGCGGGTTCTTGTTGTACGTCGAGTGCGCGATGGTGCGGACGTAGCGCGTGTACCGGCGCTGGAAGCTCGCGTCATCGAACACGCACGCCTCCGGCGCGCCGCCCACGTCGGTGAGCGGCCCTTCGACCCACACCATCAGGCCCCAGTGGTTGAGATCGGTGCCGCCCGCCGCGCCGGCGCTCGACTCGTCGCCCAGGTTGGCCCACTGGCTCACCATGTTGAAGTCGATGCGCACCTCGCCGGCGGGAACCGCGCTTTGCTGGTTGTAGGTGATGGCGTCGGACACGATGTTGGACGTGTTGCCCGCGCCGTCGCGCGCGCGCAGGCGCACGAGGTTGATGCCGTTCGACAGCGTCAGGAGCGCGTCCCAATCGGTGTCGGCCGACTGCGCGACGATGGTCGTGAAGGTGCCGTCATTCTCGGGGTCGGCCTCGATGCTGGTGGCCGCCTCCTTGGTGCCGCGGATGACCTGGTTGCCGACGATGGTCGGCGACACCACGGGGTCGAGCGTAGGGTCGGCCACCGGGTTTGCGAGCCGCGTGATGGAGAACGTCGCGACCGTGCTCGGGTTGCCGGCAGCGTCCTGCGAGCGGATCTCGAAGTCGTTGTCGCCGACGACCAGCGTCACGTCGGCGCTCCAGGTGCCGCCGCCATCGCGCCCATACACCTCGACGAAGCTGCCGCCGCCCGCGTTCCTCAGCTCCACGTTGGTGGGCTCGCTCGCGTCCTTGGTGCCGGTCACGTTCACGGTGGCGAACAGCGTGTCGGCGAGCCCGCCCGTGGCAGCGGGCGGCGCCGGCGCGGTGGTGTCGGCGCCGGTGCCGGTGGTGAACGACCAGGTGACGTCGGCACCAAGGGCGTTGCCCGCGAGGTCGGTGATGGTGCCGGCCACCGTCACGGTGTGCTCCACGTCGGCGGCCAGCTCCGCGGCGGGATCGAGCTGCACCACGCCGGTGCCGCTGTTGCAGTCGACGGTGGCGGCGACCGTGGCGGCGCCGTCGCTCAGCGTCACGCTCGACGTAGTCACCGTCGAGCAGAGGACGAGCTCGTCGAACACGACGTCGACGTTGGTGTTGAGCGCCACGCCCGTCGCCTGGTCGTCGGGCACGCGCGAAGAGATTCCTGGCGCGTCGCTGTCGAGGGTGGCGGCGGTGACGAACGTCCACTGCACGTCGTCGGCCATGGTGTTGCCGGCGAGGTCGACCACGTTGCCGTCGCTGAAGACGGCCATGGTGATCGACGCCGAGAGCGGCAGCGTGGCGTCGGGGGTGATGGTGAGCGTGTCGCCCGCGCAGCTCGACGTGGCGGCGAGCTGGCCGCCGGCCGTCTGCTGCACCACGACGATGTTCGGCAACAGCGGTGTCAGCGCGGCGCAGTCGACGGTCTCGGAGAACACCACCTGCGCGGCGGCGTTCGGCGCCACGTCGACGGCGTCGGCGGCGGGCACGGTGGAGGCGAGCGTGGGAGCGGTGGAGTCGCCCTCACCTTCACCCTCGCCCTCTCCTTCGCCCTCACCCTCACCCTCACCCTCACCCTCACCCTCTCCTTCGCCCTCGCCCTCGCCGGGCGTCGGGCAGCCGACGACGAGGGCAAGGAGAACCAACGGCGCCCAGCGGGCGAGACACGACACGCGCAACACCATGGTGGTTACCCCACGCGTGCACTGTACACCGCGGGTCGAGAACAGGACCGAGGTCGCGCTCGTGGTCCGAACAGTAGGCGGTGCGCGGAGGTCGCACCATCGCGCAGATCGGCGGATGATGCCTTACAGCGGCGCCCACACGATGGTCACGCCGCTGTTCGCTAAGTAGCGCAGGACGTCGGCGCCGCTCTCCGCGTCGGCGCCCGACTCCTCGGCCGCCTGGCCGAGCGTGAGCGAGAACGGCACGTCGCCGAGCCCGAGGCGCGCGCTGACGCGGTGCGGGCCCACGCGCGCGAAGTCGGCGTCACCCCAGCAGGTCTCGCGGTCGTTGCCCGCCACCCAGCCCGGCGAGCGATCGAGGTTGATGACCAGGTGGAGCACGTATTCGCCCTGCGGCAACGCGGCGCCGTCGAAGCGTGTGGCCGCGCCGTCGTTTGGCCAGGTGACCAGCCGTTGCCCGGGCTTGAGCGTGGCTTGCGTGACGCCGTCGATGGCGGTGTCGACCTCGTCCTGCGTGATCTGGATGGCGCTGCCGCCGCCGCCCGTGATCGCATCGCCCGGCGCGCCACTGCCGTCGTCGCGGCGGTCGACGCCGGGCGCGAAGCTCAAAAGGCCGGCGCTGATGAGCGCGGCCACGTAGTCGGGGTTCGCGTAGTCCTCGTCGCCCCACGGGTTGGTGTGGCCTGCCTTGGCACCCTTGTAGTGCTCGAGCGTGGCCGCGTACTTGATGTCGCGCCGCTCCATTGATCCGGTGTCGAAGGAACATTGCTCGCCGTCGTCGAGGGGGCCCTCGAGCCACAGGTCGACGGAGTAGTTCGACGGCCCGGTGGCGAATTCGGCGCGGATCGGCTGCACGGCGTCGAGGTTGCGCAGGCCATAGCTCACCACCAGGCCGTAGCCCGCCGGCAGATCGCCCGCGAACGCTTGCGCGTACTCCACGTTCGCTTCCACGACGTCGGAGAGCACCACCACGCCCTCTTGCACGCTCTTGGCTTGCAGCCGCAACGTGTTGAGCCCGGGCACCATGCGCGCGTTGTAGCTCCACGTGGTGTCGGCCGCGCGCGGCACCACCACGGTGCCGTTCAAGACCACGGCCGTGTCGGCGTCGCGCGTGCCCGACAAGGTCACCGTGGGCTCGCTCACCTCGGCGGGCGGGGCAGGGGAGAGCACGGGCGGGTTCGGCCGCACCACCTCGCGCGTGAACGTGCGCGTGGCAGGCGGGCCGATCTGTTCGGCGCTCGACACGAGCGCGATCGAGAGCGTGGCGGGCGCGCCGATGGGCAGGAGCCAGTCGAGGTCCCAGTCGGTGCTCGCGGTCACCGGCAGCACCTCGTCGCCGCCGAGGATGACGCCGGTGCCCGCGGGCTTGGTGCCGGCCAGGTGCACGGTGGCGGTCTGCACCGTGAGGTTGTCGCCGGCGGGCTCGGTGATGACGGGCGCCGGCGGCAGCGTGAGATCGTCCGCCGCGCCGGTGGTGAAGGTCCAGATGAAGTCGGCGGGGCGCGTGGCGTTGGCGTTGCCGGCCACGTCGACGATCGCCTGATGGTCCACCGTGACCGTCAAGGTGGCGCTGGCGGGCCAGCCGGCCGCGGCATGCACGCGCAGCGCGCGCGACGCGGGCTGGTAGCTGATGGAGCCGAGCGCCACGTCGGTGATGCCGTTGCGCACGCTCACGACGTCGGCGGGCACGGCCTCGGTCTCGAACGTGAGCCGGCCGTCGAACGCGATGCTCAAGATGCCGTTGGTCGGCAGCTGCACGTCGCCCTCGGGGTAGCGGCTCGCGAGCGAGGGCGGCGTCACGTCGTATTCGAGCGTGAAGTCGACGGGCTCGCTGCGCTTGCCGCGCGCGTCGGCGGCGACCAGCGCGAAGTCGTAGACGCCGGGCGCAGCGAGCGTGACGTCGGCGCTCCAGTCAGTGGTCGCCGACAGCGCCACCAGCTCGGCCTCGGTGCCCGCGGTCGTGTCGATGAGCACGAGCGAGGTGTCGGCGGGCTTGGTACCGCTGAGCGTCTGGGTGGCCGCGTTGGTGGGCGAGCGCGGATCGACCAGCGTCGGCGACGCGGGGAAGTCGGGCTCGTACACCACCGTGGCCTCGGCGGCGCCAAGGCTCTGCAGGCCGCTCGCGCTCACGGTCTTGACGCTGACCGTGTTGTCGCCGGGGGCGAGCGCGAGCTGCCAGTTCCACGCCTCTTCATCGTCGGGCTCGACGACGCGCTCGCCGGCAAGCAGGATGCCCGTGCCCGCGGGCTTGGTGCCCTGCACGAGCACCTCGGGGACGCGCACGGGGTTGATGATGGGCAGGAGCACGGGCTCGAGCGGCGGCAGCTCGATGTCATCGAGGCACCCGAGGAGCGACGACGCGGCCAGCGCGCACAGCGCCGCGCGCGCGACAGGACGGATCCTCATGGTGCGTGCTCCAGGGTGTCGACCAGCGGAAAACCGTCGGTCATCGACGTGGACAGCGCGCCGTTTGGCGCCTGGTGGATGAAGTAGGCGCCCATACCGGGGTGCCGCGCGATGATGGCGCGCGCGCGCTCCTCGCCGAGGATGACGAACGCCGTATCGAACGCGTCGGCCGTGAGCGCGTCCTTGGCGAGCACGCTGGCGCTCACCAGCGTGCCTTGCACGGGGGCCCCCGTGCGCGGATCGATGATGTGGCTGTAGCGCGTGCCGTCGGGGCCGACGGAGAAGTTGTGGTAGGTGCCGCTCGTCGTCACGGCCTGGTTCGTGAGCGACACGGCGGCGAGCACGTCGTTGGCGGCGGCCTGCACGTCGGGGATCTTCACGCCGATGCGCCAGGGCTGGCCACGTGCGTTGGTGCCGCGCGCGCGCACCTCGCCCGTGATCTCCACCATGTAGTCGGTGAAGCCCGCGCGATCCAGGTCGGCGCACACGACGTCGACGGCGAAGCCGGCCGCGATGCCCCCCAGGTTCACGCGCACCTCGGGATCGAGCTTGCGCAACGTGGCGCCCTCGAGCGCGAGGCGGTCGAGGCCCACGTGCGCGCGCGCGGCCGCGATCTGCTCCACCGTCGGCACCGCGTCCTTCCTGCCGCTGCGATCGAAGCCCCAGAGGTCGATGAGCGGATCGAGCGTGACGTCGTACGCGCCCTCCGTGAGCCGCCCCACCTCGAGCGCGCGCGCCATCACCTGCGCCAGCTCCGACGATAGCGCCACGGGTTCCGTGCTCGTGCTCGCGTTGAAGCGCGACAGCTCGGAGCTCGGCCGGTACGTCGACATCTCGTCGTTGATGCGCTCGAGCGTCTGGTCGATGGCGTGCTGCATGGCGAGCGCGGCCGTGCGGCGTTCGGCGGGCACCGACAGCTTGACGTGCCAGGTGGAGCCCATGGTCTCGCCATCGAGCTCCACGTCGACCCGGGGCGCGCGCTCGCCGCGCGCGCACGCCACGGTGCCGGCGATGAGCGACAACAGGAGGGGAGCGCGCGCCATGGCGGAAGCTGCGTCAGAACTGCAAGAACACTTTGCCATAGACGACGTCGCCAGGAGCGAAGGGATCGTAGCGCTCGACCGCGCGCGCGGCAGGCAGGAGCACTTGGTAGGCGAGCGTGAGCTGCACCTTGTGGTGCGCGACCCACCAGAGAAGCGCCGGCTCTGCCAGCCACACGTCGTCCTCGTCGCCCGCGGTGCCGGTGTTGTCGCTGTTGACGCGCCCGGTGCGGACGCGCACCGAGAGGTCCTCCCACACGACGGCGTCAGCCTCGGCGTAGAACCCGGTGCGCGCCACCGCGTAGGCGCCGATGAGACCGGTCTGGAGGTTGCGGCCGGGCAACTCGATCTCGCCGCGCGCCCACTCGCCGCGCACGCGCAGGCGGTCGAGCACGGGCACGGGCATGAAGCCGCGCTTGAGCTCGCCGCCGAGCGCGTAGAACAGGAGCTTGTAGCGCTGGGCCGGGTCCCACACGTCGAAGTAGGCGCTGGCGGTGAGGATGTAGTCGGCGAACAGCACGGCGCGCGCGCGCGCGCCCAGGCTCTTCATGTAGTTGTTGTCGATGCCGGTGCCGGCCGCGATGCCCGGCTCGTCGTTACCTTGGAAGCCGTTGACCGCGTACAGCGTGTAGTCGAGCCCGAGCCACTCGGTGTCGAGCGCGGTGTGCGACACGGAGAGCCCGAAGTCGCCCCACGTCTCCGGCAAGAAGCGCGACTCCTCGTCGACGCGGCCGCCGATCAAGTGGTGGAAGTCGTTGGTGCCGAACGGCACCAGCAGCTTGCCGGCCTTGAGCGACACCCCCGGCATCGGGTCCCACTGCAGCTCGTAGAAGGCCGGGTCGTCGCTGATGTGGAGCTGGAACGACAGCTCGTCGCTCACCTGCGCCATCAAGAACACGTAGCTGTGGTTCGGCTTGATCGTGAAGGTCCCCTGCCCGAGCTTGGCGACGCCCGTGAGGTCGACGAAGAGCTTGAAGCCGGTGGTGCTCCCCGGGGCCGCTGCGCCGCCGCTGGCGGCGGACTTGATGCGGTCGCTCTCGGCGTCGCTCTTCTTGTCTTCCTCGTCGAGGTCCACGACCTCCTCGGTGGCGTCGCTCGTTGCCGCCGGAGCTGCGGCCGCGTCGGCCGCCGCTGCGTCCTGCGTCGTCGGTGAGGCAGGTGTGGTCGCGGGCGGCGTCGGTGCTGTGACCGGCGGCGCCGGCGGGGGCGGCGGCACATAGACGGGAGCACCCGCATGGAGCGCGCGCGCGCACAACAACACCACCGACGTGGTGCAGGCGAGGTGGCCAGTTGCTCGACCTGTGGGCGGGAGGTGCACGGCCATCTCCCGCGAGCATCGACGTGCGAGATCGCGCGGTCAAAAAAGCCGCCGGCCGCGCGCTCGATTGCCGGTCATCACCGCTGCGGCGCGCTGACCGCGCGCGCCGCGCTGCCCGCGACGCCCGGCCAGCGCCCGCCCTCGTCGAAGAGCGCGTCGCCCAGGTCCTCGGCCGAGAGAGCGCGCACCGTGGCGCCGGCACCCGCGCTCGCGTCGGGCGCCGGCCG
>CAZONM010000073.1:0-18115 GCA_964580865.1 uncultured Myxococcales bacterium | reverse complement strand
CGTGGTCCGAGTCGGAGTCGTGGTCCGAGTCGGAGTCGTGGTCCGAGTCGGAGTCATGGTCCGAGTCGGAGTCGTGGTCCGAGTCGTGGTCGCCGCAGTGGTGCCCATGTCCCCGACCGCGACCGTGACGGTGGCCGTGCCCATGACCCCCGCCGCCGCTCGTCATGGCGAACATCGAGCTCGACGGGCCCGCCACCGCGACGTGCAGGCTGTTGGTCGTGTCAACGTTCGCGTCAACCGTGAAGCAGGTACCGTTGGCCAAGAGGTCGCCGGCGCCGACGATCTCGACGCCGTTAATGGTCACCAGCGCCGCGTCGCAGCCCTCGTTGTGCACGATGACCTTGGCCGCGCCCGTGATGGCAGCGAAGGTGCGGTCGATGACGAGGGTTTCGCCCGGCGCGCGCGTGAACGTCTCGGTGAACACGCTGGTGTAGCCGGTGGTATCGGTGCAGAGGTCAGCGGACGGCACTGGGCACTCGTCGGCGGTGGGGGTCACGGTCGCCACTGCCCACGTAGAGAAGTGGCCCACCACGTTGCTGAAGCGGACGATGGAGGGCGTGCCCGAGGTGGGCACGCCAAGGGCGTCGAAGGTCTCGACGCGCACGCAGCCATCGGCGGTGGGGGTCTCCGCGCTCCCGCAGATCGGGAAGGCCTGGAACACGCTGCCGACAGCGTCGCCCTTGGTCACCAGCGTCGCCGTGCCCGCGGCCAAGGCGTCGAGGAGCGCGGTCTGCGTTGCGCTGTCGAGCTGGGCCAGGTCGATGTCGAACGACAGCGCGGCATCGCGGTTGAGCGTCGGCACGCCGAAGTTGAACTGGTAGGCCGCGATGGGGTCGACGGTCGCCGCGCCCCCGCTCTCGTCGAGTCCGCTCTCGGGCACCAGGGCCACCGGGTCCACACGGTTGACCGCGAAGCTCACGGGCGTCTCGAAGCTCGCGGCCTGCACCTGCAGGTGCATGACGGCCTCGAGACTTGTCACGCTGACGTCGAGATTCCCACCCGGCGAATTCCCGCTGACTTCGGTGTAGCCGATCGCATCGACCGAAAGATCTCCGCCGACGCTGCCGTCTCCCATGGAGAACGTCCCGGTCCCCGAGCTCTCGACCGTGAGGCTGCCGCCCACGTCGGCCCCCGCGGACATGTTGACCGCGGCGTCGCCGTTGTCGACGACGGTGAGGTCACCGCCCACGGTAGCGATTCCACTCATGTTGATGGTGTCGGCGCCGGTGTTACCGGACACCACGAGCGTTCCGTCCACCGTGGTGAGAGACGACATGTTGATGGTCGTGGCCGCGGTGTTGTCGCTTACCTCGAGATTCCCGCCCACCGTCGCCAGCGACGACATGTCGACGGTCGTCACGGAGGTGTTGCCGCTGACCTCGAGGTCCCCGCCCGCCGTCGCCAGCGACGTCATGTCGATGGTCGTCGCCGCCGTGTTGCCGCCCACCGCAAGGTCGCCGCCCACCGTCGCCAGCGAGGTCATATTGATCGTCGTCGCGGCGGTGTTGTCGCTGACGTCCAGCGATCCGCACACCGTCGTCAGGGACGCCATGTTGATCGTCGTCGCCGAGGTATTCCCGCTCACTTCGAGCGTACCGCACACCGACGTGAGCGCCGAGGCGTCGATCTCCTCAACTGACGTGTTCCCGCTGATATCGAGCGACCCACCAACCGAGGCAAGCGACGACATGTTGATCGTCGTCGCGGCGGTATTGTCGCTGACACTCAGGTTGCCGCCCACCGTCGCCAGCGACGACATGTCGATGACCGTGGCGGCGGTCCCAACCACCGTCAAATCACCGCCGACGCTGGTGACACCCGAGATCAAGATCGCATCCAGCTCCGGATTGCCGGCGACGGTCAATGAGCCACCCACGGTCTCGAGGCTGCCGAGGTCCACGCTCTCGAGTGCGAGGTTGCCGCTGATCGTGATGTTGCCACCAGCGCTGGCGAGCGCTCCGAGATCGATGACGATCAGCTGGTCGTTGTCGGTGAGCGTCACGTCGAGGCCGACGCTGGCCGCGTTCGGCACCACCAAGTAGTCGCGGCCGTCGACGTTCACCATGAGGATGCTGCCGACCACCGCGGTGAAGCGGTCGAGGAACGCTTGCGACGTGGTGAGCTCGATGATCAGGTCGTCGGGGAGCGGTGGCAGCGGGATGACCGCGCGCAGACGGTCGTTCTCGGAATCGGCGATCACGATCTCGTCGCCGTGGCTCGCCACGCCGCCAATGTCGCGGAACATCGCGTCCTGGGCTGGTCCGCCGTCGCCCGAGAAGCCCGGGGTGCCGGTGCCCGCGAAGACCGAGAGGATGCCGGTGCCCAGATCGACCTTAAAGACCTGGTTGGCGGAGCCGATGTACAGGTTGTTGGACGCGTCGAGGGCGATGTCGCGGGGTGAGACGAGATCCATCGTGAGGGCGTCGCCGAAGCCGGGGATGGTCGTACCGCCGCCCGCGACCGTGGTGATGACGCTGGTGTCGGCGTCGACCCGCCGAATGACGCTGTGGTCGCTGCTGTCGATCAGGAAGAGGTTGCCCGCCGCGTCGACGGCCAGGCGCAGGGGTAACGTCAGTCCCGCCGACAGCGCCGGACCGCCGTCTCCGCTGGTGGTGCAGAGCGATACCGAGCCCACCACGGTGGTGATGATGTTCGTGCCGATGTCGACCTTGCGAATGACGCAGTTGTTGGTGTCGCTGATATAGACGTTGCCGGCCCCGTCGACCGCGATCGACTCCGGGATTTGGAACGAGGCGCTCGTCGCAGGGCCGCCATCGCCGGCGAAGCCGAAACCAGCCCATCCGGCACCGGCGAAGCTCGTGATGACGCCCGCACCGAGAGCGACCTGCCGTACGCGATTGTTCCCGTAGTCGGCGAGGTAGAGGACATCGTCCGCTGGGCTCAGGGCGATGCTCACCACATCCGAGATGGACGCAGCCGTGGCCGGGCCGCCATCACCGTCGTCGCCCCTGCTACCGTTGCCCACGACCGTGGTGATGACGCCGTCGGTGCCGATGCGGCGCACGCGGTTGTTGACGGTGTCGGCGACGTACACCGTCCCGTCGGCGGCGACCGCCATGCCGTGGGGGAGGTTCAGCGCCGCCGCGATCGCGGGGCCGCCGTCGCCCGAGAAGCCCCGCGAGCCATTGCCGGCGATGGTGTTCACGTCGGCCGCGAGCGCGGCGCCGGCGCCGACGAGCGCCGCGACGCAGACCGGAACCAAGGAGCCGAAGCGGTTGTGGCACACCATCGAGCACCCCCAGTGACCGGGTCAGCGACCGGGCCATTGACGAACCCCGACAGTACCAGTGGGGGTGCGGCAGCTACCAAAAAGCGTCGCGCCTGAGACATACTCGGTTCGCCGTGTGCGGTTGATCGGCGGGGAGGTCCCACATGCGCGGTGCAGTACGAGCGTTCACGCTAGTCGAGCTGATGATCGTGGTCGCGATCATCGGCATCCTCGCCGCGATCGCCGTGCCCAACTACCAGAAGATGACCTGCCGGGCGATGCAGACCGAGGCGAAGGGCAACGCCGAGACCCTCGCGCGGATCGCCGACGCAGCGCGTGAGGATCTGACGGCGCTTCCCAACCCCATCATCAACTCGACGTGCGGCAACACGATCCCGCCCAACGGGCTCGGGTTCGCCACCAAAGGCAAGAGCCGCTATCAGTACCGGCTGACGAAAATTGCTCCTCCAATGTACTGGACGATCACTCTCACCGGCTGTCCGGGAACGCCGGTGGCGGGCGACGCCTGGTTCGCGACCGCCACGATTCCGCTTTATGCCTCGGCCAACGCCTGTCAGTGACGGCGCCGCTCAGGGCGCGGACGCGAGGGTGTAGGGGTTGAACACATCGAGCACGCCCTGCTCCGGCGTGCTCCCGATCACCGTGACCTGGCTCACCCCGCGTGGCGCGAGCTGCTCGAGCATGACGGTCGCGCGCGCGGAGCGCTCCGATGGCGGGACTCGCTGGTAGGCGCTCGCGTCGATCGCGCACAGGGCGTTCCCTTGGAGGAGCTCGACGCGCTCGCACGCGAGCCCGCCGATGGGGACGGAGACCTCGGTGAACGGCCCGCGCAGCGAGATGAACGCGAACGTGCCCGCGCCCGCGAGCGCGAGCAACAGCACGGCGGCGAGCGGGACGCGGCCCGCTTCTGCCAGCCGGCGCACGCGCGCGAGCGGTCCGCCACTGCCGGCGCCGCGCCGTTGCGCGAGCGTGAGCTCGAGCAGCCGGTAGCGGGGATCAGCGCGGTCGGCGACCACGACGCGCTTCAGGGCCTGCGCCGCCCCGTCGTAGTCGGCCTCTTCGATGCGCAGCTTGGCGAGCGCCAACTGCAGCTCCTTGGTGCCGGGATCGGCGCGCGCGGCGGCGTCGAGGCGCTCGAGGTGTTCGCGCCGACCGCTCGGCAGCGCGCTTGCGGCGTACCCGACGATGGCGGAACACGCGATCGCGGCGCCGCTGGTCGGTGCGACGTCGCGCCAGCGCGTCACGATCCGCTGCAGGCCGGCGAAGTGCGCTTGCAGCGCGGCGTCGAGCGCGTTCTGCTCGGGGATCCCGATGGTGAACGCGACGCCCACGCGGCCGGCGTCTCGCCAGATCACGTTGCCCGCCAGGGCGATGCTCGAGGTGTTGGCCGGCATCACCACGGTGAACGCCACCGCGCGCGCAGAGAAGCCCGCCGGCACCTCGAGGCAGACGCCGTCGCGGGACAGGTTCTGCATCTGGCAGCGCACAGGCCTGCCGTCGACCTCGATCTCCACGTCGAGGAGCATGGGGACACGCAGGGTCCTGCGTAGCTCGGCGTGGGCTCCCTCGGGCGGCATGCTTTGCCAGACGGTGCGCGGCAGGTGCTCTTCGAAGAAGGCGGACTCGAGCGCGGCGCGCACTTTCGGATCCGTGGGGTCTTGGTGCAGCTCGTCGGCGCGCGCCAGGACGTGCCACTCGACCGGGTCGTGCAGCAGGGCCTCCACGCCCTTGAGGCGCTCGAGCGCGGTCACCCGTATCGGGTCGTTGTCGGCGAGGTGCGCGCACAGCCCGTGCACAACCTCCCGCAGCTCGCTGACGCGCCGGAGCAGCTCGTCGGGGGCCGGCCTGCTCTTGGCGTTGAGCAGCGAGAGCATGTGCGTGCCCTTGATGGCCTCGTTCAGCGCGGCGAGCTTCTCAGCCGGGGTCTCGGGTGCACCGCTCATGGGGCGGAGGATAGGCGAAGCCGGCACTCGGCTGCACCAGCGCGCGTGTGAACGGGGCGTGCTCGTCGGGCGACCCGCTTTCGAAGTATGACGGTGCCCATGGCTGCGCGAACGGGAACTTGCGCGATGAACCTGGGCGATCGATCGGGCGGACCTGCGGAAACGTGTGACGCGCGCGCACCGGCTGCTCGCCGCCAGCGCCACACCATCCCGAGGCGGCGGCAGCGTGGCTTCCATGGGCGCGCGTCGCTGGCGCCGGCGTGGTCGCTGGCCAGCGCATCAAACCCCGGCGAGCAGGTCCGCCAACGGCGCGGGCCAAGGCACCTCGCGTGAAGCTGATCGTCGTCACCGTGAACTACGGCGTCGCCGACTTGGTGCTGCGCAGCCTGGAGTCGCTCGTGCCGCAGCTGCGTGCGCTCGGCAGCGCCGCCGTCTGGATCGTCGACAACCACTCCCCCGACGCCTCGGTGGCGACGTTGCGGAGGGGCATCGAGGCGCGCGGCTTCGGTGACTGCGTCCGGCTCATCACGTCGCCCGTCAACGACGGCTTCGGCGCCGGGAACAACATCGCGTTCCGCGAAGCGATGGCGTCCGCCGATCCGCCCGACTACTTCTACCTCCTCAACCCAGACGCGGCCGCGAACCAGGGTTGCGTCGCTGCGCTGGTAAGCTTCCTCGACCAGCACCCGCGAGCCGGCGTCGCTGGCGGCATGGTCGTTGACTCGAACGGCGCACCGCAGGCGTCGGCCTTTCGGTTTCCGTCGCCGCTGAGCGAGATCGAGAGCTGGCTTCGGCTGGGCGTCGTCACGCGGCTCTTGCGCGAGCACACCGTGGGAATGGTGCCGCCGTCACACGACACACGGGTCGACTGGGTCAGCGGCGCCAGCTTCATGATTCGCCGGAGCGTGCTCGAACAGGTCGGCCTCTTCGACGAGGAGTTCTTCCTCTACTTCGAGGAGGTCGACCTGTGCCGGCGTGTGCGCGACGCTGGACACGAGATCTGGTTCGTGCACGCGGCGGTCGTGACACACGAGGCAGGCGCGACGACGGGCGTGCATCGCCGCGACAGTCGCCTGCCGGGCTACTGGTTCGCGTCGCGCGCCCACTACTTCCGCAAGAGCCACGGCGCGCGCGGCCTCGTCGCCATGAATGTGCTCGCCGCCACCTGTCTCACGATGCACCGCGTGCGCCAGGTCGCCGCATGGCGAGACCGGGAGCAACCGCACCAGCTGCGCGATCTCTTGTCGTACAGCTTCGGCGCGAAGCGAACACGCGGACGCCGTGGGTGAAGGTGCCGCGAGGAGCGGGCCGATGCCGCGCGGCGCATTCGGGGAGAGACCGGTCGCCCGGCGCGGCGAGTCATGCGAGCGGCGACGCTGGTCGAGGCGCTCGAGGTCGTGATGCCTCGCATCGTCGGGCCCCACCGGCGATGCGTCGGCGACGACGGCGCACGCGGTGCGCCCAGACGCTGCGAGAACGCCGAACAGGTTGAAACGAGCGTCATCGCGCCACCACAGCGCGCAGGCCGATGGTGCGTTGTGCCGCCTCGAGTTCTGTGGGGCCGACGTGCGCCGCAGGTGGAACGCATTCTTGCGGATGCCGCGGTAGCGCGCCCTGCGGCCCTTGCGGGCGGCGATGTGCGCGAGGTCGTGCTCGAACTTGGTGCGGCGCCGAAGGCGCATGCGGCCCGCGGCTTTGCGCGATCGTCTCCATTCTAGGGCAGCACCCGCAGCGGCGTGGCGTAGAACGACACCCCGCGCACGTTCTCGTCCACATGGAGCGGCGCCGCCACCGCCGGGAACGCGCGCTCGGTGCAGTCCCCCCGGGGACACAGCCGGCAGGTGACGCCCACGGGCACCACGTGCTCCAGGTCCACGCCGTCAGCGTAGACGAGCTTCTTCGCATGCTCCACGCGGCAGCCAAGCCCGATGGCCAGCGGGCTCGCCTGTGGCGCGTAGCCAACGCTCGACTTCTTCAGCGTCGTCGAGATGCAGAAGAAGCGCGCGCCCTCGGGCATCTCGCTCACCTGCGTCTTGATGACGCCGGGCGTCTGGAAGGCGCTGAAGATGTTCCAGCGGGGGCACGCGCCTGCGAAGCGCGCGAAGCGGATCCCCGAGGCGGAGAAGCGCTTGCTGATGTTGCCAGCCACGTCCACGCGCATGAGGTGGAAGGGCACGCCCTGCGCGCCGGGCCGCCGCAGGGTGGTCACGCGGTGGCACACCTGCTCGAAGGACACGCGAAAGCGGTGCCCGAGGAGCTCGATGTCGTAGCGCAGGCTCTCGGCGGCCTCGAGGAACGCCGCGTAGGGCATGAGCATTGCGCCCGCGAAGTACGAGGCCAGCGCCACGCGCCCGAGGCGCCGCGCCTCGTCGGAGGTGAGGGTCTGATCGGCGCAGGTGCGATCGAGGAAGGGCCGGGCCTCGAAGAGGCCGATCTGGTGCGCGAGCTGGAAGTTCCGGCTGCGCGGCGGCAAGAGCTCCGAGATGGCGAGGTGCCGCGTCTCCGGATCGTAGCGGCGCAGGATGCTCTGCCCCTGCCCGGCGCGGATGACCTCCACGGTGACGCCGTGGCGGTCCTCCAGGAAGCGCACGAGGCCGCGCGTGAGGTCGTCGTCGATGATGCGGCCGTCCTTGCGCACCTTCTCGGCGAGGTCCTCGAGCTCGGGGAACCAGTTCATGTGCCGCTGCAGGAGGTCCGAGACCTCCTCGGAGGGCACCTCGCCAGCCACGCTCTCCTGGGTCACCGTGCCCGTGCCCTGCTGGCCGCGGGCGCTCTGGTAGGCGCGGTAGAGGGCGCACACGGCGCGGGAGAGGGCGGGCTGCGACTGCGCGAGCTCCCGCACCTCCACGGTGCCAAGCTCGCTGCCCTCGAAGAGCGGGTCGCCGAAGACCTCGAGCAGCTCGCTCGAGAGCTGCCCTGAGTCGTCGGCCGCGAAGGCGGCGAGGTCGATGGAGAAGGTCTGCGCGAGCGCGATCAGCACATGCGCGGGCAGTGGGCGCCGGTCGTTCTCGATGAGGTTCAGGTAGGCCGGCGAGATGCCGAGACGCACGGCCATCTGTTGCTGGGTCAGGCCCTCGCGGCGCCGAAGCTGGCGCATGCGGCCGCCGAGCTTGGGGATCTCCTTCTTGGCGGCCATGGGACCTCCTGACTGGTTTACAGCTTCACAATACCACATTGCAACTCTGTAAACCAGTGAACCACGGCCAGATCGCTAGCCGCAACGCGACGCGTTGCAGATACTGTGACGGAGCTTTTCACGGGAGGGCCGATCGCAATGACGCAGCGCAGCGCAGGCCTGGAGGCGGACCTGGAGAGGCAGCTCCTCGGCGAGGCCGAGCGCGCGGCGCTTGCCCGCCTCTCCCGCCGCTACGACGGGCTGCGCCGTGAGCTCCTGGCCGCGCGCCGCGCTCGGCAGGAGCGCCTCGACGCCGGCACGGAGCAGCTCGACTTCCCGGCCGAGACCAAAGCCACGCGCGAGGCCCACTGGCGCGTGGCGCCCATCCCGGCGGACCTGCTCGAGCGGCAGGTGGAGATCACGGGCCCGGCCGAGCCGAAGATGATCCTGAACGCGCTCTCGTCGGGGGCGTCGGTCTTCATGGCCGACTTCGAGGACTCGCTCGCGCCCACCTGGGGCAACGTGCTGCGCGGCCAGGCGGCGCTCGCCGACGCGGCCAAGGGCACGCTCGCCTTCACCGACGAGAGCACCGGCAAGCAGTACGCGATGCCGCAGAAGCCCGCGGTCTTGATGGCGCGCCCCCGCGGGTTGCACCTCGAGGAGGCCCACCTCAGCGTCGATGGCCGGCCGATGGGGGCGGGCTTCTTCGACGCGTTCTTGTTCGTGAAGCACAGCGGCCCGGCGCTGCTCGAGAAGGGTTCGGGGCCCTACCTCTACCTGCCGAAGCTCGAGGGCCGCCGTGAGGCGCGCCTCTGGAACGACGTCCTCGGCGACATCGAGCGCGAGTGCGGCCTGGCCGCGGGCACCGTCAAGGTGACCGTGCTCATCGAGACCCTGCCCGCCGCCTTCGAGATGGACGAGATCCTTTGGGAGCTCAAGCAGCGCATCGTGGGCCTCAACTGCGGCCGCTGGGACTACATCTTCTCGACCATCAAGCGCCGTCGCTGCGAGCGCGGCTTCGTGCTGCCGGATCGCGCGCAGATCACGATGAGCCAGCGCTTCCTCAGGAGCTACACGCAGCTCCTCGTGAAGACCTGCCACCGCCGCGGCGCGTTCGCCATGGGCGGCATGAGCGCGTTCATCCCGCGCAAAGACGACGCGGCCGCCAACGAGCGGGCGCTCGCCGCCGTGCGCGCCGACAAGCAGCGCGAGGTCAACGACGGCCACGACGGCACCTGGGTGGCGCACCCGGGCCTCGTCCCCGTGGCTCGCGAGGTCTTCAAGGCGCACCTCGGCGACAAGACGAACCAGCTCGACGTCACGCGCGACGACGTGCGCGTCACCCGCGAGGACCTGCTGGCGGTGCCCGAGGGCACGCGCTCCGAGCAGGGCCTGCGCACCAACGCGCGCGTCGGCGTGCACTACCTCGCCGCGTGGCTTTCCGGTCAGGGCTGCGTCCCCATCGAGCACCTGATGGAGGACGCGGCCACCGCGGAGATCTCACGCGCCCAGCTCTGGCAGTGGCTGAAGACCGGCGCCGTCATCGACGGCGAGCCCCTCGACGAAGCGCGCCTGCGCGCCGTGCTCGATGAGGAGAGCAAGAAGGTCCCCCTGCCCCTGTCCCCTTCCGACGTGGCGGAGGCGAAGGACTTGTTCCTGCGCCTGTGCCTCGATCAAGACCTCGAGGAGTTCCTCACGCTGCCCGGCTACCGGGCGCTCCTCGGGAAGGAGAGATGAACATGGTCGCCGCCAAGAAGATCGTGATGAAGGCTCCCGGCCGTTTCGACGGCATCACCCGTCCCTACTCTCCTGCCGACGTGCTGCGCCTGCGCGGCAGCGTGAGGGTGGAGCACACGCTCGCGCGCCTCGGCGCAGAGAAGCTGTGGGAGCTGTTGCACAGCGAGGACTACGTCAACGCGCTCGGCGCCATGACCGGCAACCAGGCGGTGCAGCAGGTGCGCGCGGGCCTGAAGGCCATCTACATCTCGGGCTGGCAGGTGGCCGCCGACGCCAACGACGCCGGCCAGATGTACCCCGACCAGAGCCTCTACCCCGCGCACTCGGTGCCCATGCTCGTGAAGCGCATCAACAACGCGCTCCTGCGCGCGGACCAGATCGAGAGCGCCGAGGGCAAGAAGAGCGGCGTCGACTGGCTGGCGCCCATGATCGCCGACGCCGAGGCGGGCTTTGGCGGGCCGCTCAACGCGCACGAGCTGATGAAGATGATGATCGAGGCGGGCGCCGCCGGCGTGCACTTCGAGGACCAGCTCGCCTCCGAGAAGAAGTGCGGCCACATGGGCGGCAAGGTGCTGGTGCCCATCAGCCAGTTCATCCGCACGCTCGTGGCCGCGCGCCTGGCGGCCGACGTGGCCGACGTGCCCACCATCCTCCTCGCCCGCACCGACGCCGACAGCGCCAAGCTGCTCACGAGCGACGTGGACGAGCGCGATCGCCCCTTCATCAAGAGCGGCGAGCGCACGCCCGAGGGCTTCTATCGCATCGAGGGCGGCGTAAAGTACGCCATCGCCCGCGCCCTGGCCTACGCGCCCTACGCCGACGTCTTGTGGTGCGAGACCTCCACGCCCGACCTCAAGGAGGCGCGCGAGTTCGCCGAGGGCGTGCACGCGAAGTACCCGGGCAAGCTGCTCGCGTACAATTGCTCGCCGTCGTTCAACTGGAAGAAGCACCTGGACGACGCCACCATCGCGAAGTTCCAGCGCGAGCTCGGCGCCATGGGCTACAAGTTCCAGTTCGTCACGCTGGCGGGCTTCCACGCGCTCAACCACTCGATGTTCGAGCTGGCGCGCGCCTACAAGACCGACGGCATGGCGGCGTACTCGAAGCTCCAGCAGGCGGAGTTCGCCTCCGAGAAGGACGGCTACACCGCGACCAAGCACCAGCGCGAGGTGGGCACCGGGTACTTCGATGAGGTGGCGCAGGTGATCTCGGGCGGCGCGGCGTCCACGCTGGCGCTCGAGGGATCGACCGAGAAGGCGCAGTTTTAGGTGTCAGTTCGGCGACCATGAAGTCGCCGAACTGACGAGCGCCTGCGGACCTGGGCCTTCAGCGGCAGCCGCACGTCGGTGCGTGCCGTTGGGCCAGGATCCGCAGGCGCCCGTCTGCTGGTGTTCGGACGATCCGTTTCTGGCGCAGGCCGCGGCGTGTGCCCGCTCGCTGCTCGCTGCGCGGGCGAGCCCGCTTCGCTCGCATCGGGCCGCACGCGTTTGTGCCGCCACAGCGACCCGTTCGACGACGTTCGCGCTGCTCGATGGCGCCGCCGAGCCGGAGCGAGGTGCGCGCGCGCCGCGCCCGGTAGTACCTTTGGGCACAGAGGTGATCTGCTCACGCCGGGAGGAACCAGAGACGTGCGTTCGCGGTCCCGAGGTGAACATGAGCGGTCCTGGTCACATCCTGATGGTGGCTCTGGCGGGCGCTGCTAGCGCCGCGATCGTCGTCGCCTGCCCGCGGTCCGGCGGCGCCGCGGCCGACACGCCCGCTCAGGCGCGTGAGCATGGGGAGCGACAGCTCGAGGAGCTGCGCCAACCGGCCAAAGAGCTCACGCCGGATCCGAAGCGGAGTGACGATGCGCTGCGGCTGCTGACAGAGGCCGCCCAACTGTCGGAACAGCCGGTCGAGGGACAGCCCGCCCGGACCCTGCCGGCCATCCCGCAGGGCGACGTGTTCGGGTTCGAGGCGGCCTTCACACGCGCGCTCGCGACTCGGACCGGCGCCACGCCGGCGGCATTGGCCGCGCGCGCACCGGCGTTCGCGACGACGACGCCTACGGTCAAGGGCGCCAAGTACCTCGATCGCATGCTGAGGCCCAAGACGCACGGCACCCCCGACCCCCGCTTCGCGCTCGATGAGCACGAGCGCGCGGTGCTCGAGGACAACGGGTTCGTCGTCACGCAACGTCTTGGCGCCGCCAGCGCCGCGCAGCTGATGCACACGATTTACGAGCACGATCAGCCGCTGTTCGTCTCCGCCGACGCCGTGCTGCACGCCTGGCACATGAGCTATGACGCCATGCTCGAGGAGCTGGAGACCACCTGGCTGTCGAGCGCGCTCGACCGGCTACTGGCGGGGATGGCGGGCGCCGTCGCCGAGCTGGGTCACGAGCCGCGTGCCGCCGCGCTCGACCAAGGCGTGCAGGACGCCGATCTGTTCATCGCGGTCGGGCGCTCACTGCTCGCGGACACGCCGGTGAAGCCGGTGCTCGGCGCGCAGGGCACGGTCGAGGAGCTGCTGCACGCCATCAAGGACGAGAAGGTCAAGGAGGTGCAGCTGTTCGGGCGGGCGCGCGTCGAGGACTTCTCGCAGATGCGCCCTCGCGGTCACTACGACAAGAGCGAACAGCTGCGGCGGTACTTCCGCACCATGATGTGGCTCGGCCGCACCGAGCTGAAGGTCGCGGGGGCGGACGGCGCTCCCCGCGAGCTGGCCGCCGCCGTGGTGCTGCACGACCTGCTCGCGACGTCGAAGCAGCTCGACACCTGGCGGCAGATCGATCGGGTGTTGCAGACCTTCGTCGGACGCTCCGACTCGATGGGCCCGCCGGACGTCGGCGCGCTGCTCACGCTCGGCGGCGTCTCGTCGGCGCGCGCGGTCAGGAGCGACGCCGACCTCGAGGCGCTGCGCCGCATCGTGCTCGACACGCGCATGGGAGCGCAGCAGATCAACGCGCAGATCGTGTACTCCGATCCCGACCGCACCGAGCGGTTTGAGCTGCCCCGTGCCTTCTGCCTGTTCGGCCAGCGCTTCACCGTCGACTCCTGGGTCACCGGCCAAGTGGTCTACGACCGCGTGGTCGTCGACGGCCAGAAGCTCAAGCGCGTGCTACCGAGCGGCGTTGACGTCGCGTTCGCCGCGCTGGCCAACGACAACGTCGCCGATCTGGTGGCGGCGCGCATCGACCGCGGCGCCGTCGCCGGACGAGACGGTCTGCCCTTTCAAGCGAACCTGCTGGCCGCGCGCGACGCCGTCGATGCGCGCGGCGCGCGCGCCTGGGAGGGCAACCTGTACGATGTCTGGCTGTCGGCGCTCCGCGGCTTGTCCCCGCCGACGACGTCACGTGAGTTCCCGAGCGTCATGCGCACGCGCGCTTGGTCGCGGCGAGTGCTGCAGGCACAGCTCGCGTCGTGGGCCGAGCTGCGCCACGACACCATCCTGTACGTCAAACAACCGTACGGCATGGGCATCACCTGCGAGTACCCGGCGGGCTTTGTCGAGCTGGCGCCACCGTTTTGGGAGCGCATGGAGGCGGGCGCCAAGCTCGCCGCCACGCTCCTCGACAAGACGCCCTACCCGGCGGAGCTGGTGCCGATCAAGCAGCGGCAAGTGGCGTTCTCCGAGCGCTTCGCGTCGACCATGGCGACCCTGCGCGGCATCGTGGACCGCGAGCGCCGGTCGCAGCCTCTCAATGACGCACAAGAGCAGTTCCTCAAGGACGCAGTCGAGGTGCGTCATGCTGGCATGTGTGGAGCACCGCCGCGCTGGGACGGCTGGTACCTCGACCTCTACTATCGAGGGCAGCGTGACGCGCTCAAGGCCGACGCCTTGGTCGCCGACGTCTACACGCACCCCGAAGCGGGCATCCTGCACGCCGCCACGGGACCGTTCAGCTTGATGGTCGTGGTGATCGACCGCGGCGGCGATCGCATGGCGTTCGCCGGTCCGGTGTCGAGCTACTACGAATGGGTGCCGCCCGAGGGCAAGCGGCTGACCGACCGCGAATGGAGGATGCAGCTCGGCGACGGCAAGGCGCCGCCGCCGCCCGAGTGGACCGAGGGCTGGCAGGTGGGCACGCCGGTGCCCATCCGCGCCGACGACGAGGACTGACCGCCGAGACAGCGCCGACGGCGACTCGTCGGGTGGCTGCGACGACGGCCGGCCGAGATGCTCGAGGATCGTCCGCACCGCGGAGAGCCCCATGACGAACGTGCTCCGCGCGGCGGGCACGGCGAGGTCGCGCAACGATCGGCCTCGCCGTCGCGCACGAACACCTCGTCGGGCATGCCGGCGTGATCGTGCCGCGAGAGCTCCGTCGCGCTACCGGAACGCTGCACGGAGGGCCCTGACCCCGTCGTGCCGTTCGCACCCGCGACCCGGCCCCGTCGCCGCTGCCACCTCGACAGCGCAGGAAGGAGCACGGCGCGCACACGCCCCACCAGCGCCGGCCGACGCGCCGGCACAGAGCGCACCGCGACGGGCACGGCCAGCGCCCAGGCATGTTGGTGGCGAGAGCCGGCCCCGATCCCTGGCGGCGCGTCGGAGCCAAAGGCCATGCCGGACCCGGTCGATCCCTCCCGCATGGCCCGCGATCTTGGCGCGACCACCGAGCTGACCCGTCCCCTCGCGCTCGGGCCCGCGGTGCTCGACGTGGATCGCCTGCCGAGCGTCCCAGAGGTCAACCTGGAGCTCAAGCGCCTCCTCGCGGAGCCCAAGACCACACCGACCGACATCGCGGCGGTGGTGCAGCGCGATCCAGCCATCGCGGCCAAGCTCCTGCAGCTCGTGAACTCGGCGCTCTTTCCCCACAAGAGCCCCGTCAACGACGTGGACGTGGCGGTGGCGCGCCTGGGGATGACCACGGTGCAGGCCGTGGCCACCTGCGCGGCCATCTTCTCCGCAACGAGCGCGCGCACCATGCCTCGCGGCGTCGACGTGGGTGGTGTCCAGGCGCGGGCGCTGCGGGCAGGCGCCATCGCGCGGCGCATCGCCCCCGGGGACGGCGACGTGTTCCTCGCGGCCCTGCTGGCGGACGTGGGCTACCTCGCCATGGCGGTGGCGGCCCCCGAGGCCTGGGAGCGGGCGGCCGCCGCCAGCGCGGTGGGGTCTGCCGCGGAGGAGGCGGCGCTCCTCGGCACCGACCACGCGGAAATCGGCGCGTACCTTTTGTCGCGCTGGGAGCTCCCCTCGTTGGTGGTGGTGGCCGTGGCCGCCCACCACGACCTCGCCCACGCGCCCGTGGGCACTGCGCGGGCCTGCGGCGCCGCCTACGTGGCCTGCGCCCGAGCGGAGGGCCGCGCGCCCGACCGCGACTCGCTCCTGCGGGTCGTCGAGGACGCGGCGCTCGTCGACGCCTGGATCGCGCGCACCGCCTTGCTGACGCCATGATGATCGAATTGAGGCCGAGCGCTGCCGCCAGGAGAAGGCCGGCGCCGCAGCGCCGCCGCGCCGATGAGCGCGGAGTCCCTCGACCATGCGCCGCTCGAGCCAAGGGGAGAGGACGCAGTGCGCTTCGACATCTGGGCTCGGGAGACGGCGGGCGCCCTCGAGGGCCTGCGAACGTCGATGCGTGCCGGTGGGCACGATCTGCAGGCGCCGTTTTTGCTGAGGGACGTGCGTCTCGTCGATGGCGCCCGGCGTGATGGTGCGCCTACCTGCTTGCGGCGCGGCGTAGCCTGCTTCGTTCGCGTCGAGGCGGCGATGTGCAGTGGACCCGGGCGGGCCGCGCGCTTCGCCGCCGGTAGGCCGCCGCGCTCCTCCGCGCTATCGTGGCCGCCTGTGCCGTCGGTCCACGCGCGCGCCTTCCAGGTCGCCTTCGAGAGCTCGCTCGCCAAGAGCGGGCGCTTGACCGCGCGCGATGTCAAGGCGCTCGCGGGCGCCGCGGCCAAGCTCAAGGACGCCGACGAGGCGCGCGCGGCCGCCGAGGTGCTCGCGCTCGTCAAGCACGACCGCATCCTCGACCGCGACGAGGTGGAGCCGGCGCGCAAGGCGCTGTGTCGCCTGCTGGGCGTGTCGCCGCGCGGGCTGCCGCCATCCGTCGAGCGCGTCCTCAAGCATGCGGTGCCCGTGCCGAACGTGCGCGTGCAGGCGTACGACCTCACCTTCGACTTCACCGAGCGCGCACATGGCGAGCCCGCGTCGTTCCCGGCGCGCGCCGTCATCACGCTGGAGGAGGCCGCGGGGGCGCGCTCCATCCTCGAGGCCGATCCCGAGCGCCTGGAGATCGACGAGGTGCGCGCCGGCGGCAAGGCCGTGCCCTTCACCATGGGTGGCGGGCGGCTCATCGTCACCGCGCCGGGTGCGCGACGCCTCGACGTGCGCTATCGCGTGCGCCCCACCGACGACACCAGCGGCTACGGCCTGGTGCGCGACCGGCACGCGGGCCGCATGTGGACGCTGACCTGGCCCTACAACACGGGCGCGCTCTTTCCGTCGACGTCGCGACCGCAGGACGGCGCCACCGCCAAGGTCACGGTCAAGACCGTGCGCGGCGAGCAGGTGGTGTCGGCGGGCACCAAGCAGGCGGACGGCGCGTTCCACCTCGACCGCGAGGTGCCGGCCTACGCCATCGCGTTCTACACCGGGCGCTTCGCCGACGGCGGCACCGCGCGACGGCGCCATGGCGTCGACGTGCGCCTGCACGGCTTAGGCAACAAGGTCTCTGCGGCCACGCGCGACGAGGTGCGCGGCGCCGTCGCGAGCGCCGTCGCGTTCTTCTCCACCTGGCTCGGCGCCTACCCGTTCGGCGAGCACCTGAACGTCGTCGAGATCGAGAGCACGTACGGCGGCATGGAGCATGCCGGCGCCGTCGCCGTGGGCGTAGGCCAGCGCCGCGCCGATACCGTGGAGGCCGGCGTGCACGAGGCTGCGCACCACTGGTTCGGCGACGGCGTGCGCATCGCCCACTGGGGCGAGCTGTGGATGAGCGAGGGGTTCACCAACTACGCCACCTTCCGCTTCTTCCGTCAGCACGAGGGCGAGGAGAAGTTCCGCGCGCTCCTCGACGGCGCCAAGGACGCGCTGCGCGAGCAGCTCGCCAAGCACAAGACGCAGCCCTTGCGCGGCGCGCGCACGACCGACCCGCAGGCTGGGCTCACGTGGGTGCCGTACATGCACGGCGCCTGGATGCTGCGCATGCTCGAGGTGAAGCTCGGCACCGCGCGGCTCGACGCCCTGCTGCGCGCATGGTTCACCGCCAAGCGTCACCAGGCCGTCGACACCGAGGGCTTCATCCGCTTCGCCGAGCAGGCTAGCGGCGAGCGCCTTCGATCGTTCTTCGACGCGTGGGACCACCTGCACGCCATGCCGACGGTGCGCGACAAGTCTCGCGTCGTCGGCAGCACCGTGAGCTTCAAGCTCGCCCCCACCACGCCGGTGCCCCCCGGCGTCGTCGTGCCGGTGGTGGTGCACGGCTATCGCGGTGAGCGCGCGGCGTTCAGCGTGGCACCGGGCGAGGAGCGCGCCGTCGACGTGGGCTTCACGGTGCGCAAGCTGGAGTGGGATCCCGAGCGCACCGTGCTGTGCGACGTGCGGTGAGCCGACGCGCCGCTCGAGTGCTCACTCGAGGCCGAGCTTCTTCCGTTCGGCGGCGTTGATGGCGTCGGCCAGCTCGTGCTCGGCGTTGTCGAGGCGACGCTTGTCGTCGTCGCTCAAGATGCCGCTCAGGCCCAGCGGCAGCGAGACGGCGAGCGTGCCGATGCCCCCCACGATGATGCCGCCGAGCGGGACCGCGAGCGAGTACACCAGCGTCTGGTCGGTCGGCGCCGCGGCGGCGCCGAGCGCGACGCCGGCGCCGATGCCCACCAGCGCGCCGCCCACGGGCGGCAGCACCCACACCAGCGGATTGCCCAGGCGCGCGTGGCGCGCGCTCGTCTCCTCCACGAAGCGCGCGGCCTCGGGCGCGAGCGCGCGCCCGCGGTCGACCAAGTCTTGGCGCGCCAACGGCTCTGGCCGATCGCGCCGCAGCCACTTGCGATCGAAGGACAGGTAGATCTCGCGCTCGCGGTACGCAGCCTCGCGCCCGTCCAAGGCCGCCGCGCTCGCCGGGGCCGCCGCGACGGGCGCGACCGCGTGCGCGGC
>CAZONM010000072.1:0-18124 GCA_964580865.1 uncultured Myxococcales bacterium | reverse complement strand
GCGCGCGCCACCAGCGCGTCGAGCGCGGCGGGCGCGCCCGTCAGCAGCGCCTTGAGCTCGTCGCCGCGGCCGGCCGCCACCATGGCGTCGGGGTCCTTGTCGGGCAGCGTCGCCAGGCCCACGTCGAGCCCCGCCTGCAGCATCATCAGGAGCGCGCGCGCGGCGGCCTCTTTGCCCGCCTGGTCCTGGTCCATGCACACCACGACGCGCTCGGTCCTGCGCTTGAGCTCGTCGACGTGGCGCACCGTGAGCCCCGTGCCGCACGGCGCCACCGCCGTGGGCAGCCCCGCGCGGTGCACGGCGATGGCGTCGAGCGGGCCCTCGACGAGCACGGCGGGCTTGCCCTGCTTGAGCGCCGGCTGCGCCTCGAACAGGCCGTAGAGCACGGCCGACTTGTCGTAGACCGCCGTCTGCGGGCCGTTCACGTACTTCGGGCGCTTCTTGCCCTGCAGGTCGACGGCGCGCTCGCCGAAGATGCGCCCCTGGAAGCTCACCACCTCGCCGCGCGTGCCGCGGATGGGGATGGTGACGCGGTGGCGGAAGAAGTCGTAGGGGCCGCGCTCGCTCTTGCCGAGCACGCCGGCGGCCACGCCGTCGTCGACGGAGACGCCCTGCTCCTGGAGGAAGGCGACGAGCCCGTCGTCGGCGGCGCCGCCCCAGCCGAGGCCGAAGCGATCCGCGGTGTCCTCGTCGATCTTGCGCACCTCCGCCAGGTAGGCGCGCGCCCCTTGGCCGGACTCCGACGACAGGCGCGTGCGAAAGAACAGCTGCGCCAGCTCGAGCGCGCGCCCGAGGCGCTTCTTCTCCTTCTGCCGCGCCTCCTCCTCAGGGTCCAAGGCGACCTTGGGCAGCTCGACGCCAGTCTGGGCCGCCAGCTCGGTGATGACGTCGAGGAAGCCGCGCCCGGTGGTGCGCACGAGGAACTCGACGACGTCACCGGCGGCCTTGCAGCCGAAGCAGTAGAAGAAGCCGTCGTCGGGGCGCACGTTGAACGACGGCGTCTTCTCCGGGTGAAAGGGGCACAACCCCACCAGGTTGCGCCCCACGCGCTTGAGCTTGACGTGACGGCCGATGACGTCGCCGATGTCGGCGCGCCGCTTGACCTCGGCGATCACGTCCTCGGGGATCACGCGCGCTCCCGTCAGCCGCCGAGCGCGGCCTTGACCGCGGCCTGCACGTCCTTGCCGTCGGCGCGGCCGGCCACCTTGGCCATGGCCGCCTTCATGGCCTTGCCCATGTCCTTGGGGCCCGCAGCGCCGCTCTCGGCCACGGCCTCCTTGACCAGGGCGGCCAGCGTGCTCGCGTCGAGCGCCTTCGGCAGGAAGCCCTCGATGACGGAGAGCTCGAAGCCCTCTTTGTCGACGAGGTCTTGGCGGCCGCCCTTGGTGTACTCCTCGATGGACTCTTTGCGCTGCTTGGCCATCTTCTTGAGCACGTCCTGCACCACGTCGTCGGGGGCGTCGATCTCGCCGCCGCCGCCGGCGGTGGGCCCGTCGGTGCGCGTGTTGATGACCTTGTTCTTCACCTCGGTGCGGATGGCCGAGAGCACGTCCTTCTTGGGATCGCGGTTCTTCATGGCCTCTTTCCAGGCCGCGCCGATGTCCTTGTAGAGCCCCATGGGTGCCTCCTGGGCGGGTGGGAGCGCGCCGGGAGGTAGCGAAAGCGCCGCGCGGCGTCGACCGGGCTCTCGGTCCCGCGATTGGTGGCTGCGCACGCACGGCATCCACGGGGCGTGGTGCTCGGGCTCGGGCGCGCGGGGCGCGCCCGAGCAGGGCGCCGTTGTCGGCTCCGACCGCCGGCCACGAGAGCGACCGAGGCACCGCGGACGGCGCGCCGCGAACCAATGGTCCCCACGCTCCGCCATCGCAGTAGGCTACCCCCGTGCCGGAACCAACCTACGGCGACGCCGTCGAGCCCGACCCCCGTGTCGGCACGCTGGTCGCGGGTCGCTACCGCATCGAGGCGTTGTTGGCGCGCGGCGGCATGGGCGTCGTCTACCGCGCAATCCAGGAGCCGCTCGGCAGGCGCGTCGCGCTCAAGCTGATCCGCGGTGACGCCCTCGACGACGTCGCGCGTGGTCGGTTCCTGCGCGAGGCCCAGCTGGTCTCCACGCTGAGCGATCCGCGCATCGTCACGGTGCACGACTTCGGCGACATGGGCGACGGCACCCTGTTCCTCGTCATGGAGCTGCTGCGAGGCCAGACGCTGCGCGAGCGGCTGCGCCGAGGTCCGCTGACCTGGCGCGAGCTCGAGCCCATCGTGCACGCCGTCGCGGCGGCGCTCGCCTGCGCGCACGCCGCGCGCGTGGTCCATCGCGATCTGAAGCCCGACAACGTCCTGCTCGTCGACACCCCCGACGGCGCGCACGTCAAGGTCGTGGACTTCGGGCTCGCCAAGGAGAGCGATGCCCTGCTGACCGGCGCCCCCACGCTCACCCGCAGCGGCGGGCTCGTCGGCACGCCCGGGTACATCGCCCCCGAGGCGATCAGCGGCGCGGGCGAGAGCCCGCGCTTCGACGTGTACGCGCTCGGCGTCATGATCTGGGAGTGCTTGGCGGGCCGCCACCCCTTCGCCGCCGAGACTCCGCTCAGGTCCATCGTGCGCGCCACGCAGGAAGACGTGCCGGAGCTCGCGGAGGGCACGCGCATCGCGCAGGGAGCGCCCCCCGGGCTGAACAGGACCCTCGCGCTCCTGACGGCGCGCGACCCGGCACAGCGCGCCGCCGACGGCGCGGCGGCGCTCGCCGCCCTGCGCGGCATGGCGGCGCCGGGGTCACCGGACGAGTCGGCCCAGCCGGCGACCGTGTCGATCGACTTCCTGCCCGCGGGGGCCATCGTCAAGAGCTCCGACGGCGCGCCCCCGTGGCCGCCGGCGCCATCGGCGCCGAGCGCCGCGTCAGGCGCGACGCCACCACGATCGAGCCGCGCGCGACCGACGCTCGTGGCCGCGGCGGGCGCGCTCGCGCTCGCGATCGCCCTCGTCACGACGCTGTTCGTGGCCACCCGCCCGCGCCCCCGACCTCCCGCGACCGAGGGCCACCTGCTGTCCGCGGCGGCGGAGCTCGCTTCCGGCAACGCGGTGATCGCTCGCAGTCATGTGCGCCGTGCCGTCGAGATCGATGACGGACCGCGCGCACGCGCGCTGTGGGCGGCGGCGACGCACGAGCCACACCTGCTCGACGTTGCCGTCGACGGCCGCGCCACGGGCGTCGTGTTCCTCGACGAGGGTCATCTGGTCATCTCCAATCGCAACCGCTCCCTCGAGCGGTACGATCTGCGCACCGGCGAGCGTCACCGCGAGCTCGAGTTCGACGATGAGCTCATCGACGTCGACGCGGCCGGCGCGGGTCTGGCCAGCTGCGACCTGCGCGGCAACGTGCGGTGGCGAGGGAGCCACGGCGAACGGACGCTGCAGCTACCAGCGCTCGCGTGTCGCGCCGTGGCGGTGGGCCCGCAGACGGTGTGGGCCATTGGCGGCGGCGCGGAGCTGTTTCGGTGGCAGTCCTCCGGGCTCAGCACCATCCCCATCGGCATTGCGCCGATCGCCGTGGCATCGATCGACGACACGCGCGTGGTCGTGGCCGGGCGTAACGACGTCGACGTGGTCTCCCTGCGCGGCGACCAGGTCACGCAGCAGGTCGGCGCGATCCCTGAGGTCCCCGTCAACCTCGTCGTCGCCGGCACCGGCACCATGTATCTCGGCGGCGCGCAGGGCGGGATCTATCGCTCGGTGATCGACGACGATGGCCGCTGGCACCACACGCTGTTGCGTCGACACGGCGCCCGCGCCGAGGCGCTGGCTGTCTCGCCTGATGACACGCTGCTCGCGTCGGCAGGCGCCGACGAGATCGTGCGCGTCGGGCCGATCGGCGCACCGCCCGACGTCGCGCTCGTCGACGGACCCCACGCGCCGATCGCGTTGGCGTTCTCACCGAGCGGGCGACTGCTCGCGGCCCTCGCGCGTAACCGGTTGGTGGTCATCGACATCGCCATGGCCCGCGCCGAGGCAGCGCCGAGGCACCACCACACGGGCTCCGTCGAGGCCTTGGCGGTCCACGGCGACGACGTCTGGAGCGGGGGCTCGGATGGCCGCGTGCTCCGCTGGAGCCTGTCGCGCGGACGCGCCGCGCCGCTCTTTCAGCTCGGCGCGCGCGTCGAGGATCTCGACCTCGCCGCCGACGGTCGCACGCTCGCGGTGGCGCTCGGCGACGGTCGGGTGACGCTGCTCGACGCCGTCGACGGACGCACGGTCGGCGGTTGGTACCACCCCGGCGGGGCCACGGGCGTGCGCTTCTCTCCCGAGGGCGCGCGCGTCGTCAGCGTCGGTCGCGACGGCAGAGCGATGGAGGCTCGCGTCACCGAGCTCGTGCCGACCGTGCTGTTGCCGCCGGCGGATCCGCCGCTGTCGCTGCTGAGCGTCGCGGTGCGGGCGGACGGCGCGGTGGCCGTCGGCGGCTACGCGGGAGCGGCCCTGCTGGTGCGACGCGATCGGCCCGCGGTCCCGCTACCGAGCGCGAGCCGCGGCTGCGGCTCGAACTTCTCCATGCGCTTTCGCGGCGACGGCCGGGTGCTGAGCGCGTGCAATGACAACCTGCTGCTCGCCATCGACGTCGACGGCACCGGCGCGGCCGAACAGGTGACGATCCCGACGCGCATCTACGACATCGACGTCCAAGGCGATCGATTGGTGGTCGGCGGCCACGCGGGCGCGTTCCAGACCACGTCGGCCCCGCCGCGCCGGCTGGCCGGCCCCGACGCCGTCAACCGGGTGCGCCTCATCGGCGACGGGGTGGTGCTCGGCGCCGACGACGGGACCGTGCGCTTCGCGTCGCTCGAGGGGCGCGCGCACGCCTTCGACCTCGACCTCACGGCGCTCGGCGAGCTCGAGGCGTCGGCGCTGCTCGCGGACGTCGGCCGCGCAGACCGTGGTGACGACGGGATCTGCGCGCTGCACGCGGGAGGTGTTTCACAATGGCGGGCCGATGGCGCGCTGCGAGGCACGGCGATGGTGCCGGTCGCCTCCGACGTGGCCGGCACCGGAGACGCCTGCGCCGCCCTCCTGGCGGGCGAGGTCCGCATCGTCGCGGACGGCGCCGAGCGCGCCCGCGTGCCGATCGACGCTTCGGCGGTCGCCGACGACGGCGAGGCCTTCATCGTGGCGACGTCGACGCACCTGGTGTGGTTCGACGATCGCGGACACCGCAGGAGCGAGCTGCCGCTGCCCGCGGGCGCCGCGGTGACCGCCGTCGCCGCCGGCCCCCGCGGGGTGGTCGTGGGGCGCGCGGACGGCCGCGTCGTCTCGCTGGCCCGGGACGGCTCGGTCGTGCGCATGCTCGACGGCGCACCGGTGTCGCCCGTTCGCCGGCTCGCCGTCGCCGACGACGACGGGACCATCGCGGCCGGCACCGAGTCGGGCGACGTGCTGAGCTGGTTGCCCAACGGTGAGCTCCTGGACGTCGCGCGCCTCCATGGCCCCATAGGGTGGCTGCGCTTCGCCGCCGACGGCTTGCACATCGCGACGGTCGTAGGCGATCGAGCCGTCCGCCAGACCAGCCGCAGCACGCCGCGCTGCGAGCTGCTCCGCGAGGTCGCGGACGCGACGGGGGCGCCGCTGGCCGGTGGTCAGGGGTGCGGCCCCTGAGGCCCCGCTGGCGTCGTCGGCGGGACCGCTGACGCCGCCGCCGGGCCGGCGATCGCCTCGAGGAGCGCACGATCGCCCTGCAAGGCGACGCGCTGCAGGTAAAACGCCAGGCCGCGCCGCCCGCCAAGCTCCTCGCCACCACCGGCGCGCCCGGGCCCGCCGTGCACCAGCCCGGGCAGCACCATGCCTGGCGGCAACGCGACGGACGCGACCTTGCTCGAGCCGATGGTGACCCGGCCGTGGAAGGGCGCGATGGCGAGCACGACGTCGCGCAAGAAGGCCTTGTCGTCGGCGTACACGCTGGAGACGAGGCCGCCGCCACCGGCGCGCACCAGCGCCGCGGCCGCCTCGGCGCTGCCGTCGTAGGGCATCACGGTGGCCACCGGGCCGAACACCTCGTGCTCGTGCACGGCGTCGCCGGCGCGGGGCTCCGGCGCCACCAAGAGCGTGGGCCCGACGAAGAAGCCCTTCCCCGACGCCACGCCGAGGGGCTCCACCGGCGCGCCGTGCGCCACACCGGCGCACGAGGTGAGCCGCGCGAGGCCCGCCAGCACGTCGGACCGCTGTTGCGCCGTGGCGAGCGGGCCCATGGTGACGTCGTCACGGGCGGGATCGCCAACCTTCACGGCCGCAAGGCGCTCGCCGAGCAGGCCGACCACCAGCTCGAGCTTCTCCTTGGGGACATACACGCGGCGGATGGCCGTGCACTTCTGGCCGGCCTTCTGCGTCACGTCGCGCACCACGTCGCCGAGGAACAGGCCGAGCAGGTCGCTGCCCTCGTCGACGTCCGGGCCGAGGACGGCGGCGTTCAGGCTGTCGGCCTCGACGTTGACGCGCACGGAGCTCGCGATCACCGCCCGTCCGCCGCGCAGCGCGGCCGCGGTGGCGCTGCCGCCGGTGAACGCGAGCACGTCTTGGCCGCTCAGGTGCTCGAGGAGGTCGCCCGGCGCGCCCACCACGAGCGAGATCGCGCCCGCCGGCAGCGACGTAACCTGCGAGAACAGCTCCATCATGCGGTGGGCCACGATGGCCGTGCTGGTGGCAGGCTTGGCGAGCACAGGCATGCCCGCGAGCAGCGCCACCGCGGCCTTCTCGGCGAAGCCCCACGCGGGGAAGTTGAACGCGTTGACGTGGACGGCGACGCCGTGGCGCGGCACGAGCACGTGCTGACCGTACAGGCGCGCGCCCTTGCCGAGCGCGGCGCCGTCGCCGTCGCCGAGCACCTGACGGTCGCCGAGCTCAGCGCCGATGTCGGCGTACGCGGCCAGCGTGCCGATGGCGCCGTCGATGTCGAACTTGGCGTCGCTGCGGGTGTTGCCGCCGTTCTCGATGGCCAGCGCGATGAGCTCCTCGCGCGCCTGGTGCAGGGCCTGCGAGAGCGCACGCAGCAGCTCGCCGCGACGGGCGAAGCCGAGGGCGCGCACGCCGGCGCCGGCGTCGCGCGCGGCCGCCAGCGCACGCCCGAGGTCGAGGCCGCCGGTGCACGCCGTGGCGATGGGCTCCTCGGTGGCGGGGTTGACGAGCGTCTGCGCAACGCCCGCGCCGCGCACCCATCGTCCCTCGAGGTAGCTCGTGAGCTGCCGCATGCGTCCCTCCGCCGGTGGTGGCGAGCCCCCGCTCATGGCGCAGGGCGTCGCTTGTGATGCGCCGGCTCGAGGGGTCGTTTCGGCAGATCTCCCCACAACGAGCGCGCCCGCGGCGCATCTGCAACGAGACCCACCACAAGGGGCGCCATGGCAGCCACCAACGCCGGACCGCAGCAGCCGGTCCGCTTCGAGACCCACCCCGACCGTTACCGCCACTGGCGGCTCGAGCTCGTCGACAGCGCGGCCGGCAAGCTGGCGCGGCTCTCCATGAGCGTGCCGGAGGACGGCGGGCTGCGCGACGGCTACCCGCTGAAGCTCAACAGCTATGACCTGGGCGTCGACATCGAGCTTGCCGACGCGCTGCAGCGCCTGCGCTTCGAGCACCCCGAGGTCAAGGCGCTCGTCGTCACCAGCGCCAAGGACCGCATCTTCTGCTCGGGCGCCAACATCTACATGCTCGGCAGCTCGGGGCACGCGTTCAAGGTGAACTTCTGCAAGTTCACCAACGAGACGCGGCTGTATCTCGAGGACCTGTCCGCCGGGTCGGGCGTGCCCTCGTTGTGCGCCGTCAACGGCACGGCCTCGGGCGGCGGCTACGAGCTGGCGCTGGCGTGCGACGAGATCGTGCTCGCCGACGACGGCTCGTCGGCCGTGTCGTTCCCCGAGACGCCGCTCTTGGCCGTCTTGCCGGGCACGGGCGGGCTCACGCGCCTGGTCGACAAGCGCAAGGTGCGGCGCGACCTGGCCGACGTGTTCTCCACCGTGGCCGAGGGCGTGCGCGGCAAGCGCGCGGTGGAGTGGGGCCTGGTCGACGAGGCGCCGCCGCGCGCCAAGTTCGACGAGGCGGTGCTGCGGCGCGCCACGGCGCTGGCGGCGCGCGCCCCGCGCAAGGAGCGCGCGGCCGTCAAGCTCACGCCGCTCAACGCCACGCGCCACGACGGCGGGGTGCGCTACCGCTACGTCGAGCTCGAGGTCGATCGCGCCAAGCGCACCGCCACGCTCACGGTGCGCGCCCCCGACACCGACCAGCCCACCACCCCTGACGAGCTGGCGCGCGCGGGCGCCGACGCGTGGGCCCTGCGGGCCTTCCGCGAGCTCGACGACGCGCTGCTCGAGCTGCGCTTCAACGAGCCCCTCATCGGCGTGGTGGCGCTGCGCACGGCGGGCGACGCCGCGCGCGTGCTCGCGGTGGACGCCATGTTGGCGCGCCACCGGGACGATGGCCTGGTCACCGAGGTGACCCTGCACATCAAGCGCGTCCTCAAGCGCCTCGACATGACGGCCAAGAGCTTCTTCGCGCTCGCCGACCGCGACTCGTGCTTCGCGGGCACCCTGCTCGAGGTGGCGCTGGCGGCCGATCGCCTGTACATGCTCGACGACGACGGCGTGGCGCTGTTCGCCTCGCCCATGAACGCGGGCGCGTACCCCATGGGCAACGGGCTGTCGCGCCTGCAGTCGCGCTTCCTGCGCGAGCCCGCGCGCGTCGCGCGTGTGCTCGAAACGCAGGGCGCGATCGACACGGCGCAGGCCGTGGCGCTCGGCTTGGTCACCATCGCTCCCGACGACATCGACTGGGATGACGAGGTGCGCATCGCGTTCGAGGAGCGCGCGAGTATGTCGCCGGACGCGCTCACGGGCATGGAGGCGTCGCTGCGCTTCGCGGGGCCCGAGACGCTCGAGACCAAGATCTTCGCGCGCCTGTCGGCCTGGCAGAATTGGATCTTCCAGCGGCCGAACGCCGTGGGCGCGAAGGGCGCGCTCACGCTCTACGGCAAGCCCGAGCGCCCCGAGTTCGACTTCCACCGCACCTGACGGCCGCCGCCGCCCCCATCACGCACGAGGAGACCTCATGACCACCGTCGATCACGGCGAGCGCATCCCTAACAACGTCAACCTCGCGGGCGACAAGCGCCTGCAGCGCGCGCTCGAGGCGTGGCAGCCGAGCTACCTCACCTGGTGGCGCGAGATGGGGCCGTCCGGCTTTCAGGAGGATCAGGTGTTCTTGCGCACCGCCATCTCGGTCGAGGCCGACGGCTGGGCGCACTTCGACTACGTCAAGATGCCCGACTACCGCTGGGGCATCTTCCTGGCCGACGAGGTGAAGGACCGCACCATCGGCTTCGGCGATCTGATGGGGCAGCCGGTGTGGAAGGAGGTGCCGGGCGAGCACCGCACCACGCTGCGCCGCCTCATCGTCACGCAGGCCGACACCGAGCCCGCGAGCGTGGAGCAGCAGCGCAAGCTCGGCGCGTCGTGCCCGAGCGTCTATGACCTGCGCAACCTCTTCCAGGTGAACGTCGAGGAGGGTCGCCACCTGTGGGCCATGGTGTACCTGCTGCACTCCTCCTTCGGCCGCGACGGACGCGAGGAGGCCGAGGCCTTGCTCGAGCGCCGCTCGGGCGACGCAGACAAGCCGCGCATCCTGGGCGCGTTCAACGAGCCGTGCACCAACTGGCTCGACTTCTTCATGTTCACGTTCTTCACCGACCGCGACGGCAAGTACCAGCTGCTCGCGCTCGCCGAGAGCGCGTTCGATCCGCTGTCGCGCAGCGCGCGCTTCATGCTCACGGAAGAGGCGCACCACATGTTCGTGGGCGAGACGGGCATCCAGCGCATCGTCGAGCGCACCGCGCAGCAAATGAAGCAGCACGGCGTTGAGCACCCCGACGACGTCCGCAAGCTCGGCGTCATCGACCTGCCGACGGTGCAGCGCACGCTCAATCTGTGGTTCACGCTCTCGCTCGACCTGTTCGGCGGCGAGGTGTCGTCGAACGCGGCCAGCTCGTTCGCCAACGGACTCAAGGGTCGCGCGCACGAGGATCAGTTCGACGATCACGTGGCGCTCGGCACCACCTACCGGCTCGACACCGTCCGCGGCGGCGCCGTGGTGGAGGAGCAGGTCCCCATGCGCAACGCCATGAACGAGGTCCTTCGCGACGGCTACGTCGCCGACTGCCAGCGCGGCGTCGACAAGTGGAACAAGACCATCGCGGACCAAGGCGTCGACTTCAAGCTCACCCTGCCCCACCGCCGCTTTCACCGGCACATCGGCGGCTGGGCCGACGTGTGCGCCACGCCGACGGGTGAGCTCGTGACCAAGGATCAGTGGGAGGCGCGCCGTGATGGTTGGCTGCCGAGCGTCGCGGACCGCGCGTACATCCAGAGCCTGATGCAGAAGCCGGTGTTCGATCCCAGGCAGATGGCGCATTGGATCGCGCCGCCCAAGCAGGGCATCAAGGGGCGACCGGTGGACTTCGAGTACGTGCGCCGCGAGGCGTGAGCTGGCCGGTAGCGGGGAGCGCGTCGCGCGCCCTGCTCCCTACCTGCCGCATCAAATCAGGCGCAGCGTCGTGGCCATGGCCACGCCCTTCTGCTGCGAGGGCGTCGCGCCGTTCGGGAACAGCAGGGGGAAGAGCCGGTCGATGGCGGCCTCGGTCTCCTTCTGCTCCGGTGTCTGCCACAGCGCAGGGTCCTGCAGGTCCGGCAGCTCGTGGAAGCGCGGCGCGCCGTTCAGCTGCGCGGTCCCCGTCAGGCCCTGGGCCCAGGTGCGCTGATCGCTCTCGGTGCGGAACGAGCGCAGCGACGTGGGCGCGGCGGGCGTGGCGGCGCTGCGGCCCGGTGCGTTGATGTACTGGTGGTCGATCTCCATCTCCACCATGAACTTCCTCGCCTCCTGCCCGGTGACCGGGTGCTTCACCACGACGAAGTCGACCGAGACGTCGATCTCGAGGCCACCCTGGTGCTTGAGCGTGAAGCGGTGCCGCTCCTGGTCCATGGTGAAGGCGACGTGCTGCCCGGTGGCGCCGTTCGGCATCAAGTTGCGCAGCGCCTCCCCCGCCGGGTTGTAGGCGGAGCGATCGCTGCGCAGCCACCCTTCCAACGTGGGACGGTCGACGTTCTTCGACGCCAGCGTGTAGCCGTACTCGATGCGCTTGCGGATGAGCGCGCTCGGTCGTCCGCGCGCCGCGGGTTGCACGTCGGCGAGCAGGACCCCGGGACCGGGCTTGAGGTTGAACACGCCCTCGGCGATCTGGTTCGAGCGGATGCGCTGGATGATGGATGCGCGCAGCTCGTCGGCGGTGCCCGCGTACTTGTCCTCGAGCGGCAGCGGGTCGCCCATGGTGCAGCTCTGCAGCAGCGTGGCGAGCCGATCGGCCTCCTGCTGCGTCGTCGAGAGCCCCGCGCGCAGGAGCTGCTGCGGATCGGTGTAGCGGGCCATGCGCGCCGAGGGCTTGGCGCGCCCGCTCGCGGGGTCCTGCTGCCACCAGTGCGTGACCGGCGCGATGCTCCAGCCGCTGCCGAGCGCTCCCTGCGCGGCGTTCGGATCGCTGGCGAGCTGGTAGAGGCGCGCGATGGCGAACTCGAGCTCCTCGGCGGAGCCAAGCTCGCCCTTGAGCTCCGTCTCCAGGCGCGAGCTGACCTTCACTTCGTTGCCGAAGAGACCCGCGGGCGCGGAGCTGCGCACGCTCGGCGGCATCTTGTGCTCGATGTCGAGCGGCAGGTTGGCGCCCCCGGCAGTGCGCGGGCGCGTGGCGGCGCTGACCCGCGTGCCGATGAGCGACGTGGTGGCCGGCGGCGCGGGCACCTCGAAGACACCGGCGCGGTTGTAGCCGCCCCACTGGTGACCGTTGGCCCACGATGCCGCCACCGCGAGGTTGGCGCCCGAGGCCAGCTTCAACGCGGGGTTGTAAGACTGCAGGAGCCTGTTGACGTCGTCATAGGCGATGCGGAAGGTGTGCTCCCCCTCGAAGGGCGTCTTGTTGTTGCACACCTCTTGGTTCTTCAGGACCGCGAGGTTGAGGATGCCCTCGGTGGGGCCGTCCTGCACGCGGCACTGGAGGACGAGCGTCATCTTGTCGTCGTTGAGCTGGCGCTGTGCGCGGTAATCGTTCGAGTGGCGCGTCTTCACCGTGAGGAAGAAGCTGGTGGCGTCGCACGGCGCCGCCTCAACGTCGATGCGACCGCGCGTGTAGCTGCCGGCCTGCGTGACGGTCCCCGCGCTCGTCGCGCCGGTGTTGGTGGCGCCCGCCGGCGGCACGGTGTTGGAGGCATCGAATGTCAGGGTGCCCATGCCCTGGATCGGGTGCAGCGGTAGCGCCACGCGGCCCGCGCCCGAGGGAACGGGTGGCGCGACTCCGCCCGCAGCGGCCGCAGCCCCGCTCGGCGCGCCGCTTGGAGGGGCCGCGCCAGTCACGCCGGTGGCCCCGGTGGTCGAGGTGGCGGGCGGGGTGACGGGGTTGGTCTGGAGGATGGGCATGGCTCACCTGCGCTGCGCCCGCGGACCTCCGTCGCGAGACGCGTCAAGGGACGAAGGGCTCTCCTGGTACAGCCGCGCGCGACACCTTCCGGAGCCCCAGGCATGGCTGCGCCAACACCTCGGTTATCGGGAACATGTGGGAGCCGTTGCCACATGTTCTGATGTGCCGCACGCGTCGCTCGCCCCCCCCAGCTGGCGTGACCGACGCGCGCGCGGGGACCCTCCTCGTCTTTGTCGTCGACGAAGCGGCCGCGGCCGCGCTCGGAGCTCCGGCCTACCCACGTTCGGCGGCGAGCGAAGTTGTGGCGCAAGTCACCGAGCTCAGCCGTCGCGAGCCAGGATCAACGCCGCGTCGCCGCCGTGGCCCGCCAGCTCGACCGCCAACCTAAGCGGGCGGCCGGGGCGCCAGCGAACTCGAGGATCGGGCCGCGGCCGCGCACTTGCGCGGGTGCGCAGCTCAACTTCTTACTCAGCGTTCCGCCGGACGCCGCCATGGCGCGCCCGCGAAACGGCGGGCCCCGGCCACCGGCGGCGGCGGTCCATGACGGATTACGCCCATGCGTTCCGATTCGCCTGCACCCAGCTTTCGAAGGTCGTCGGCGCGCGACCGAGGAGCGTCGCGAGCTCGGGGCTGGTCCCCGACATCATGCCCGCCTTCGCCAGGGCGAACAGCTCGAGAAATCCGTCCACGATCCACTCGGGCATCTGCTGCGCCAGCATCGACTGGCGGGCGGCAGACGGAGGTACGTCCACGTAGCGGATGCTGCGGCCACTGGCCTTCGAGAGCAGCGACGCCACCTCGCTGGTGTCGAGCGCGCGGGGGCCGCTCAGGACGTACGCCTTGCCCTGGTGCGCGGCGGGCGCCGCGAGGATGGCGGCGGCGGCGGCGCCGATGTCCCGGGAGGCCACGTACGCGACCTTCCCATCGCCGAAGGGCAGGTAGATGTTGCCGTCCTGCTGCGGCGGGAAGTAGTTCACCAGATTCTCCGCGAACATGTTGGGCCGCAAGTGCGTGTACCCGATGCCCGAGCCCTCGATGGCGCGCTCCGCGCTCCGATGAAGGCGCGTGAGGAAGATGCCGGGCTCGGCGTCCGCCCCCGCGGCGGAGAGCTTGACGATGTGCTGGACGCCCGCCTTGCGGGCCGCGTCGATGAGCTGCGCCACGAGCTGGTCCGCGTTCTGCACGACGGGCGTGATGAGCAGGACGCGCTCGGCCCCGTGCAGCGCCGCTCCGAGCGTGGCCGGGCGCTCCCAGTCGAGCTCCACCGGGGTGACGCCGGCGGGGAGCTTGGTGAAGCTGTCCTTGCGGACCCCCGCACGGACCTGGTGCCCTGGCGTGGCGGCGAGGGCGCTCAGCGTTGCGCGGCCGATGGTGCCGGTGGCGCCGGTGACGAGAATCGTGCTCATGGGTGTCTCCTTCCCGCGTGGGGACGTTCCTGGGATGTGCCCATCTTGCGCTCGTTTCGACATGCGACTAGTGAAAGTTCTTCACTGTACTCATGCGCCCAGTTCATCTACCCGCCCTCGACCTCAACCTGCTGCTGGTGCTCGACGTCCTGCTGCGTACGGCGAGCGCGACGCAAGCGGCCCGACAGCTCGGTCGTACCCAGTCCGCCGTCAGCCACTCCTTGCAGCGACTGCGGGAGCTGTTCGACGACCCCCTCTTCGTGCGCGTGGGAGGCCGGCTCCGACCAACGCCGCGGGCGGAGGAGCTGCGCGGGCCGCTCGCGGAGCTGACGGAGCGCGCTGGTGCGCTGTTCGCCGCCCGCTCCTTCGATCCCGCGCGCCTGGAGCGCGTCTTCCGGCTGGCCAGCACCGACCTCATCGACGCGGCAGTGCTGCCCGACCTGCTGCCGCGGCTCGGGAAGGAGGCGCCGCGCGTGGCGTTGGTCACCCGCCTCGGGGTCGTGGAGCTCGAGCTCGCCCTGCAGCAGCGTGAGCTCGACCTGGCCGTGGTCACGACGCTGCGCTCCGCCGCCGGACTCACGCTCGAGCCGCTCTTCGAGGATCGACTCGCGCTCGTGCTGCGTCGGCGTCATCCGGCGCTGCGCGGCCCCCTCGATCTCGACACGTACTGCGCGCTCCGCCACGTGTTGGTGGCGCCCCGCGGGCTGCCGGGCAGCCCCGTCGACGACGCCCTCGCCGCGCGCCGGCGCCAGCGATTCCTAGCGCTGCGCACCACGTCGTTCACGGCGGCGCTGCGGGTAGTCGCGAGCTCCGACCTCGTCACCGCCCTGCCCTCGCGCTTCGCGCGCGCCGCGCACCGGGCGGTGGTCACACGGCCCCTGCCGCTCGCCGTCCCGCCCTTCCGCTTCCACCTCGCGTGGAGCGCGGCGCTCGACGCGGATCCGGCGCACCGGTGGTTCCGCAGTGCCCTGCGAGCCGCGTTGCTCGCGGCCTTCGCCGGCGAGGGCCCCGCGCCGGGACTACCGTTGGCGTGACGACGTCGGTGAGCCCTCGGACAAGGCGGGGACCTTCGGCGACGCGCATCGTCATCGTGCACGCTCGTTCGCGCCGCGCCCGGACACCGCGCACGCCGCAGACACCGCTTCGTGATGTGCCGCTTCGCCGCCGTCGTTTTCGAGCACCGCCGCATCGACGCCGTGCGAGCGAGGCGCGCACGACAAGGCGCCGCCGTCCGTTGCCGCGAGCGCCTGAGCTCCGTTGAACCTGCACGGATCCGCGAACGGACGTGCCCCGAGGTCACGGTGCAGCGCTGGGCCAACCCCGATGGGATGGAATGCGCAGTGGATCGAGCACGTGACGCCGCGATCGCGGCAAGGACCGAGCGCCGCGGCACATGTTCGTCGGAACTCAGGGGTCAAGGGCTCGTTGGATGAGCAGCCGCGATGCGAGCGAGGAGGCGAGCGGACGTCGAGCGCGCGTCGAACAGATCGACGGCGCGAGCCCGGGCGGCAGCGCCGATCCGCGCCCGCAGACCAACGTCGTTGGCAAGCAGCGTCAACCGATCCGCGATCCCCTGCTCGTCACCCTGCTCGACGAGGAACCCGTCGACACCGTCCGTGATCATGTCCGGCGTGCCCCCGATCCGCGAGCACACCACCGGCATACCGCACGCCATGGCCTCCATGACCGAGACCGGCGCGGCCTCCCCGAGCCCAACGCTCGGAAGGACGAAGGCGTCGCAGGTCTGCAGCAACGTGAGCACGTCGCTCTCGGAGACCGTGCCGGTGAGCGTCACCTGTGCGGCGAGATCATGGCGCGCGACCTCCTCCTCGATTCGCTCGCGTTCGGGACCGTCCCCAGCGATGGTGTACTGGAGCTCGACGCCCGCGTCGCGAGCCTTGCGCATGGCCGCGAGCGCATGCCGATGCGCCTTGGTCGGGTTGAGCCGTGCGACCGTGACAAAGCGCAGTGCGCCGCGTCGCGGCTCGCGCTTGCCCGCGTCCTGGAAGCGTTCGGTGTCGACGCCCATCCAGATCACCGGCGCGTTGTCCGGGGAAAGGCCCACCTGCTCGACGAGCTGGCGCTGCAGCGGCGTCGTCACGCACGACACGAAGGCGGCGCGGCGCGCCTTCGCGCGATGGTCGGTGCCGTACACGGGCAGGTCCCCGTGCAGCGTGAGGCTGTATGCGGGCCCACCGAGAATCCTGCAGAGTGCGGCGAGATGGGCCGCATCGGCGCACGAGTGCACGTGGATGTGATCGATGCCGCGCTCCTTCGCGACGGCCAGGAGCTCGGCGGCAGAGGGCAGCAGCGCCACAGTACGAAGGCGACGAGCGAGCGACGACTCGACGAGACCGAGCGCGTAGCCAAGGGCACGCGTCGACCGTAACGGCCGCCGCGCCAAGGTCGCGAGCGTGCGCGCCCACCGCGGCGGGAACACGTAGTGGGTTTGCTCCCGCGCGCGCGCGGCGAAGTCGTGGCGACACGCGTCGGCGGGGGGGCGACGGGTCGACACCAGCGTTACCTCCGCGCCCAGGCCACGCAGCGCGGAGACCTCACGCCAGAAGAAGGCGTGGGTCTGCGACGGAAACTCGGGCACGAGGTAGCCGATGTTCGACATCAGGTTCGCCGCGTCTTGCGGACGGGGAGTGTAGCAGCACGCCCGCTGTGGGCGAGGCCTCCGCGGCTTGCCACTCGCCCACCGGCGCTCGCGCGCGACCGCGATCCTGCTTGACAGGCATGCTTGTCGCTCAGTACTCCATTCTTGTCATGCCCGCGGCTACCACGAACCGAGTGCGCGCGGCGCGCGTGCGACGCGGCCTCTCGCAGGTCGCCTTCGCCGAGCGCGTGGGCCTGTCGCGGCAGAGCGTCCTCGCCATCGAGGCCGGGCGCGCCACCCCCGCCGGCCGCGCCGCCGTGGCGCGCATCGCCGACCGCTGGGTGTCGTTCGGGCTCCCCGGCGACCTGGTGCGCACCGCCGCCGACGCGCTCACCGACGCACGCGCGCCCGACGGCACCGTGTTGCTTCCCCTGCGCACCACCGTCGAGCTGGGCGAGAACGTCGTCGTCATGGGGTGCGCGTCCGCGCTCGGGCTCTTGGCCGATCGGCTCAACTCGCGACCGGGCGCAGGGCGCTTCCTGTGGCTGCCGCGCTCGAGCACCGCGGCGCTGCACGCGCTGGCCGCCCAGCGCACCCACGTGGCGGGCGTGCACCTGGTGGACCCGCGCACCGGCGAGGCCAACGTGGGCGATGTGAGGCGGCTCGTGAGCGCCGAGCCCGTGGTGCTCATCACCTTGGGGCGGTGGGAGGAGGGCCTCGTGGTGCGACGCGACGCCACCTCGCGCATTCGGCGCGCCGCTGACTTGGCGCGCCGCGGGGTGCGGTTGGTGGCGCGTGAGGCGGGCGCGGGCGCGCAGCGCCTGCTCGAGCGCACGCTGCGTCAGCAGGGCGTGCCAACCGCGCGCGCGCGCCGGCCGCAGCTCGTCGCTGGCGGCCACCTCGACGTCGCGCGCGCCGTGGCCATGGGCGCGGCCGACACGGGCGTGGCCACGCGCGACGCCGCGCTCGCCTTCGGCCTCGACCTCGTCGTCCTCGCGGAGGAGCGCTACGACCTGGCGATCCCGCGCGCGCTGCTCGCCGATCCGCGCGTGCAGCGCATGCTCGACGTGCTCGCCTCCGGGTCACTGCGACACGAGCTCGCCGCCCTCGGCTACGACGTGCGCGCGACCGGCGAGCGCGTGGCCGACGTGGAGGCCGCGTGACCGCGCGCCCGGCATCGCTGGTGGCGCTCGTGGCGCTCGTGGCGCTGGCCCTCGGCGCCCCTGCCTGCTCGCGCGGCGCAGAGCGGGAGCTGCTGGTCTTCGCGGCGGCCTCGCTGCGCGAGCCGTTCACGTCGCTGGCGCAGGACTTCCGCGCGACACACCCCGGCGTCGCCGTGACCTTCAACTTCGCCGGCACGCAGGCCCTGAGCGCGCAGCTCGCGCACGGCGCCGCCGCCGACGTGGTGGCGTGCGCCGACCGGCGCTCCATGGACGAGCTGGCGCGGGCCGGCTTGGTGACCGAGCCGGCGACGTTCGCGCGCAATCAGCTCGCGGTGGTGGTGTCGCCACAGGCAGCGGGGACCGTGGCGAGCTTCGCCGACCTGCCGAGCGCCGCGCGCGTCGTCGTGGGCGCCGACGACGTCCCCGTGGGCCGCGCCACGGCGCAGCTGCTCGAGCGCGCCGACGCCGCGCT